>JANYDM010000004.1 GCA_025363575.1 Betaproteobacteria bacterium | reverse complement strand
ACGTCCAGGATCAGCGGCGCGCCGCGCGCTTTATCAGCGAGCCACTGCTGCAAGGCCGTCGCCTGCAATTCACCGATCAAAATACGAACCTTGCAGGTTGCGTCGCGTTGCGCAGCGCCGGTATGCACGTTTCGAACAGCGTAACCGCGCTGCACGCGCCGCCGCTTGCGCACGTCGTCAGGCGCGCTGACATGACGGGCGCTTCGCCCACGACGGCAAGCAGGCGTCCGCCGGGCTTGAGGCTGCGCTGAAATTCTTCCGTCAGTACGGGCACGGAACCAGTGAGCACGATCGCGTCATACGGCGCGCCCTGCTGCCAGCCGTGCGCGGCATCACCGATTTCGAGGGTGACGTTCGTGATGTCGTGCGCGCTCAAGCGGGCGGCCGCCGCGGCGCTCAATGCCGGATTAATTTCGACGCTCGTGACATGCGCGCCGCGCCGCGCCAGCAGCGCCGTCATATAGCCGCTGCCGGTGCCGACTTCGAGTATGCGATCGGAGCGCTTGATCGCAAGCTCCTGCAGCATGCGCGCTTCCAGCTTGGGCGCGAGCATGCGCTCGCCGGTATTGGCGCTGCCCGTCAGCGGAATTTCCATGTCGACGAAAGCGAGGCTGCGGTACTGCGCGGGCACGAAATCCTCGCGCCGCACGGCGAACAGCAAATCCAGCACGTTCTGGTCGAGCACTTCCCAGGTGCGGATCTGCTGTTCCACCATGTTGAAGCGCGCGCGTTCGACATCCATAGGAGCGTTCATGATTGCGCCTTGAAACACGATTGATCAGGGGGTGATTCGAGCTTGCAATTATCACATAATTCCAGTAGCTTGAACGCCACACGTTGGGGGTCCTGGCGGGCGCAGTTGGCGTCAATTGCCGGGTGAGAAAGACCCTTCGAACCTGATGCGGATAATGCCGCCGCAGGGAAGCGTGGCGCAAATTCCGTGTATCGGCGCCGCTCCTTCCTGTGTTCACGCAAGGAGCAACCATGAATGCGAATCCAAAGTTCCTGAGCGCCACGGCGCATGTCGACGAAGCGGCCGTCAAATCGCTGCCCAATTCGCGCAAGATATATGTCGAAGGCTCGCGGCCCGATCTCAAGGTGCCGATGCGCGAAATCAGCCAGTCGGATACGCCGGCCGAAATGGGTGCGGAAAAGAACCCGCCGATTTATGTCTACGACACGTCCGGCCCGTACACCGATCCGGCGGTGAAAATCGATATTCGATCGGGCCTCGCGCCGCTGCGCGAGAAATGGATAACCGAGCGCGACGACACCGAGTGGTTGCCCGACCTGACCTCGGCTTATGGCCGCGGCCGCGCTGCTGACCCGAAGCTCGCCGAGTTGCGCTTTAACCTGAAGCGCCATCCGCGCCGCGCGAAGGCCGGGATGAATGTCTCGCAAATGCACTATGCGCGACAGGGCATCATCACGCCGGAGATGGAATACATCGCGATCCGCGAGAACCAGCGGCGCGACGGCCTGCCTGAGCTCATCACGCGCCAGCATCCCGGTCAGAGTTTCGGCGCGGCTATCCCCAAGGTCATGACGGCTGAATTCGTGCGCGATGAAGTGGCGCGCGGCCGCGCGATCATCCCGGCCAACATCAATCACCCGGAAACCGAGCCGATGATCATCGGCCGCAATTTCCTGGTCAAGATCAACGCCAACATCGGCAATTCGGCGCTGTCGAGCTCGATCGCCGAGGAAGTCGAGAAAATGACGTGGTCGACGCGCTGGGGCGGCGACACGGTGATGGATTTGTCGACCGGCAAGAACATTCACGAGACGCGCGAATGGATCATCCGCAATTCGCCGGTGCCCATCGGCACCGTGCCAATTTATCAGGCGCTCGAGAAAGTCGACGGCAAGGCCGAAGAGCTGACGTGGGAAATGTTCCGCGACACGCTGATCGAGCAGGCCGAGCAGGGCGTCGATTATTTCACCATCCATGCGGGCGTGCGGCTCGCGTACATTCCAATGACGGCTAAACGCATGACCGGCATCGTCTCGCGCGGCGGCTCCATCATGGCGAAATGGTGCCTCGCGCACCACAAGGAGTCTTTCCTCTATACGCATTTCGAGGACATCTGCGACATCATGAAAGCGTACGACGTGTCGTTCTCGCTCGGCGACGGATTGCGTCCCGGCTCGGGCTATGACGCCAACGATGAAGCGCAGCTCGCCGAATTGAAAACGCTCGGCGAGTTAACCGATGTGGCGTGGAAACACGACGTGCAGACCATGATTGAAGGCCCGGGCCATGTGCCCATGCACCTCATCAAAGAGAACATGGATCTGCAGTTGAAATATTGCAAGGAGGCGCCGTTCTATACGCTGGGACCGCTGACGACCGATATCGCGCCCGGCTACGATCACATCACCAGTGCTATCGGCGCGGCCATGATCGGCTGGTACGGCACGGCGATGTTGTGCTACGTGACGCCAAAAGAACATCTCGGGTTGCCCGACAAGAACGACGTCAAGGACGGCATCATGGCGTACAAGATTGCCGCGCATGCGGCGGATCTCGCGAAGGGCCACCCGGGCGCGCAGATACGCGACAACGCCCTGTCGAAAGCGCGCTTCGAATTTCGCTGGGACGACCAATTCAATCTCGGCCTCGATCCGGACAAGGCCAAGGAATTCCACGACGAAACGCTGCCGCAGGAGGGCGCCAAGCTCGCGCATTTCTGCTCGATGTGCGGGCCGCATTTCTGCTCGATGAAAATCACGCAGGACGTGCGCGAATACGCGGCGAAGCAGGGCGTCGACGAGCAGGCCGCGCTGACGGAGCTGGCAAAAACGGGCATGGAAGAAAAAGCGATCGAATTCGTCAAAAAAGGCGCGGAGATTTATTCCAAGGCCTGACGGTGGTTTGCGTTCCCCAAAAACGGCCGCTTCCGCGGCCGTCTTGTTTTCACGCGGCTACGTCCAGCGCGACGATGATATTCGCCGCGGTCCAGTTTTGCAGGCTCGCTGCGAGATCGAATCCGTCATGTGCGGCGAGCGCGCGTTCCAGTGCAACGCCGAGAAGTTCGCCCTGCGCGGCCGCGTCGAGAAAAACTGCTTCCGCGCGCGATAGTTTCGCGACCGTCACGCGATACTGCGGACGGCAGACGACGATCGCTTCCCCGCCGCTGCCGAGGTCGGCCGCTATCTCGCCGCGATAGTCGTCCTGGTGCACTTCCCACAGGCGAAAGAGCGGACACGCCGACGACAATGTGGCGACTGCCGGGTGCAGCGTCAGCTTCAGTCGCGGATACTCATTTTCGCGTATTGAAGCGAGCCGGCTAACGTCGAGCGGCGCATGGTCGGCGGCATAGTGCGCTCTGTGCACGAGCCATTCCAAACGTGCGACGTCGGCCAGATAAGGCAGCGCTTGCGCGGGTGCAAACGCGCGCACGAACTCCGCGAGTTGCGCGCCGAACGCATTGAGGTCACCGCTGGGTGAAGGATGTGCGTCGAGGTACGCGTGCGCAAGGCCGGCGAAGAATTCCGCGCCGACCAGCTTGCGCACGATCGGATAGGCCGCTGCCAACGCGAGCGCCGCGTTCGCAACAATGTTGGCGCGATATATTGCGAGGCGGTCGCGCGCGCGGGCGGGATCGCCAGCAATCAACGGCAGTGCATTTTGGCTGCGCGCGCTGTCGCTCAACGCGGTGCTGACCAAGTCCTGAAGGGCAGCGAGGTCAGGCATGCGCGGGCGCCAGCAATGTTTCGACTTTGCGCGCTTCGTCGAGCAGCACTTCGAGTTCGGGAATGCGGGTGTCCCATTCAATCAGCGTGCGCCTGGCGCCGAAGCGCGCAAGCGCGGCCTGATACAGTCGCCACACCTCGTCAGTGACGCGCGAGCCGTGGTCGTCGATGAGGCAAAGCGCGTTGCGCGTGTGCCCGGCGAGGTGAATCTCATCGACACTCTGCGCGGGCAAGGCAGCCAGTGCGGCGGCCGCGTCGAAACTGTGATTGATTGAATTCACGTAAAGATTATTGATATCGAGCAGCACCCCGCAGCCGCTGCGCTGCGCGAGGGCGGCGATGAACTCGAGCTCCGGAATTGTCGAATCGCGATATTGCAGATAGCTCGAAACGTTTTCGACCAGTAAGCGGCGCCCTAACCGGGCCTGCACCTGATCGACGCGGTTTGCCATCAGAGCGAGCGCTTCTTCGGTATAAGGCAGGGGCAGGAGGTCGTTGAAATGACGGTCGCCGTATGCACCCCAGCACAGGTGTTCGGATACGAGCAAGGGGTCGACGCGCGCGACCAGGCGCTGCAATTTTGCGAGGTGCATTTCGCGCAGACCGTCGGCGGATCCCAGCGACAGTCCGACGCCGTGCAGGCTCAGCGGGTAATTGCGCCGCACGTGCTCGAGTACATGCAGATCGTATCCGCCGTCGCCGAAATAATTCTCGCTGTGCACCTCGAGCCAGCCGACGCGCGGGCTGCCCTCGACAAACTGCCGGTAGTGCGCGGCGCGAAAGCCAATGCCCGCGAGCGATGTCAATTCAGGTTGCATGGAGTCTGGTTATTCGCAATCCAATATGCACGCTTGCAGCGCAGCGGATGCTGCGACAGTTTAGCGCGCCGTCCGGCGCATGAATACGCAGGCAGTTTGCAGTTACAATGCGAGCAATGGATTTCATGCTGTGGATCAAGGTCATCATACTCGGCGCGGTCGAAGGCCTGACCGAATTCCTGCCGGTTTCCAGCACCGGACACTTGATCGTCGTCGGACAATTGCTCGGCTTCAACGACGAAAAAGGCAAGATATTCGAGATCGTGATCCAGACAGGCGCGATGCTGGCGATCGTTTGGGAATATCGCGCGCGCTTCGCGCATCTCGTTACCGGCCTCGCGCACGACCGCAAGGCGCAGCGGTTCGCGCTCAATCTCGCGATTGCGTTTCTGCCGGCGGCCGTGCTCGGCCTCGCGTTCGGAAAATACATCAAGGCGGCGTTGTTCAAGCCGGTGCCGGTCGCGGTGGCTTTCATTGTCGGCGGCCTGATCATCCTGTGGGCAGAACGGCGGACGCACGTGATCCGCGTGCAGAGCGTTGACGATATGTCGTGGCTCGATGCGCTGAAAGTTGGTTGCGCGCAAGCGTTCGCGCTGATCCCCGGCACGTCGCGTTCAGGCGCTACGATCGTCGGCGGCCTGCTGTTCGGATTGTCACGGCGCGCCGCCACTGAATTTTCTTTTTTTCTGGCGGTGCCGACGCTGATCGCCGCCGGCGCCTACGATCTATGCAAAAACCGCGCGCTGTTCGACGCCGGAGATATCGGCCTTTTCGCGGTGGGAATGATGGTGTCGTTTGCGACAGCATTTTTGTGCGTGCGCTGGTTGTTGCGCTACATCGCAAGCCACGATTTCACGCCATTTGCCTGGTACCGCATTGCATTCGGTATTGTCGTGCTGGCGACCGGTTACTTTGGTCTCGTGAGCTGGCAGGCTTGAGGGGCGTGATCAAGTGATCAAGTGATTAGGGGATTAGGTTATTGATGCCCATCTATTCAAATCACTCAATCACTCAGCAACGCCGCTCAGCTTTGCGCCCACGGCAGGCCTTGGGCGCGCCAGCCGCCGACGGTGTTGCGGTGGCCCTTGTCGTCGCGATCGCCTTCGAACCCCTGCAGCACGTTGTAAGCGTCGCGATAGCCCGCTTGTTCCGCAGCGAGCGCGGTTTCATGCGAACGGCCGCCGCTGCGACAGAGGAACATCACGGTCGCGTCGAGCGGGACCTTTTGCGTGAGCTGCTCGACGAATTGCGGATTTGGCTGCATGCCCGGATAACTTTTCCATTCGATTTCCACAGCGCCGGGAACGCGGCCGACGAAATCGAGCTCGGCGCGGCTGCGCACATCCACGAGCTTGGCCCCCGGTTTCTGTTGCAGCAGTGCCTGCGCCTCCGCGGGCAGCAATGCACCCTCGTACGGCAAGGCATTCTCGCGCGCCCGTGCTCGCGCCGTTTTCAAAATTTCATCGATGCCGGCCATGTGGTTTCTCTATCTGGGGTTAAAAGCAAAATTTTACGCCTAAGTGGCGGCCGGCCACTCGCACCTTAAAGGGGCGGCCGGCGCGATTTTGCACAAAAGCGGTGCGGCGCGACTTCTCGTGCCACCCAAAATCGCTTATGGCACAATGTTTTCCCTGGTTTTGGGCATGGCATATTTCGTGCTGAATCAAGCAATCCGGAATTGTCCGTTTTTGATAAACAAGCACTCGTAAGGGAGAAAACAATGGCGGTAGCCGATGTAATGAAGATGGTCAAAGACAACGAAGTCAAGTTTGTCGATTTCAGGTTTACGGACACGCGCGGCAAGGAGCAGCACGTATCGGTCCCCGCTAAGGCGTTCAACGAAGAGAAATTCACCGACGGCCATGCCTTCGACGGCTCGTCGATCGCGGGCTGGAAAGGCATCGAAGCCTCCGACATGCTGCTGATGCCGGACCCGGATTCGGCGCGCATGGACCCGTTCACCGACGAGCCGGTGCTCAACATCTCGTGCGACGTGATCGAGCCGTCCGACGGCAAAGGCTACGATCGCGATCCGCGCTCCATCGCCAAGCGCGGCGAAGCGTATTTGAAGTCGTCCGGCCTGGGCGACACCGCTTACTTTGGCCCGGAACCCGAATTTTTCATTTTTGATTCGGTTACCTGGAACGTCGACATGTCCGGTTCCTCGGTCAAGATCAAGTCGGAAGAAGCGCCATGGAGTTCCGGCGAAGATATCGAAGGCGGCAACATGGGACACCGTCCGCCGGTCAAGGGCGGTTACTTTCCGGTCGGGCCGGTCGACTCTTTGCAGGACATTCGCAACGCAATGTGCATCGCGCTCGAACAGCAGGGGGTAGAAGTCGAAGTGCACCACCACGAAGTGGCGGCGCCCGGCCAATGCGAGATCGGCACCAAGTTCGAAAAGCTGGTGAAGCGCGCCGACTGGAACCAGATTCTGAAATACACGGTGCAGATGGTTGCCTCGTCCTATGGCAAGACCGCGACGTTCATGCCCAAACCGGTGGTCGGGGACAACGGCTCCGGCATGCACGTGCACCAGTCGATCTGGAAAGGCGGCGAGAACCTGTTCGCCGGCAACGGCTATGCAGGCCTGTCCGAATTCGCGCTGTTCTACATCGGTGGCATCATCAAGCATGCCAAGGCGCTCAACGCGATCACCAATCCCGGCACCAACTCGTACAAGCGCCTGGTGCCCGGCTTCGAAGCGCCGATCAACCTGGCATACTCGGCACGCAACCGTTCTGCATCCTGCCGTATTCCGTACGTGACCAATCCGAAAGCGCGCCGCGTGGAAATTCGCTTTCCGGACCCGACGGCGAACCCGTATCTTGCTTTCACCGCGATGATGATGGCGGGTCTGGACGGCGTGCAGAACAAGATCCATCCCGGCGATCCGATCGACAAGAACCTCTACGACCTGCCGCCGTCGCAGGCGAAGAAGGTGCCGAATGTCTGCTCGTCGCTCGACATGGCGCTGGAGCATCTCGACAAAGACCGCGGCTTCCTGACCACTGGCGGCGTCTTCTCGGACGACATGCTCGACGCTTACATCGCGCTCAAGATGGAAGAAGTCACGCGCTTCCGCATGACGACCCATCCGGTCGAGTTCGATATGTATTACAGCCTGTAAAAGGGTTCGACTTACTACACGGCACGACAGGGCGGGAGTTCCCGCCCTGTCGCGTTTTTAGCGCGCGCGCGTGACGCGCTTCATTGTAAGTTCAATTTTTCTGACATAGACTTAGCGCGACCACTGGGAGACGCGGCGTCAACCGCCCCAGGTATCGCCCGTTGTTCAGGGCTACCCGAGGATCGCTATGAGAATATGGGTTTTGTTGCTGGCCACATGCATCGTGCCGTCGGCTTATGCGGAAATGTGGAAATGCACAGATACCGACGGCAATACGCGTTACACCAATGTGAAGGGCGACGCGAGAGGCTGCAAAGGGCTCAATCTCGATCCGCCGAATGCCGCGAGCGCGCCGTCGCGCGCGGCGCAGCTGCCGCAGCAGAAGCCCGCGAATTTTCCCAGCGTCGACAGCGATACGCAGCGCAGCCGCGACGCCGGCCGGCGCAGGATCCTCGAGCAGGAATTGGCACAGGAACAGCAGCAGCTCGACGCTGCGAAAAAGCAGCTCTCCGAGCAGCGGGACGTGCGACTCGGCGCTGAAAAAAACTATGCGCGCGTCGAAGAACGCCTGAAGCCGTACGAAAACACGGTCAAGCTGCACGAAACTAACGTCGAAAGCCTCAGGAAAGAAATCGCGAACATCAAATAACCCGGACTTGATTGCAGTTCGCGCGCGTTTGATTCGGTTTCGTTGTGCCCGCGGCCGGGCGTCATGCCTGGTCTGATTCTTGCTCAACTTACTTCAGATATCCACACATGACGGTTGCTGCATTAGCAGGGCTCGATCTTCTCGCGACAGCTATTGTTATCGTCGACCGCGAGCTCGTCGTACGCTTCGCCAATCCGGCCGCCGAAAATTTATTTGAGTTGAGCAGCAAGAGCCTAGTGGGAAACACCATCGCAGAGACATTCGAAAACGACCGCGTGCTGGGCGCGGCGATCGATTACGCGCGCACGAACAATTGCAGCTACACCGAGCACGATCTCAAAATCGGCGCCGCCGGGCATGGCAAGCTGCACTTGAGCTGCACGCTGTCGCCGGTCGAAATCGAGGGCTGGGTCGCCGGCTGGAAAGGCCTGCTGCTCGAGTTCCGGCATATCGAACAGCAGATCAAGATCGAGCGCGAAGAACGGCTGCAGGATCAAAGCCAGGCGAACCGCGAGTTGATCCGCAATCTGGCGCACGAAATCAAAAACCCGCTGGGCGGCATCCGCGGCGCGGCGCAGCTGCTCGACCATGAGCTCGAGCGGCCCGGCCTGCACGAGTACACGCAAGTCATCATGAAAGAGGCGGACCGCTTGCAGTCGCTGATGGATCGCCTGCTCACGCCACAC
Source organism: Betaproteobacteria bacterium (assembly GCA_025363575.1). The sequence continues at coordinate 124,266 of JANYDM010000004.1, read as the reverse complement.
CGCCTGCCGCAGCCGGCGCCGCTCAACATACACGAAGTGCTCGAGCGCGTGCGCAGCCTCATACTCGCCGAGTTTCCGCAGGGTATCGCGATACGGCGCGACTACGATACCAGCGTGCCGCTGCTCAAAGGCGACAAGGAGCAGATGATCCAGATCGTGCTCAATATCGCGCGCAACGCAGCGCAGGCGATGAAAGGCCGGGGCCGCCTCGCGCTGAAGACACGCATCGCCCGCCAGGTCACGGTCGCGCGCAAACGCTATAAGCACGCGCTGGTAGTGCAAATCATCGACAACGGACCCGGCATACCCGACGACATGCGCGAAAAGATTTTTTATCCCCTGGTGTCGGGCCGCGAGGGCGGCACCGGCCTCGGGCTGACGCTCGCGCAGACGTTCGTCACGCAACACGGCGGCACGATTACATTCGACAGCGCGCCGGGTGAGACGACGTTTACGCTGCTGCTGCCAATCAATTACAGTGAGATTGAAAAAACATGAAACCCGTCTGGATCATAGATGACGATCGCTCGATACGCTGGGTGTTCGAAAAGGCGCTGACCCGCGAGAACATCGCATTCAAAACATTCTCGTCGGCCGACGAGGCGCTCGGCGTGCTCGGCAGCGAGACGCCGCAACTGGTGGTAAGCGATATCCGGATGCCCGGCGAATCGGGATTGGAGCTCCTGCAGCAGGCCAAGCAGCGCTACCCGCACATGCCGGTCATCATCATGACGGCGTATTCGGACCTCGAGAGCGCGGTGGCGGCGTTCCAGGGCGGCGCTTACGAATATCTGCCGAAGCCATTCGACGTCGATCACGCGGTCGACCTGATTCGCCGCGCGATGGAAGAGAGTACGCGCCAGGAGGACGTCGTGGAAGCGCCTGCGGCCGAGCCAGAAATACTCGGTCAGGCGCCCGCGATGCAGGAGGTATTCCGTGCCATCGGCCGCTTGGCGCAATCGCACGCGACCGTGCTGATAACGGGCGAATCGGGCACCGGCAAGGAACTCGTGGCGAGCGCGCTGCACCGGCATAGTCCGCGCGCGGCAAAACCGTTCATCGCGATCAACACCGCGGCGATTCCCAAGGACCTGCTCGAGTCGGAACTGTTCGGTCATGAGCGCGGCGCGTTCACTGGCGCGCAAACCATGCGGCGCGGGCGCTTCGAGCAGGCCGACGGCGGCACGTTGTTCCTCGATGAAATCGGTGACATGCCGGCCGACCTGCAGACACGGTTGTTGCGGGTCCTGTCGGACGGCCAGTTCTACCGCGTCGGCGGGCACCAGCCGATAAAGGCCAACGTGCGCGTGATCGCGGCGACCCACCAGGACCTCGAAGTCCGCGTGAAGCAGGGCTTGTTCCGTGAAGACCTGTTTCACCGGCTGAATGTAATCCGGCTGCGTCTGCCGCCGCTGAGGGAGCGGCGCGAAGACATACCGTTGCTCGCGAAGCATTTTCTCGCCAAGAGCGCGCGCGAACTCGTGGTCGAGGCCAAGCGCCTGACGGACGCCGCCTTGAAATTCCTGAGCGCGCAGGATTTTCCCGGCAACGTGCGCCAGATCGAAAACCTGTGCCACTGGCTGACTGTGATGGCGCCCGGCGTGAGCGTGGACGTCAATGATCTGCCCTCGGAACTGCGCGTCGACGCCGGCGGCTTGGCCAGTGAAAACTGGATAGGCGCGCTCGAGCGTGAGGTCGCTAACGCGCTGAACCGGGGTGAATCGGGATTGATGGACGTGCTCGGGCAACAGTTCGAAAAAGCACTGATCACGCGCGCGCTCGCACATACCGGCGGCCGCCGTATCGAAGCCTCGCAGTTACTGGGGCTGGGGCGCAATACGCTCACGCGCAAGATCCAAGAACTCGGCCTCGACGCCGGCAAAGGCGGGGAAGACTGAGCAGCCCGCTTAGCGCCTACCTAGTCAAGCGTGAATTCGGCCGTAACCGGTGCGTGGTCCGAAGGGCGCTCGTTCTTGCGCGGTTCGATATCGATTACAGACGCGGTGCAACTCTTCGCGAGGCGCGGACTTAGCAATACGTGATCGATACGCAAGCCCATCTTGCGCTTGAACGCGTTGACGCGGTAATCCCACCAGCTGAACGATGCCGCCGGTTGCTCGAACAGGCGAAAGCTATCCGCCAGCCCGCCCGCAAGCAATTGCTGAAATGCCGCGCGTTCCGGCGCGCTGCATAGCACTTGGCCTTCCCAAGCCTTCGGATCGTGCACGTCGCGATCGTCGGGCGCGATGTTGAAATCGCCGACTACCACGAGACGCTCATTGGCAGCGAGTTCGGCGGCAAGCCACGCCGTCGTCCGCGCGAGCCAATCGAGCTTATAGCGGTATTTGTCCGATTCGACGCTCTGACCGTTCGGCACATAGAGGCAGACGACGCGCACGCCGTTGATGGTCGCCGCCAACACGCGTTTCTGCGGGTCGTCGTAACCCGGTACTGATGCCTGCGCCGCGGTCGCGGGTTCTTTGCTGAGTATCGCGACGCCGTTATAGGTCTTTTGGCCGCTGAACAAAACCTGATAGCCGGCGGCCTGAATTTCCTGCGCCGGGAATTTCGCGTCCTCGAGCTTGGTTTCCTGCAGGCAAAGAACGTCGGGCTGCTGCGCGGCGAGCCAGGCGAGGACCTGTGGCAGGCGAACCTTGAGCGAGTTAACGTTCCAGGTGGCAACCCGCATTATTTGGCGGGAGCCGCGGGCTGCGCGACCGGGGAGTCGGGCTTGGCTTCGGACTTCGCCGCGGGCTTGACGCCGGGAATCGCGGTGCTCGGATAGCCGGCCTGGTCGAGCGCCGAGTCGTAGTCTTCGGCGAGGTAGCCCTTGAGCGTTCTCAGTTCGCCCACTTTCAGCAGTGGCAATTCAAGTCCGCCGCCGCCTAGTTTCTTGAAGGCTTCGAAATCGGCAGGCGTCCCCTTGGATGGATTCTTGTCGCTATAGGGAATGCCGCGCTTGTCGAGATGCGCGCGCGCAGCTTTGCACGGCGGGCCGCATTCGACCGTCGAATAAAACGTGACCGGAAAATTTTTGGTCGCCAGCTGCAGACTGTAAGGCACGTCGCCGGTCTGCACGGAATTGTCGCCGAGTTTTTTCTGTTCGACCTTTTTGATATTGGCCGGCGGCGGATACGGCGTGTAATTGACCACGCCTTTTTCGTCGACCCAGCGGTACATTTCCGCGCCGGCGGCGAAGGCGGCGTATCCCGTCAGGATGAGCAGCGTCCAGATTTTCATGATGCAACTTCCCCCGGTTCGTGGCACTCGCCGCTTTTATAGCACAACGCCTGAGCGGTCGGTAGGACGCAGGTCACGGCGCCGCGGCGGCCTGTTCGCTTATTCCGTTGCCTCAGTTAACTCGTCGAGATTTGGAATTGGCCGGTTCGGACGGCATTCCCGTTGCTCGCATCCCCGGCCTTACGCTGGGGCCCCTGCTCGGTCGCTCATGCCGTTGCCTCAGTTGAGGGTGTGGCTATTTCACGTTGGTCGATTCGGCAACTCGACGGCATTCGCGTTGCTCGCATCCCCAGCTTATGCCGGGGCCCCTGCTCGGTCGCTCATGCCGTTATGCCTCAACAGCGCGTCTATGCTGGGCGGGCGGCCGCGGAACGCGACGAACGATTCGAGCGCGGGACGGCTGCCGCCGACGGCGAGAATCTCATCGCGAAAGCGCAAGCCGATTTCGGGGTTGAGCACGCCGCGTTCCTCGAACAGGCTGTAGACGTCCGCCGACAGCACTTCCGCCCATTTGTAGCTGTAGTAGCCGGCCGCGTAGCCGCCGGCGAATATGTGGCTGAAACTCTGGGGGAACCGGTTGTAGTCGGGTGGAATCATTACCGCCACCCGCTTGCGTATCAAGGCGAGGAGGTCGGCGACCGATTGTGCGCCGGCGTCGAAGTCGTAATGCAGGTGCAGGTCGAACAGCGAAAACTCGATCTGGCGCACCGTCTGCATGCCGCTCTGGAAATTCCTGGCGGCGAGCATCTTGTCGAACAGCGCCTTCGGCAGTTTCTTGCCCGTCTCGATGTGCGAAGTCATCGGCTCCAGCACGCGCCATTCCCAGCAGAAATTTTCCATGAACTGGCTCGGGAGTTCTACTGCATCCCACTCGACGCCGTTGATGCCCGACACGCCGAGTTCTTCAACGCGTGTCAGCAGGTGGTGCAGGCCATGGCCGAATTCATGAAAAAGCGTGTTCACTTCATCGTGCGTGAACAGCGCGGGGCGCTTCTTGCCGTCGACTTCGCCGACCGGCGGCGCGAAGTTGCAGTTCAGATACGCGACCGGCGTTTGAATTCCACCGGCGATGCGCCGCCGCGCGATGACTTCGTCCATCCAGGCGCCGCCGCGTTTCGACGGCCGCGCGTAAAGATCAATATAGAACTGGCCGACGAGCGCGCCTTTGTCGTCCTTGATGCTGAAGAAGCGCACTTCCGGGTGCCACGCGGGTGCTGTGTCCGGTGCAATGGTCAGGCCATACAGGGTTTCGATCAGTCCGAACATTCCGGGCAGCACCGTGGTTTCCGGAAAGTACTGTTTGACTTCCTGGTCGGAAAACGCGTATCGCGCGTTGCGCAGTTTTTCCGACGCGTAGGCGACGTCCCAGGCGGCGAGCTCGGGCAGCCCGAGGTGTTCCCGCGCGAACTGCTTCAACTCGGCGAGATCGCGCTCGGCGAACGGTTTGGCCTTGCCGGCGAGCTCGTCAAGAAACTGCAGCACCTGCTGCGGCGATTCCGCCATCTTGGAGGCGAGCGAGTAGTCGGTGAAACTCGCGAAATCCAGCAGTTGCGCGAGCTCGCGGCGCAGCGCGACGATTTCGGTGATGAGTGGCGTATTGTCCCATTCCGGTTTGCCAAACTCGGCGGCACGCGTGGCATAAGCGCGGTACATCAATTCGCGCAGCCCTCGATTGTCGGCGTACTGCATCACAGCCATATACGACGGGATGTGCAGCGTGAATTTCCAGCCGGCCTTGCCGTCCTGCTGCGCCGATTCGCGCGCCGACTGCAGGTCGTCGTCGGGAATGCCGGTGAGCTCCGTCGCGCTCCCGACGAAATGCGCAAACGCATTGGTCGCATCAAGCAGGTTATCGGAAAACCGCGACGTCAGCGCCGACAGTTTTTCGCGCACTTCGGTATAGCGCTGCTTCTTGTCGGCGGCGAGTTCTGCGCCGCCGAGCCGGAAATCGCGCAACTCGTGATCGATAACCGCGCGCTGAGCAGGGCTTAAACGCGCGAAGGACGGGGACGCGGCAAGCTGCTTGTACTTCGCGAACAGTTGCGGATTCTGTCCGAACTCGGTGTAAAACTGCGTTATTTTTGGCAGGTTCGCGTTATAGACTTCGCGCAGCTCCGGGCTGTTCATCACGGCGTTGAGATGGCCGACCTGCCCCCACGCGCGATTGAGCTTTTCCGTCACGTCGTACAGCGGGGCGACGAAATTGTCCCAGTCCGGGTTTTCATTGGCGGCCGCCAGCCGCGCAATGACAGCACGGCCGGCGGCCAGCAATTCTTCGACTGCCGGGGTGACAAATTCGGGTTTGAACGCGTCGAAGCGCGGCAGCCCGGAGAAATCAAGTAATGGATTCATGTGAGATAGCCTGAAAATTGGGATTAAATCGAGGACGTCAAGCTTGGACGCCGCCGGCCGCCCGGGGTTCGGGCGGGATTTACGCAGATTCGTAAACGACCTGGCCTTCGACTAGCGTGTAGCGCACCTTGCCCTTGATTTCGACGCCCGTAAACGGGGTGTTCTTGCCCTGGCTTTTTAATGCCGCCGGCTCGACTTTCCAGTAGCGCGCCGGATCGAACGCGCAGAGATCCGCGCTTGCGCCCTGCGCGACCTTGCCGGCGTGAATACCGAGGAGCCGCGCCGGGTCGGACGTGATACGGGCCAGTCCCTGTGCCAGGGGAAGATGCGCTTCTTCTATCCATTTAAGCGTGAGCGGCAGAAGCAACTCTACCGCGGTGGCGCCGGTCTCGGCCTCGCCGAACGGCAGCTGCTTGGCGTCGACATCAACCGGCGTGTGGTCGGAGCACAGCGCGTCGACCGTGCCGTCGGCGAGGGCAGCGCGCAAGGCGTCGCGATCGCGCTGGCTGCGCAACGGCGGCGTCAGATTGCAGTTCGCATCGAAATACCCGATGTCCATTTCCGACAGATGCGCATGGTGGATGGAAATGTCACAGCTCACCTTCAATTTCATCTGCTTGGCCTGGCGCACCATCTCCACACCTTCGGCGCTCGACATCCGGCACAGATGGACGCGTGCTCCGGTTTCGCGCGCGAGCAGCAGGATCGTCGATAGTGCCACGGTTTCCGCGCATACGGGAATGGCGGCCAGGCCAAGCCGCGTCGCGACCTGACCATCGTGCGCGACGCCGCCGCGGGCGAGCCCGGCGTCCTGTGGGCGCAGCCATACCGGAAAATCGAAAGTCGCGGCGTATTGCAATGCGCGCCACAGGAGCTGCGTGTCGCTAAGCGGCGCATCCGCATGCGAGAACGCCACGCAGCCGGCGTCGGTGAGTTCGGCCATTTCCGTGAGGTGCGTGCCTTTCAATCCGAGCGTCAGCGCGCCGACCGGGTAGACGTGCGCCTGATTCAGATTGCGCGCGCGAAACTTGAGCATCTCGACCAGTCCCGGCTCGTCGAGCGGCGGATCGGTGTCTGGCGGGCAGGCGAGGCTTGTTACCCCGCCGGCCGCCGCCGCCTGCATTTCGGAATCGAGCGTCGCCATGTATTCGAAGCCCGGCTCACGCAAGCGCACCGCGAGATCGACCAGCCCGGGACAGACGATGAGCCCGCTGGCGTCTATGGTGCGGTTGGCAGTGAAACCGGCGGGCGCCGCGCCCAGCGCCACGATCTTGCCCGCGGCGATGAATACATCCTGTTTGGCGTCGGTGCCGCTGGCGGGGTCGATCAGGCGGCCGTTCTTGATGTGTATCTTCATAATGGCTGGCAATGGGCAATGGGTGATGGGCAATGGAAATCACGGGTCGTCTCGTAATCGCGGCCACGCGTTTTACTCATCACCCATAACCCATTGCTCATCACGGTTTCAGTTTCCCGCCAGTATGCTCATGACCGCCATGCGGATTGCGATGCCGAACGTCACCTGCGGCAGAATCACCGACTGACTGCCGTCGGCGACGTCGGAATCGATCTCGACGCCGCGGTTCATCGGGCCCGGATGCAGCACGATCGCGTCGGGTTTGGCGAGCGCGAGCTTATCAGCCGTGAGGCCGTATTTTTTGAAAAATTCCTGCGGCGAAGGCACGAACGAGCCTTGCATGCGCTCGTTCTGCAAGCGCAGCATCATGACGACGTCGACGTCTTTGAGGCCTTTTGCCATATCGTGATAGACGTGCACGCCGAGGCTGTCGACGTTCGTCGGCAGCAGCGTCTGCGGGCCGATCACGCGCAGTTCGGGCACGCCCAGCGTCGTCAGAGCGTGAATTTGCGATCGCGCTACGCGCGAATGCAGGATGTCGCCCACGACTGCAACGCGCAGTTGGGTGAAATCCTTCTTGTAGTGCCGGATCGTAAACATGTCGAGCAGGCCCTGCGTCGGATGCGAGTGGCGGCCGTCGCCGGCATTGACGACGTGGATGTCCTCGCTGACGTGGCGCGCGATCAGGTGCGGCGCGCCGCTCTGGCTGTGGCGCACGATGAACATGTCGGCCTGCATCGCGGCGAGATTGGCGACGGTGTCGAGCACGGACTCGCCCTTGGATTGCGAAGAAACGTTGATCGCCAGGTTGATCACGTCAGCGGACAAACGCTTGGCGGCAATCTCGAAGGTCGTGCGCGTGCGCGTGGACGGCTCGAAAAACAGGTTGAAAATGGCTTTGCCGCGCAACAGCGGCACCTTTTTAACTTCACGCTGGGTGACGCCGACGAACGATTGCGCGGTGTCGAGGATCTGGCGCAGGATATCGGCGGGCAGGCCCTCGAGCGTCAGCAAGTGATGCAGCTCGCCGTTTTTATTGAGCTGCGGGTTGGCGTTCAAAAACATCGTGCCGTCGTCCTTGTCGTCATTCTTTGCTCATCACCAGGCTCAGGCGGCCTTGCGCATCGCGCTGCAATTCGACGCTTTGCCCGACGTCGATCACGGCGCCGGTAAATTGCGCGGCGATCGGCAGTTCGCGCCCGCCGCGGTCGACGAGCGACGCGAGCCGTATGCTTGCCGGACGCCCGTAATCGAAGAGCTCGTTCATCGCTGCGCGTATGGTGCGCCCGGTATAGAGGACGTCATCGACCAGTATCAGGTGACGGCCTTCGACTTCGAATGGAATGGCGGACGGCGCGACCTGGCGCTTGAGCCCTTTGTGCTGGAAATCGTCGCGATAGAACGACACATCGAGCGTGCCGCACGGTACGGTGAGCTTCAATGCGGCGTGCAGACGTTCGGCAAGCCAGGCGCCGCCGGTGACGATGCCGATCAGCCCCGTATCGGCCGCGACGTGCGGTTGCATCTGGGCGATCAGCGCGGTGAGCAGCTGTTCGGCGTCGGGCGGCGATTTGACCGTCATTGCTGCGCCTGCGCGGATGATGCAGCGCGCGTTCGCTCGTCTAGCCAGGCTTGCAGAATGTGCAATGCCGCGACCTGATCGATGACGGGCTTGCGCTTGTGGCCGGCGACGCCGGCTTCCGCCAGACTCGATTCCGCGGCAACGGAGGTGAGGCGCTCGTCGACGAGTTCCACCGGCAGATCGAAGCGGCCGCCGAGCTCCCGCGCGAACTTGCGCGCGAGCCGCGATAGCTCGTGCTCGGTGCCGTCCAGATGGGCGGGCAAACCGACGACCAACCGCGCCGGCCGCCATTCGCGCACGAGCTCGCCGATCGCGGCATAGCGCGTTTTCCTGTCTTCGGCATGGACCGTCGTTAGCGGGTGCGCGATCCCGATGGTGGTGTCGCCGACGGCCGCGCCGATGCGCTGTTCGCCGAAATCAAACGCGAGCACCGCCGTGCCTGTTGGAGTACGACGGGCAGCACGTGGGTTTTTTTCGTTTTGCACCGGCGGCAGCGGCTCACGCATGGCCGGCGCCTTCGGACAGGGTCGCGTAATCGACGCCGAGCATTTGCATCGCCGCGAGCAGGCGTTGCGCGGGTGGCATGTCGAAAATCACGTCGTCGCGCGCCTCGACGGTGAGCCAGGCGTTTTGCGCAAGCTCTTGCTCGAGCTGGCCGGGCGCCCAGCCTGCATAGCCCAGGGTCACCAGCATCTGGCGCGGTCCTTCGCCCCGCGCGACAGCTTCGAGGATGTCTTTCGACGTCGTAAGGCCGATCTCGGGGCCGATTGAGAGCGTTGACTGCCAATTGCCGAGCGGCCCGTGCAGCACGAAGCCGCGGTCGGTCTGCACCGGCCCGCCGTAGTGCACGGGGATCAGGCCGCATTGCTCCGACAGCGCGGGAATGCTGACCTGGTCAAGCAGCTTGGCGAGCGTCATGTCGATCGGGCGGTTGATGACGAGGCCGAGCGCACCCTGCTCGTTGTGCTCGCAGATATAAGTGAGGGTCTTGGAAAAATGCGGATCCGCCATGTTGGGCATGGCGATCAGGAAGTGGTGCGTGAGATTCACCGATTGCATTTTAAGATGTCTATTTTGCCTGCCTCGTGCCGGAAAATCAGACCGGCGCTATTGTAAACGCGCGGGCGCCCGTTCACAATCGTTTCGTCCCTGCCGGCCCTCTGCCGGGGCACCTTTCATCGGACAGCGCCGCGATGTCCGCGTCGACTACGAAAGCACAGGCAGTGATCTACGAAAACTCGGTGGTGTGGTTCCGGCGCGATTTGCGCAGCTTCGATCATGCCGCGCTTTACACGGCGTTGAAGCAAAGCCGCCGCGTGCACTGCGTATTCGTATTCGACGGCGAAATCCTCGACCTGCTGCCGCGGCGCGACGACCGGCGCGTCGAATTCATCTGGCACAGCGTGCGCGAATTGCAGCAGGACCTGGCGCGGCACGGCGGCGGCCTGCTGGTTTTGCACGAACGTGCGCGTGAAGGGATTCCTGCCCTTGCGCAGCGCCTCTGTGCCGACGCGGTATTCACCAATCACGATTACGAGCCGGCGGCGGTTGCGCGCGACGAAGCAGTGGCCGCTGCGCTGGCCAGCGCGCGCATCGCGTTCATCACGTGCAAAGACCAGGTGATATTCGAGAAAGACGAGGTACTGACCGGCGACGGCCGCCCATACAGCGTATTCACGCCCTACAAGAACGCCTGGTTGAAGCGCCTCGACGGGTTTTTCATGCAGGCGTACCCGGTCGAAAAATATTTCGGTCGGCTGGCGCCGCCGGCCGCGGAGGGCACCATGCCGCCGCTGGCGGATCTCGGCTTCAAGCCGACGAATCTGCCTGATCTCGGCATTCAACCGGGCATGACGGGCGCCAGCCGGCTATTCGGGAATTTCAGGAAGCGCATGGCCGTGTACCACGAGCGGCGCGACTTTCCGGCTCTGAAAGGGCCTTCGTATCTGTCGGTGCATTTGCGCTTCGGCACGATCTCCATCCGGGCGCTGGTGCGCGCGGCGTGGCAGGCCGCAGACCGCGGCCCTGCGGTATGGCTGTCGGAACTGATCTGGCGGGATTTTTATTTCATGATCCTGCACTATCATCCGCGCGTCGCGCAGCACGCATTCCACGCGGAATACGATGCCATTCGCTTTCCCGATGATGAAGGTCTGTACCGAGCCTGGTGTGAGGCGCGCACGGGTTACCCCCTGGTCGATGCCGCGATGCGGCAGCTCAATTCAACCGGTTATATGCACAACCGGCTGCGCATGGTCGCGGCGTCATTCCTCGTGAAAGACCTGCATGTCGATTGGCGGCGCGGCGAACGGTATTTCGCCCATCAGCTCATCGATTTCGATCTCGCGGCGAACAATGGCGGCTGGCAATGGGCGGCATCCACGGGTTGCGACGCGCAGCCGTATTTCCGTATTTTCAACCCGGTCACGCAATCGCAGAAATTCGACGCACAGGGAAAGTTCATCCGCAAATACGTGCCCGAGCTCGCCGGCTGCAACGACAAATTCATACACTCTCCGTGGCTGATGAGCGAAGCGCAGCAGGCACAGGCGGGAATCGTCATCGGTCGCGACTATCCGGCGCCTGTCGTCGATCATGCGGTTGCGCGGGCAGTGACGTTGGAACTTTACGCGCGGGCCAGAGGCAGTTAGCTAATCAGTATTACCAGTAGCCGGCTGAATTTAACTAATGCCAAAAGGCCGGCGTGGATTAACGACGCCAAAAGGCCGGCGTGAATCAACGACGCCAAAAGGCCGGCGTGAAGATGATCAGCAGGGCGAAGAGCTCGAGCCGCCCGAGCAGCATCGCGATCGTGCACACCCAGGTCTGAAAATCCGTCAGCACCGCATAAGTCATCGCTGGCCCGACCTGATTGAGTCCGGGGCCGGTATTGTTGATGCTGGCGATGATGGCGGAGAAAGCAGTGATGGCATCGAGCCCGGTGGCAAGCAGCAGGAAAGTCATCACGATCACGCACGCACCGTACATGGACATGAAAGCGAGCACGGCGAACACGATCTGATTCGGCACCACGGTGCCGCCGAGCTTGACGGGCACCTGCGCATTCGGATGCACGAGCTTGACGAGCTCGCGCAGGCCCTGCCGCACCAGCAGCAGCGCACGTATCATTTTGATGCCGCCGCCGGTCGAACCCGAGCAAGACGCGAAGCAGCACAGGAAGAGCATCCACAGCGGGGCAAAGACCGGCCACAGGTTGAAGTCGACGCTGACGAATCCGGTTGTCGTTGCAATGGAGACGGTATTGAAGCTGGCGTGGCGCAGCGCCGTCAGAAAATCCGGATAGACGCCGGCCGCGCGCAGGAACCACGCGATCATCACGCAGCTGCCCAGCGTGATCAGCAGGAACATGCCGGCTTCGGGGTCCGCGCCGTAAGGCCGCGCGCTGCGCTCGCGGAACGCCTGAAAGTGCGTCGCAAAATTAATGCCCGCGATCAGCATGAACAGGATGGCAACGCCCTCGACTGCAGGCGAATTGAAAAAGCCGAAACTCGCGTCGTGGGTGGAAAATCCGCCCAGGCCCATGGTCGAGAATGAATGGGTAACGGCGTCCAGCCAGTTCATGCCCGCGAGGCGGTAAGCAATGGCGCAAGCCACCGTAATGCCCGCATACACCAGCCACAGGCCCTTCGCCGTCTCCGTTATGCGCGGGGTGAGCTTGGAGTCTTTCATCGGACCCGGTGTTTCGGCCTTATAGAGTTGCATGCCGCCGACACCCAGCAGCGGCAGGATCGCAACGGCGAGGACAATCAATCCCATGCCGCCCAGCCACACCAGTTCGCAGCGCCAGAAATTAATCGACGGCGGCAATGCGTCGAGATTGGCGAGCACGGTCGAGCCCGTGGTAGTGATTCCCGACACGGTCTCGAAATAAGCGTCGGTAAACGACAGGCCTTCGATGTGAAACATCAATGGCAACGTCGCGAACGCCGGAAGTATTGTCCATACGAAGAACACAAGCAGGAATCCGTCGCGGGCCTGCAGCTCGCGTTTGCGGTGCATGGTCGTCACGCGCATCAGCACGCCGCCGGCGAACGTGATCAAAATCGACTGATGGTAGGTAAGCAGCGCCGTATCGTTGTAGAAGTACGCGATGACCATCGGCACGGTCATGGTCAAGCTGAAAATCATGACGATCGTGCTGAATACGTTGACGACCGGGGCGATGCGGAGAACGGCGGGTAGCATGATATCGTCGCGCGGCAGCCGGCTGCGAGTTCAGACGAAACGCACGTCGACTTGAAACAGCTTTTCGACTTTGGACACCATGTGTTTGTTGACGACAAATACGATGACATGGTCGTCCGGCTCGATCACGGTGTCGTGATGCGCCATGATTACCTGCGCGCTGGCGGCCATCGCGGCCGGGCCTTCCGCATGCCCGCCCGCCGGGCCCTCGTGCCGGCGCACGATGGCGCCGATGGTGGCGCCCTTGGGCAGATTGATCTCTTCGATGCGGCGTCCCACCACGCGTGAAGAGTTGTAATCGCCGTGCGCGATAAGTTCCAGCGCTTCGGCCGCGCCGCGCCGCAGACTGTGCACCGCCGCGCAATCGCCGCGCCGCACGCGCGCGAGCAGTGTGCCAATGACCGCCTGGGCCGGCGAAATCGCAATGTCGATCTGGCCCGCCTGCAGGAGGTTCACATACGCGCTGCGGTTGATCAGCGCGACCACTTTGCGCGCGCCCATGCGCTTGGCCAGGAGCGCCGACATGATGTTGTTTTCGTCGTCGTTGGTCACCGCGCAATAAAGATCCATTTCGCCGACGTTCTCGGATTCGAGCAGCTCCTCGTCAGTGACGTCGCCGGCCAGCACCAGCGCGCGGCGCAATTCCGCGGCCAGGCGTTCGGCGTTCGGCTTGCTGTGCTCGATGACCTTGACCTGATAATTGGCTTCGAGCGCGAGCGCGAGCCGGCGGCCGATATTGCCGCCGCCGCCTATCATGACGCGGCGGATCGGCTTGTCCATGCGGCGCAGCTCGCGCATGGCGCCGCGGATGTTTTCCTTCGCGGCGATGAAAAATACCTCGTCGCCGGCCTCGATCACCGTATGGCCTTCGGGCACGATAGGCGTGTCCTGCCGGAAAATTGCCGCCACGCGGGTTTCGATGTTCGGCATGTGGCGGCGTATTTCCTGCAACTGGTGGCCGACCATGGGGCCGCCATGGAATGCGCGCACTGCGACCAGGCTCACCTTGCCGCCGGCGAACTCCAGCACCTGCAGCGCTTCCGGAAACTCGATCAGCTTGACGATATAGTCGGTGATGATCTGTTCGGGGCAGATCGCGTTGTCGACGGCCAGGCAGTCGGGCGCGAAAATCTCCGGGTGAGACAGGTAGTCGGCCGCGCGGATGCGCGCGATGCGCGTCGGTGCGTTGAACAGTTTTGCCGCCAGCTTGCAGGCGACAAGATTGGTTTCATCGCTGCGCGTCACTGCAAAAATCAGGTCAGCGTCGCCGGCGCCCGCTTCAGTCAACACCTGGGGATGCGCGGCATTGCCGACGACCGTGCGCAAGTCCAGGCGGTCCTGCAGAAATTTCAGGCGAGCCGGATCGGTGTCGACGACCGTGATGTCGTTCGCTTCAGAACACAATGCTTCGGCGACCGAGCTGCCGACCTGGCCCGCGCCGAGAATGAGAATTTTCAATCGAAGCCTGCCAGCGGCATGCGTAAAGGAAGCGCGATTTTAGTCCTGTTTGCCCATAGGGGAAACACCCGGGACGCTCAATCCGCTATGGCATAATCGGCAGATGCGGCGCGCTGTCCCTCAACACACGCGTATACATGCGCCTGACATGCTGGCACCCGGTGCGCTGATTGAGCTGCCCGCATCGGGCGCCCACCATCTCGCGCGCGTGCTGCGCGCAAGCGTAGGTGACGCGCTTATCGTATTCAACGAGGGGGTCGAGTTCGCGGCGACCGTCGCGCGCATTGATAAACACGGCGTGACCGTCAAGCTTGGCGGCGGAACGCCGGTCGATCGCGAAAATCCGCTCGCATGCGTGCTCGCGCAGGCAATTTCCAGCGGCGAGCGCATGGACATCACGCTGCAGAAAGCGGTCGAACTTGGCATCCGCGGCGTGCAGCCGCTGTACAGCGAACGCAGTATCGTGCGGCTGGACACCGAGCGCACGGTCAAGCGCCTCCAACATTGGCGCCAAGTGATGATTTCCGCGTGCGAGCAATGCGGGCGCAATACCGTTCCGGCAGCCGCAGCGCCGCAGCCGGTGATCGAATGGTTGGGCGGCCTGCCGGCCCCGCGCACCGGCGAGCTGCGCATCCTGCTGGCGCCGCGCGCCGAGCAGCGACTGGGGGAATTGCCGCGACCGGCGGATGTCCTGTTGCTGGCCGGACCGGAAGGTGGCTACACCGAAGTCGAAATGGCATTTGCGAAGCAGCGCGGTTTTGTCGAACTTCGCCTCGGCCCGCGCGTGCTGCGCACTGAAACTGCCGCACTGGCGGCGCTCGCCGCGCTCAATACGTTGTGGGGAGATTACTGAAGCGCCGCTACCCTCCGTTGCCGCCCGACGGGATAGCGCTTTCCTTGCCGCGCCTGCTCGCATAATATGTCGTCACACCCAACGGGCAATGAAATAGTTCATGGCGCTTGCCGTCTCCGCTGATTTCGTCAAATGGTTCCGCTCCGCGGCGCCGTACATACACGCGTTCGGCGGCCGCACCTTCGTCATTGCGTTCGGCGGCGAGGTGGTTGCCGATGCGCGGTTTCTCGCCTTGATTCACGACCTGAATCTGCTCGCGAGCCTTGGCGTGCGTCTGGTGCTCGTGCACGGTGCGCGGCCGCAAATCGAGGCGCGCCTTAAAGAACTGAAGCATCGCACGCGCTACGTACGCGGTCTGCGCATCACCGACGACGTTGCGTTGTCGTGCGTGAAAGAAGCCAGCGGCAGGATGCGGGTAGAGATCGAGGCGCTGCTGTCCATGGGCCTGCCGAATTCGCCGATGGCAGGCTCCGACATCCGGGTGGCAAGCGGTAATTTCGTGACTGCCAAGCCGATCGGCATCGTCGAGGGCGTCGATCTCGTGCACACCGGCGAAGTGCGCAAGATCGACGTGACCGGCATCAACGACCGGCTCGACCAAAACGAACTGGTACTGTTGTCACCGCTCGGCTATTCGCCTACCGGCGAGATCTTCAACCTCACGCTCGAAGATGTCGCGATGTCGACCGCCGTCGCGCTCAATGCGGAAAAGCTGATATTTCTGATGGACACGCCCGGTGTTGTCACAGGCAAGCGCGCCGAGCTGAAGCACGAGCTGACCTGCAGTCAGGCGGAAAAACTGCTCGCGCGCCCCGGTACACTGTCGGGGGACGTGACGCTGTACCTGCCGAGCGCGGTCAGCGCGTGTCGTGCGGGCGTCAAGCGCGCGCATCTCCTGTCGCGCCATGCGGACGGCGCCTTGCTGCTTGAGCTGTTCACGCGGCGCGGCGTCGGCACCATGCTGACGCAGGACCCGCTCGAAAAATTGCGCCCCGCGCGCATCGACGACATCGGCGGCGTGCTGCGCCTGCTGGAGCCGCTGGAGGCTGAAGGTATACTGGTCAAGCGCGGTCGCGACCTGATCGAAATGGAAATCGAGCGATTTTTCGTGCTTGAGCACGACCACGTCATCATCGGCTGCGCCGCGCTGTATCAATTCGAAGACGGCATGGCGGAGCTGGCGGGCCTCGCTGTGCATCCCGACCACCGGCGCGCCGGCGCGGGCGAGCGCCTCTTGCAGGCAATCGAGGCGCGCGCCAAGCAGCGTAAGGTAAAGCGCCTGTTCGTCCTGACGACGCGCACGGCGCACTGGTTCATAGAGCGCGGTTTTCAGCCGGCGCCGGTCACGGCGCTGCCGCGGCGCAAGCAGGACCTGTACAATTTTCAGCGGCGCTCGCAGGTGCTGGTCAAGCGCCTGTAGCCCGATTCGGCCGGAGGAAGTCATGACAAGAATGGTGAAGTGCGTAAAGCTTGGCCGCGAGGCGGAAGGCCTCGACTTCTCGCCCTACCCGGGCGAACTGGGCAGGAAGATCTACGAGAACGTGTCGAAGGAGGCGTGGAAGCAATGGCTTGAGCAGCAGAAGATGCTGGTCAACGAGAACCGCCTTAACCTCGCCGACAAGAAGTCGCGCGACTACCTGGTTCAGCAGATGGATAAGCACTTCTTCGGCACGGGCGCCGATGCGGCGCAGGGCTATGTGCCGCCGAGTGATTAGCTGTATCGGTATCTCCTGATCAGACCATGGAATTGATTCTCTGGCGCCACGCGGACGCTGAGGACGGCATCCCCGACTTTGAACGCAAGCTGACCGCTAAAGGCGTCAAGCAGGCCGCGCACATGGCGAAATGGTTGCGCGCGCGCATTGCAAAAGATGCGCTGGTGCTGGTGAGCCCGGCCAAGCGCGCGCAGCAGACGGCGCACGCGCTCACTGATGATTTCAAGACCGTGCCGGAGATCGGTCTCGCTGCGTCGGCCGCGGACGTGCTGCGTGTCGCAGGCTGGCCCGGCCTCGACGCGACGGTCGTAATCGTCGGTCACCAACCCACGCTCGGAGAAGCGGCGGCTTTACTATTGACCGGCGAACAAGAGCAATGGAACCTCAAGAAAGGTGCGGTAGTGTGGGTGGCGCACCGCGCTGATGAAACGCCCGCCCGCACGCAGCTGCGCGCGGCAATTTCTCCCGACCTGCTTTAATGCCGCGCTGACGGGGGCGCTAGCGAGTTAGTGTCTGCACGCCGTTGTCGGCGCCGAGCAGCAGCACGTCCGCGCCGCGCCGCGCAAACAGGCCGCTGGCCACCACGCCTGTAATCTGATTCAGCGCGCTCTCGAGCTCCAGCGGTTTCGTGATCTGCAGGTTGTGCACGTCGAGTATCACGTTGCCGTTGTCGGTGGTAAAGCCCATGCGCAGCGCGGGCTGGCCGCCGAGCTTGACGAGCTCGCGCGCCACGTACGAGCGCGCCATCGGTATGACCTCGACCGGCAGCGGGAATTTGCCGAGCACGTCGACGAGTTTCGACTGGTCTGCAATGCAGACGAATTTGCGCGCGACGGCGGCGACGATTTTCTCGCGCGTCAGCGCGCCGCCGCCGCCTTTGACCATGGCCAGGTGACGCGTGATTTCGTCCGCGCCGTCGACGTAGACGGGCAGGTCGGCGACGTCGTTGAGCACCAGCACTTCGATGCCGGCTTTTTTCAGGCGCTGCGCAGAAGCTTCGGAGCTCGCCACCGCGCCATCGATCTTGTGCTTGATCTTGCCCAACTCGTCGATGAAGAAGTTCGCGGTCGAGCCGGTGCCGACACCGACCACGCAGCCGGCCGGCACGTGTTCGATCGCCGCGCGCGCGACCGCCTGCTTGAGTTCATCCTGCGTCATGGAGCTATGGTAAAGGCTGTCCGCTGAATAGTAAATGGCGGCGGGCCGCGCGCGTCCGGGTCCTCCTTCGGTACCCCCCGTTACCCCGGGGTAATGAAAATGGCCAAGCGCGCCGGTTCCTGCTAATCTTGACGCCCTTTTCAGTGTGCACCGCCATGACAATCGATTATCTCGAACGCATCCTGACTGCCCGCGTCTACGACGTGGCGATCGAAACGCCGCTCGAGCGAGCGCCCAATCTGTCGGCGCGCTTGAACAACACGCTGCTGCTCAAGCGGGAAGACATGCAGCCGGTGTTCTCGTTCAAGCTGCGCGGCGCCTATAACAAGATGTCGCGCCTGACGCCGGCAGCGCTCGCGCGCGGCGTGATCGCGGCCTCGGCGGGCAATCACGCCCAGGGCGTCGCGCTCGCGGCGCAAAAGCTCAAATGCAAAGCGACCATCGTCATGCCGGTCACCACGCCGCAGATCAAGGTGGCAGCCGTCGCCGCTCGCGGCGCCCGTGTCGTATTGCACGGCGATACCTATGACGAGGCCTACGCACATTCGGTAAAGCTCGCGCGCGCGCAGAAACTCACTTTCGTGCATCCCTACGACGACCCCGACGTGATCGCCGGGCAGGGCACCATAGCCATGGAAATCCTGCGCCAGACGCGGCGCGAAATCGACGCCGTGTTCGTCGCGATCGGCGGCGGCGGGCTGATCTCGGGCATAGCCGCCTACGTGAAACGGCTGCGCCCGCAGGTGAAGATCATCGGCGTCGAGCCGGTGGATGCCGACGCGATGTACCGTTCGCTAAAAGCCGGCCGGCGCGTAAAACTCGACCATGTCGGCCTGTTCGCCGATGGCGTCGCCGTCAGGCAGGTCGGCGTGGAGCCTTTCCGCATTTGCCGCGAGCTCGTCGACGAAGTCATACGGGTCGATACCGCGGCGACCTGCGCCGCGATCAAGGATGTGTTCGAAGATACGCGCGCCGTGCTGGAACCGGCGGGGGCGCTGGCCATAGCGGGCGCCAAAGCATGGGTCGAGCGCAAAGGCGTGCGCGGCAAAACGCTGGTCGCGGTGGCGTGCGGGGCCAACATGAACTTCGACCGCCTGCGTTTCGTTGCCGAAGAAGCGGAGCTTGGCGAGAAACGCGAAGCGGTCCTGGCGGTCACCATACCGGAAAAGCCCGGCAGTTTTCGCAAGTTCTGCGCGCTGCTCGGCCCGCGCAGTGTGACCGAGTTCAACTATCGCTTCGCCGACGCGCGCGAAGCGCACGTCTTCGTCGGCGTGCAGGTGCATAACAGCGATGAGACCGCGCGTCTGGTGCGGCTCTTGCGGCGCAATGGCCTGCAGACGCTGGACCTTAGTGACAACGAAGTCGCGAAATCCCATGTGCGGCACATGGTGGGGGGGCACGCGCCGGGCGCCGTGCACGAGACGCTTTATCGCTTCGAGTTCCCGGAGCGGCCCGGTGCGCTGATGAAATTCCTCAACAGCATGCGCCATGGCTGGAACATCAGCCTGTTTCACTACCGCAACCACGGCGCGGACTATGGCCGCGTGCTGGTCGGCATTCAAGTGCCGCCGCGCGACAAGACTGCGTTCAAAAGTTTCCTGGCGAAACTGGGTTACCCGTACTCGGACGAGTCGCGCAATCCGGCGTTGCGCCTGTTTTTGTCGTAGTCGCGCGTTGCGCGCGGCGCGCGCGTTTGTTGCGCGTGTCAGCCGGATTTCCCCCCGTGCGTTGTCCTACATTCGACGCCGATAGTTGGGTCAAGTCCGCGCACAAATCGTAAAATCACCGCATGCACAACGTAATCGGATCTTTCAGGTCGGGTCTTTTGCTTGTTTGCGCGCTCTGCGCCTGGATAAGTCCGGCTTGCAGTGCAGGGCAGGACGAAGATTTTCTGACCGCGCGCGATGCGTTCCGCGCCGGCGACGCGGTCAAATTCGAGCGCGCGGCGAAATCGCTCGCCGACTATCCGCTGGAACCGTACATCGCCTACTGGCGGTTGCGCATGCGCCTTGAGCAGGCCACGCCCGAGGAAGTACAGGCCATGCTCGAGCGCAGCAAAGACAGTCCGGTTGCGGCCAGCCTGCGCGCGGACTGGATGCGACTCCTCGCAGTGCGCCAGCAGTGGGATGCGTTCGATGCCGAATATCTGCTGTCGCCAGGCGAGGATGTCGAGCTGCTGTGCTACGCATTGCAAAGCCGGCTGCGCGGCGCCAGCGAGGACGCATTGAACAATGCGCGCCGCCTGTGGCT
The DNA here is from genome assembly GCA_025363575.1 of Betaproteobacteria bacterium. The sequence goes on along the minus strand of JANYDM010000004.1, from coordinate 104,095 downwards.
GAGCGGGCGCGATCAACCTGACAGCTGCACGCCGCTGTTCGCGACGCTCGCCGAGCGCCAGCTGCTGAGCGCCGACGATGTATGGGCGCGCATCAGGCTGGCTCTGGAAGCCGGCAATACCGGCGTCGCGCGGCGCGCGGCAGAATACCTGCCTGAAAAAGACCAGCCCGACGCGCGCGCGCTGGCGGCGATCGCGGTCAATCCGCAAGCGTTTCTCGACCGCAAGGCATTCAACCTGAAATCGCGCGCGGGACGCGAAACCGTGATGTATGCGGTGCATCGACTGGCGCGTACGGCGCCCCCGCTCGCGGCGCAGCAATGGACGAAGCTTGGCCATGCATTCAGCGAAGCCGAGCGCGGCTACGTCTGGGGATTGATCGCCTATCAAGGCGCGCAACGGCTCGATCCCGCCGCAGCCGCCTGGTATGCGAAAGCCGGCGAGCTTAACGACCAGCAGCTCGCGTGGAAAGTCCGCAGCGCACTGCGCGCGACGAGTTGGCCCGACGTGCTCGCAGCCATCGATGCGATGTCGCCGAAAGAGAGTCAGGAGCCGGCGTGGCGCTACTGGAAGGCGCGCGCCCTGAAGAAAGCGGGACGCACGGCCGAAGCACAGGCATTGCTCGCCCCCCTGGCGCTGGAATTTTCTTTCTACGGCCAGCTTGCCGCCGAGGAGCTCGGCGGGCGCAGCAAGATACCCGCGGCGGCGTACAAGCCGACTCGCGACGAGGCGCAGGCAATGGCGAAAGTGCCGGGCTTCCGGCGCGCTCTGGTGTTCTTCCGGCTCAACCTGCGGTTCGAAGGCAACCGCGAATGGGCGGCGGCGATCCGCGGTTTCGATGACCGGCAGTTGCTGGCAGCCGCCGAATATGCGCGCCGCAGCGAGATCTTCGACCGCGCGATTTTTACGGCGGACCGCACGCGTGAACTGCATGACTTCAACATGCGCTATCTGGCACCTTACCGCGATGTGATGAAAGGCTACGTCAGCCAGCAGCAGCTCGACGAGGCGTGGGTCTACGGGCTCATCCGCCAGGAAAGCCGCTTTATCGCCGACGTCAAATCGAGCGCCGGCGCGGTCGGCTTGATGCAGCTCATGCCGGCGACGGCCCGCTGGGTGGCGCAGAAAGTCGGGCTCAAGGACTATCGCCAGCTGCAAACCGCCAACGTCGAGACCAACCTCAATCTCGGCACGTGGTATCTGAAGCACGTGCTTGATTCGCTCGACAATCATCCCGTGCTCGCATCGGCGGCATATAATGCAGGGCCCGGACGCGCGCGCGCCTGGCGCGCAGAGGTGCCGATGGACGCGGCGATTTACGCCGAATCGATCCCGTTCAACGAGACGCGCGATTACGTGAAAAAGGTCATGAGCAACGCAAACTATTACAGCCAGCAGTTCGGCCATACGCTGGTTTCGCTCAAGGAGCGCATCGGCGTCATCGCGCCACGCGGTCAGGCGCCGGAAAAGACTCTCGATGAGCCCGGCGGTTAGGGCGGCGCGCGCGGCCAGCCGCGAACCGGCGCGATGGAAATAACCCGTGTCTGCGTGATCGGCGGCGCCGGCTTCATCGGCCGTCATGTCGTCAATCTGCTGAGCGCAGCGCGCTTTCACGTGCGCGTGCCGACTCGCCAGCGCGAGCGCGCCCGCCCGCTGATCCTGCTGCCGACGGTCGACGTCATCGACGCCGATGTGCAGGATGCGGCGCAGCTCGCGAAGCTGGTGCGAGGCACGGATGCTGTCATCAATCTCGCCGGCGTGTTGCACGATGGACGCGGCACGCGCGGTTTCGAAGCGGTGCATGTCGAGCTCACGCGCAAAATAATCGCGGCGTGCAAGGCCGGGGGCGTGCGGCGCTACGTGCATATGAGCGCGCTTGGCGCCGACAGCAAAGGGCCGAGCCAGTATCAGCGCAGCAAAGGCGCGGGTGAAGAAGTGGTGCGTGCGTCGGGTCTTGATTGGACGATATTCCGCCCGTCGGTCGTGTTCGGCAGCGGCGATAGATTTCTGAATTTGTTCGCGTCACTGCTATCCGCGATGCCGGTCGTTTTTCTCGGTAGCCCGCATGCGCGGTTCCAGCCGGTGTTCGTGGAAGACGTGGCGGCCGCCTTCGTGCGCTGTCTGCCGGACGACGCCGCGTTCGGACAGACGTACGATTTGTGCGGCCCGCGGGTCTACACGCTGCGCGAACTGGTGACGGTGGTCGGCGACGTCACGGGGCACCGCCGGCCGGTATTCGGGCTTCCCGACGCGCTAGCCTATCTGCAGGCATTGAGCCTGGAATTTCTGCCGGGAAAATTGCTGACGCGTGACAACTACCTTTCGATGAAAGTCGCCAACGTCGGCGACCGGGCGTTTCCGTTCGGCATCGAGCCGGCGGCGCTCGAGGCCGTGATCCCGACTTATCTCGGCAATGCTTTTCCGCGCGCGCGCTATCGCGCCTACCGCGGGCAGGCGGGACGCGCTTAGGGACATCGACCGGATGGCGCGATACACGCTCGTCATCGGCAACAAGGCCTATTCTTCCTGGTCCCTGCGACCGTGGCTGGCGATGCAGCAAACAGGCCTCGCATTCGACGAAGTCAGAATTGCGCTCTACCAGGACGGCCATGCCGAAAAAATCCGCCGCTACGCGCAGTCCGGTAAAGTCCCCGTGCTCATCGATGGCGCGACGACTGTGTGGGAATCACTGGCGATCTGCGAATTTCTCGCGGAACGCCATGCGGACAAGCGGCTATGGCCGGATGATCCGGTGGTGCGCGCTCACGGGCGCGCCATCAGTGCCGAAATGCACGCGGGGTTCGCTGCCTTGCGCAGCAACATGAACATGAACGTGCGGCAGGCCTTTCCCGGTGTCGGCATGAACGTTGAGGTCGCCGCCGATATCGCGCGCATCGAAGCGATCTGGAGCGATTGTTTCAAGCGCTACGGCGGACCGTTCCTGCTCGGCGGGTTCAGTATTGCAGATGCGATGTATGCGCCGGTGGCGACGCGATTTAAAACATATGCCGTCGCCTTGTCCGGCGCTGCGCAAAGGTATGCCGACATGCTGCTCGCGCTGCCGGCGATGCGCGCGTGGTATGCCGGGGCGCATGCCGAGACTGAGGTCCTGCCGCAATACGAGCACCACCCCTGAGCGTATGAAAATATACGCGGTCGGCGGTTCCGTGCGTGACGAGTTGCTCGGCCTGCCGGTCACCGACCGGGATTTCGTCGTGGTCGGCGCCACGCCCGCGCAGATGGTCGAGCTCGGCTACAAGCCGGTCGGCAGGGATTTCCCCGTATTTCTGCATCCCGAGACGAAAGAAGAACACGCCCTGGCGCGCACTGAGCGCAAGACTGCGCGCGGCTATCACGGCTTCGAATTTCACGCTGCGCCCGATGTGACGCTCGAAGAAGACCTCGCGCGGCGCGACCTCACCATCAACGCCATTGCGCGCGATACCGATGGCGCGCTCATCGATCCGTTCGGCGGCGCCGCCGATCTGAAGGCGCGCCTGCTGCGCAACGTCGGGCCGGCATTCGCTGAAGACCCCGTGCGCATATTGCGCGTGGCGCGCTTCGCCGCGCGGTTCGATTTTGCGCTTGCTCCGGAAACGCTGCAGCTTATGCGCGCGATGGTCGTGCGCGGTGAAGCCGATGCGCTGGTCGCCGAGCGCGTGTGGCAGGAGCTAGCGCGCGGATTGATGGAGCGCCAGCCTGCGCGCATGTTCGGCGTCCTTATGGAGTGCGGCGCGCTCGCCGTCGTGCTGCCCGAGCTGGCGGGTCTGGCTAACGGCGCCGCCAGCCGGCATTGGCTCCAAATTCTGGATGCCGCTGCGGCCCGCAGTCTTGCATTGCCCGCGCGCTTTGCGCTGCTGGCGATGCAGGCCGGCGCTCAGGCAATCGAAAACCTGTGCGCGCGCCTGCGCGTGCCGCAGGAATGCCGTGAGCTTGCGCTGCTGGCTGCGCGGTATTCCGCCGACGTCGCCAAGGCCGCTGAGCTGCCGGCAGAAGCGCTCCTGTCATTGTTGCAGGCGACGGACGCGTTGCGCAGGCCCGAGCGTTTCGGGCAACTGCTCGACGCCAGTGCTGTTGCCATCGCGCCGGCTTCTCTGGTCGCGGCGGGCGCCAGATTGCGCGAGGCACTGGCCGCGGCGCACGCCGTTGATGCCGGCGCGGTGGCGAAAGACGTCGCGCCGTCCGCAATCAAGGAAAAAGTCGCTGCCGCGCGGCTTGCCGCGATACGCGCAGCGCTGGTACGCAAGCACAACTAAGTTTACCCATTAAAAAAACGGAGCAAGCATGCTGGACCTCTATACCTGGACGACACCCAACGGCCGCAAAGTGTCCATCATGCTCGAGGAAACCGGGCTGCCTTATCGCGTACACGCGATCAACATTGGCCGTGACGACCAGTTCACGCCGGAGTTCGTCGCGATCAGCCCCAACAGCAAGATACCGGCACTTGTCGACCCCGACGGCCCGGATGGCAAGCCGTACGCGATGATGGAGTCCGGCGCGATACTGGGTTATCTGGCGGATAAGACTGGCAAGCTTTTGCCTGAATCGGGCCGCCGGAAATACGATGCCTTGCAATGGCTGATGTTCCAGATGGGCGGCGTCGGCCCGATGTTCGGACAGGTGCATCATTTTCTGCGCGCGGCGAAAGAGCCGGTGCCTTACGCGATGGCCCGCTATACGAAGGAAAAAGACCGCCTCTACGGCGTGCTCGATGCGCGGCTTGCCGACCACGAGTATCTGGCCGACGAGTATTCGATCGCCGACATCGCAACTTACCCGTGGGTCGCGCGCTACGAATGGCACAAGACAAATCTCGCCGATTTCCCGCACGTGAAGCGCTGGTTCGACAAGATTTCGGCGCGCCCCGCGGTGCAGCGCGGCATGGCGGTGCCGGCCGTCGCCTGATTATCGTTCCGTGGCGTGCGCGTGTAGCTGCAGGTAACGCGTGATGTCCGCGCTATCGAGTTCCGGTGACGTGCGCAGCGACGGGTCCCCCGTGACGCGGTTTGCCCATGCCATATTGCGCTGCATGCGCTCGACCACCGCCGGCCATTCCCGCGCGGTGTGACGCTTCGGATCGGGCAGCACGTGGCACTGCGAACAGGCAATGGTAAAGCGGCGTGCGGCCTCGCTGCGCGCATCGGGATACCGCGCCGGGTTGAACGCGCGCTGCGCGTGAGTTTGCAGGTAGCGCACTAGCGTCACCTGCTCGCCCGCGTCCGGCGCGCGCACGTCCGCCATCATGTCCTGCATCAACTTGCCCATGTTGCCCTGGCCTTGCATGCGCCACACCATGCGCTCGACGATGGACGGCCAGCGCGACGCGTCGTGCATGGCGGGACTCGGCAAATGATGGCATTGCACGCAATAGGCAATGAGCAGGCGCGCACCGGGGGAATTTCCCGCAGGCAGGTCGGCAGACGCAACAGCCGGCGGCAGGATGCGCTCGAGCATTGCGCCATGCGGGCTTTGTTCCCAGCGATATTGGGCGCGGCCGACGGGATCGGCCGCCGTCGCCGCGGCGGCGCACACGGCGAGCGTTGCGGCAAAGACGGCTGGCGGCACGCTGGAAATTTTCATTCGCAGACGGACTGCGGCGCGCGCGTCGTCACAGCAGCGCACGTTTGTCGCCGCGGGCAAAACCCAGCAGCGGGGTCGCACACTCGCGGCTGAACGCTATCACCTTGAAGAGCTCACCCATTTCCGCCGGGCTCATTAGTTTTTGCGCCTGAGCGGCGAGCGGCAAGTAGGCTGCGCTGTCAGCGGGCGAGGCGGCGGCCATCAGATCGGTAATGCCGCAATTGATCAGGAACTGCGCCTGGTTCGCATACCCAGCGAGTTCGAACCCCGCTTGCGTGGCGGCGGCGCTCAGCGCGCTGAAATCGATATGCGCGGTGATGTCCTGCAGGCCCACGAGGCTGAGCGGGTCGCCATGCGCGTACTGGCGGTAGTGGCACATCAGTGTGCCGGTGCTGCGCTGCGGATGATAATACTCGCGCGCGGGAAAGCCGTAGTCGCACAGCAACACCACGCCGCGAGCGAGGGAGGCAGCAAGAGTTTTCACGAACGCAGGCGCTGCCAGATTGATTTCTGTCACGTAGCCAGGCGCGAGGGCGAGTTGTTGCGCAGCGGCCAACAATGTGCCCGTCGCAGGCTGCCCGGCCCATGCGAATTCGCCGTCGAGCAGCTTGACGCCGCGCTCTTCAATGCCGTCGTCGCGCGTCGCGACGATATGCACCGGGAGCGCATCGATAACTTCGTTGCCGATGACTAGCGCGTTGAGCCCGTTCGGCAGGCATTCCAGCCAGCTAACGCGCGCGGCAAATTGCGGAATGTCGCGTTGCAGAAGGTCGCGCTGGCGCTGCCTGAGGTCGGCGCTCGTTTCGAGGATCAGATAACGTTGCGGTAAGCAATCGAGCGCGGCCAGTTCGGTCAACAGATCGCGCGCGAGCTTGCCGCTGCCGGCGCCGACTTCGATGATGGTCTCGACATCCTCGCGCAGAACTTGCGCGGCCTGCTGCGCAAGCGTGCGGGCGAACAGGGTGCCGAGTTCCGGCGCTGTAACGAAATCGCCGGTCGCGCCGAGTTTAGCGGCGCCGGCACTGTAGTAGCCGAGGCCGGGCGCGTACAGCGCAAGTTCCATGAAGCGCGCGAAACTGATCCAGCCACCGCAGGCGGCGATTTCAGCGGCGATCGCACCGCGCACGCGCGCACTGTGCGCGATAGCGTCGGCAGCGGGCGCGGGAAGCTGTGATAGATGAGCGGGTAGCAAGCTGAGGAGGATGATAGCGTAGTGGCTTACAATACAGGCCATGGCGCAATCCACAATCGGGACGTTGGCCGGCAAGACGGCGCTGGTCACTGGCGGCGCGAAGCGCGTCGGCGCTGCAATCTGCCGGCGGCTGCACGCGCAGGGCGTCAACGTCATGCTGCACCATCGCGCATCCGTTGCAGAAGCGCGCGCCCTGCAGCAGGCGCTGAATGAAAATCGCAAGGACACTGTGGCGCTGATCCAGGCCGATCTGCTCAAAGGCGCAAGCCTGCCCGATCTCGTAAAGACGACCGTCAAGCGGTTCGGCAGCCTCGATATCCTGGTCAACAACGCGTCGAGTTTTTTCCCCACCGTCGTCGGCGAAATTACCGAAAAATCCTGGGACGACCTGGTCGGCACCAATTTGAAGGCACCACTTTTTCTGTCGCAGGCGGCGGCGGCCGAGTTGCGCAAACGGCATGGCTGCATCGTCAATATCATCGATATTCATGCCGAGTTTCCGATGAAGAATTACGTTGTCTACACGGTCGCGAAAGGCGGCCTGCTGGCGCTCACGCGCTCGCTGGCACGCGAACTCGGCCCCGAAGTCCGGGTCAACGGTGTCGCGCCGGGCACTATCCTGTGGCCGGAAGACGATGCTTGGTCCGATGAGCTGTCGCGACAGCGCATCGTCAATCAAACGGCGTTGAAGCGCGCTGGCGAGCCGGACGATATTGCCAAGGCAGTGGAGTTCCTCGTCGGCGCCGCGCCTTACGTGACCGGCCAGGTCATTGCAGTCGATGGCGGCAGGAGTATCACGATATGAACGCGCCCGATCTGCATCAGAAAGCGTTGTACGAATCGAACAAGCTCGCCAAGCGGCTGCGCCGCCAGGTCGGGCAGGCGATCGGCGACTATTCGATGATAAGCGCGGGCGACCGCGTGATGGTCTGCCTGTCGGGTGGCAAGGACAGCTACGCGATGCTCGACGTTCTGCTCAACCTGCGCACGCATGCGCCCATCGATTTCGAGATCGTCGCCGTCAATCTGGATCAGCGCCACCCGGGCTATCCAGCGCACGTGCTGCCCGATTATCTGAAAGCGCTCGGCGTGCCGTTTCACATCGAAGTGCAGGACACTTACTCGGTCGTGAAGCGTGTCATTCCCGACGGCAAGACGATGTGCGGGCTATGCTCGCGCCTCCGCCGCGGCGTACTGTACCGTGTCGCGAAGGAGCTCGGCGCTACCAAAATCGCGTTGGGCCATCATCGCGACGACATCCTCGAAACTTTCTTCCTGAATTTGTTTTTCGGCGGCAAGTTGAAAGCGATGCCGCCCAAGCTGGTATCGGACGATGGCGCCCACGTAGTGATACGGCCGCTCGCTTATGTCCAGGAGCGCGACCTTGCAGCCTACGCCGGCATAAAACAATTCCCGATCATTCCGTGCGACCTGTGCGGCTCGCAGCCGACGCTGCAAAGAAAGCAGATGAAGGATCAGATGCGCGACTGGGAAAAACGGTTTCCGGGGCGCGTCGAATCGATTTTCCGCAGCCTGCAGGACGTACGTCCTTCGCACCTGATGGATCGCAAGCTGTTCGATTTCAAGGCCATTGCAACGACCGGCTTTGCTAGCGAGGATGGGGATAGAGCTTTTGATCCGCAAGGAAATTTCCCGACCTTTATCGATTCATAGTAGGCGCTAACTCTCGAATGTTTAGAGCAATATTGTCAAAATAATTTTGTCATGGTAAGTTCTCATCTGAGAACGAAACCATGAACTGTGCCGACCGACTCGTTGCGCTTTTCGGCTCCCAAGCCGAAGTCGCGCGCCAATTCCGCCTTGACCGTGCCGTGGTCAACAACTGGGTCAAATCCGGTTATGTGCCCGCGCGCTGGGCGATGGAAGTGGAAAACGCGAGCAAGGGCCAGATTGCCGCCGCCGACGTACTCAATGAAGCAACCGCCAGAAAACCGCTCCGGATGAAGTCGCGTCCGGACGGCGAAAGTTTGTTCGGATCGCCACTTACAGGAAACGACAACATGAACGATTTTGCGCCCGCCAAACGCATCAATTCCTTCCATCCCCCGCAGCGTACCCTGATGGGTCCCGGCCCGACGGAAATCCATCCGCGCGTGCTGACGACGATGAGTCAGCCGGCGATCGGCTATCTCGATCCGATTTTCGTCGAGATGATGGAAGAGTTGAAAACGCTGCTGCGCTACGCTTATCAGACCAAGAACCCGCTCACCTTTCCGATCTCGGGGCCGGGCTCGGTCGGCATGGAATTCTGCTTCGTCAACCTGGTGCGGCCCGGCGACAAGGTCGTCGTCTGCCGCAACGGCGTGTTCGGCGGCCGCATGATAGAAAACGTCGAGCGCTGCGGCGGCACCGCGATCATCGTCGAAGACGAATGGGGCTCGCCGATCGATCCGCACAAGGTCGAAGACGCGTTCCGCAAAAACCCGGGCGCGCGCATTCTCGCGTTCGTGCACGCGGAAACCTCGACCGGTTGCCAGTCGGATGCTAAAACGCTGGTGGAGATCGCGCACAAGCACGATGCGCTGGTGATCGTCGATGCGGTGACGTCGCTCGGCGGCACGCCGGTGCTAGTCGACGAATGGGGCATAGATGCGGTTTACTCCGCTAGCCAGAAATGTCTTTCCTGCACGCCCGGCCTGTCGCCGGTGTCGTTTTCCGAGCGCATGGTCGCCGACGTCAAAGCGCGCAAGGACAAGATCCACAGCTGGTTCATGGATATGAATCTGCTGCTCGGCTACTGGGGCGCCTCCACGCGTACCTACCACCATACCGCGCCGACGAATTCGCTGTTCGCGCTGCACGAAGCATTATTGCTTATTCGCGAAGAGGGCATTGAAAACTGCTGGGCCCGCCATCATCGCCACCACCTTGCGCTGAAAGCGGGCCTCGAAGCGATGGGCCTCAAGTTCCTGGTCAAAGAGCAATACCAGATCCCGCAGATGAACGCGGTGCGCTGCCCGGAGGGCGTCGACGAGGCCGTCGTCAGGAAAACACTGCTCAACGAGTTCGGTATCGAAATCGGCGCCGGCCTCGGCCCGCTCGCCGGAAAAATCTGGCGCTTCGGCCTGATGGGTTATTCGTGCCGGCCTGATAACGTCATGCTGTGCCTGTCGGCGCTCGGTTCGGTATTGTCCGACATGGGCCTGCCAGTGCACGTGGGTGACGCCGAAGCCGCGGCGCACGCCGCGTATGCGGCGATGCACACGACCGCCGCGCAGGTAAAGAAAAAGACCGTCGCGAAAGCTGCTTGACGCCGGACGGCGGGACGTCAGCATGGCGGCGTACCCGCTACGCTATAATTCCGCGCTGTGACTAGGGCATCCCGGCACTGCGCGATCATGTTTGCTGACGTCAGCGGCAGCACGAGCCTGTACGAAAAGCTCGGCGACCAGCGCGCACTGGCCGCGATCGAGAAAGTCCTCACCGAGCTGCGCAAAAGCACAGTGCTGCAGGACGGCCGGGTTATCAAGACAATTGGCGACGAAGTCATGGCGGTACTGCCGTCCGCCGATGCCGCCATGCAGGCCGCCTGCGATATGCAGCAGCGCGTTGCGGCGTTGCCGCAGATCGATGGCGTGCGCCTGGCCATTCGCGTCGGCTTTCATTTCGGTCCCGCGATCGAAGAACGCGGCGATTTTTTCGGCGACGCCGTGAATACCGCCGCACGCATGGCGGGACTCGCCAAAAGCGGTCAAGTCATCACCAGCGGGCCCACGGTGGACGGTCTTTCTCCGCTGCTCAAAGCGGCAACCCGCGAGATCGACGCCATGCAGGTCAAGGGCAAACAGGACGAAATCCGCATCTTCGAAGTCATCTGGCACGACAGCAGCGACTTAACGGCGCTCGCCTCGCGCGAATCGCTTGTCAGTACGCATGAAGCTACGCTGTCGCTGACTTACAGCACCCTGACTATCGAGCTGGGTGCGCAAAAAAAAGCGGCGTCGCTCGGGCGCGATGCGGGCAACGAGCTGGTCGTGCCGGACAAGATGGCGTCGCGCGTGCATTGCAAAATCGAGTGCCGGCGCGGCAAATTTTTCCTCGTCGACCAAAGTACCAATGGCACCTACGTAACGGTCGAGAGCGATCCCGAAATCATGCTCAAACGCGAGCAGCTCATGCTGCGCGGCCGCGGCGTTATTTGCCTGGGCCACACGTCAGGCGCGCAAGACGCCGAGATCGTCTCCTTCGTTTGCGCCTGATTTCGCGGACTCCGCTAGATCGTCACCTTTTTAATGGCCTCGGGATCGTGCAGTATCAGCTTCTGCCGGGCAGGCGGCGCGGCATAGAGCGACGCGGGCGGATTGCTGTCGAGCTTGGTCAAGACGGACTTATCCGCGCACGCGGCCTCGAATGCGACCGTGACCTGTTCGCCACTGGTTGCGCCAAGGTTGAAACACGCCTGGCCAAGCTTCGCATTCAGTGGCTTCAATACGGCGTTCGCGACCAGGTCGGTAAGCGGTCCCGAGCCGCCGGAAAGCTGGAGATCATAGACGGCCGGCGCACCTGCGCGGCGCGTGACGCCGATCACTGACTGCAACCCGACCAGTTCGCGGGCGATTCCGGCTTCCACGCTTTTGTCGGGCAGGCCGACGATTTTAAGCGCGACTTTTTGCCCGTTAGCGTTGAAATGCCGCACGAAAAAATCGCGCGAGAATTCATCGGCAATTTTGCCGCCGATCGCGGCGAGCGCCTGTTCTTCCGTCGACCATGAGCCCGCACCGACCGGCAGATTGTTGTTGTAATAGATTTCCTCGCCGCTCTGCTTGTCGACGCACTTCACTGTCCATGACGTCAGCGTGTATTTGCTGATAGTGATGCCCGAGGCTTCAAGTTTGGCCGACAGTTTCTTCAGCCGCGCTTCGCCGATCACGGCGAAGTCGGCGCCACTACCCGGCGCAGCCGCGGGCGCATCGTCCGACCAGATGCGGAAACCGAACGATTTGATGCGCACCTTGAGCAGGTTGCCGGCGACTTGTGAATTCTGCGCGACGGCGGCATCGCCCTCGCCGCGCACGCTGATCGCCACGGAGATTTTGGGATCGCCATTGTTGCGGATAAAGTCGATGCGCTCGTCGCGCGACATCTGATTGAGCGATTTCTGCACTTCGCGCACGCGCACTGCCGCCTGCGTCGTCACGTACATGAGCCCATCCTTGCCGAGTTCGGGCGCGCCTTCCTGCACGATGCTCGCGATATAGCTGCCGCTCTTCGACAACAGCTTCTCGCGCAGCAGGTCGTAATTCTTGGCGAGCGATGCGCGGTCGAGATAGAGCGCGATTGCTTTCTCGACGAGCTGGCTTTTCGAGTCGGCGCGCACGTCGGACGTGAGCAGAGCTTTGTCCGTCTGGTATTTCTGGTCTTTAGGGTCCGCGAGGCCTACCGCGCTGATTATCATCATGCCCGGCTCGACCGGCGGCAGCGCTGCAGCGACCTGCGTCGCCGGCTCGGCTGCGGGCGCGGACGCAGGAGCCGCAGCGGCCGGTGGTGTTGCACTCGAGGCGACGGCCGGATCTCGCGATTTGCCCGACGTCATCACGAAGTAGCTTGCAATGCTGACTGCGAAGACGCCTGCCACGGCCGAAGCGATAGCGACCATGGGAGCTTTGCGTTTTGGTGTCGCCGCTGCCGGGCTCGATACAGCTGCCGGGGCAGGAGTAGTCCGCGGGGTCTTAGGCTCGCCGAGCAGATCTGCGATGGTATTGACGTTCGGATCGGCAGCGGTGTTGATGACCGTGCCGCCGTCCGTGACATCGACGTCGGGCAGCCCCGGCACCCTAATGCCGTCGGCAGCCGAGCGGATCGCGTCAGAAAATTCGCGAGCCGTCTTGAAGCGATCCTCCGGGCGTTTGGCCATGGCCTTGGCGATCACGGCATCGAAGGGCCGCGGTACCTGCACATTGAGCCTGGACGGCGGCGGCGGATTGACTGTCAGCACTTTGTGCATGATGGTCGTCGCGGCACCCGAGAACGGCCGCTCGCCGGTCAGGAACTCATAGAGCACGACACCGCCCGAAAAAATATCGGAGCGACGGTCGACGGTCTGTCCCATGAACTGCTCGGGCGACATGTACGCAGGCGTACCGAGCACGGAGCCAGCCTGCGTGTACTGCGAGGATTCGATGCGCGCGATGCCGAAGTCCGCGACTTTGACCTGCCCATTGGGGCGAATGATGATGTTGGCAGGCTTGATGTCGCGATGGACGACGCCGTAGTTGTGCGAATATTCGAGCGCGTCAAGCAGCTCGCCCATGATGCGCGCGATCTCCGGCAGCGGAAATCGCTCGTCCTTCTGAAAATGAGCCTTGAGTTCGCGGCCGATCACGAACTCCATGGCGATAAACGTGGTATCGCCGTCATTGCCGAAATCGTAGATGGCGACGATGTTCGGATGGTTGAGGCGGCCCGCGGCTTTTGCTTCGCGCTGAAAACGCGTAATCACTTCGGCCGCATCGTCGCCCTCGAGCTGATCGCGGCGTATTGTTTTCAATGCAACTGTACGTTCTATGCTCGGGTCGAATGCTTCGTACACGACGCCCATTGCGCCGCGCCCGAGCACGCGCAGGATTTCGTATTTGCCCAGCCTGGCGGGTATGCCCGGTGCTTCGCTCATGGCGTCAGGTCGTCCCGCGCAGCGCGCCTATTTGTACTTGCTGTCGATTTCCCACACCGTTTTCTGGATCAGCCGCTGCACCATGGTGTCTAGTGTCACCCCGCCTTGCTGCGCGTTGGAGGCGCCGAGCACCGAGGTCGACGTCGTGCCGACTTCCATTTTTTCCTCGGTGTAGCCTTGCGCGACTTGCTCGGTCGTCTCCGCGTTCATGATCTTGTAGCGCATGCCGACGATCCAGACGCCGGTTGTGTCCTGGGTCTTGACCGATCCGACCGCAGTACCGCCGATCGCGGCGCCTTGCCCGCCGAAGATTCCGATGATACGGCCGACCGAACCGCCGTCGAATCCTTTTTGTGCCGCGGCGACCTGCTCCGTTTTGAGTATGTCGAATTTAAGCACCCATTTCGTCGTCTTCAGCTTGCCGCGGCCGAGCATCTTACTCGCGCTTTCCTGATCGCCGAGGTTGTAGGCGAGCGTGAACTCATTGAGCAGCGGGCCAAGATTGGTGCGCTCGAGAACCGGGAAGTTGGCCTTCGACAGCTCGATCTCGGCGAAATCGGCGATATTGTTGGCGCCGATTTTCTGCGTGAAGGTGGCGTTGGTGCTTTTGATCTCGCCGGGAATCACGATGACGGGCGGGCCGGCTTTAGCCGCGTTCGGATACTCGATCGGCTTGTACACGGCGCGGTCAGCCGCATCGTTGGCTTTCTGCGATGTCGACGTTGCAGGCGCCGGGCTGCTTTCAGCGCCCCAGCGCGGCTGGGCCTGGCTCATACCCGATAGCGCAACCGACGCAGCGATCAGCATGGCTCCGGCGAATTGGATTTTCATTTTTCGGCCCTCCTGAGAGATGAGCATAAGTGCGGGTGCGGTCGAACTACTTCTTGCGTTTCGGTTCCGCTTTGGGTGCGGCGACCGCCGCTTTCGTACAATAATCGCTATACAGCCTGGCGACAACTTCATCGGCCTGCTCGTTGATGAGCCGCGCCGCGGTCGAGCGGACATCGCTGCCCGAATACGAGGCGCCCTGAGCGGCGGCATCGGAAAGCATGAAGCCGCCGCTGTCGACGAGCGAGAAGCCCAGGTTGACTGTCACCTCATTTACACGAATCACCGGATTCACGCTTGCCTGCGACGTGATGAGACCGCGCAGCACGAAGCTCGCGCCGAGGCGACGCGACGCGGAAAGCGCGGCGTCGGGATTGCCTTTGAAGTAGGCATCGATTTCGGCTTGTGCAATCTGTTTTTTGATTTCTTCCGGCGTGTAAGTCCTGAGCCCGAGCGCGCGGAGTCGCTGGTTGATCGCCTGGAAATGCGGGCCGTAATTTTCCTGGTTGGCCTGGATGCCGCCGCCTGTCTGCTGCTCACCGATGATGAGCATAATTTTTTTGTCTTTGAGCTGGTCGAGGCAAGGCGTGGAAAGGCGCTCGGCAATCGCCTGTTGGCGCGCTTCTTCTTTGGCTTTGGCGCCGCCGTCGTCCGGCTGCGAAAACTTGAAGCCCTGCGCAGACGCGGCACCGGTGCAGCATAGGGCGGCGAGACTGACGGCAGTGAGGATCCCGGTTTTCATCTATGCGCCGAGGAAGGATGCATGCGTTTGCACCGTCGAATGGCAGAAGGCGGAAGTGTAAGCAAATGGCGATGACAAAGCCATATGCCCGTTGAACTAGTGTGGAATTTGTCACCTGCCGTGTAGGACTACGCGGGTCGCCATACTATTCGACTTTCACGCCTTTCCAGAACGCGACGTAACCTTTGATGTTGTTCGCCGCCAATTTGGTCTCCGGGTAATACCAGGCGGCATCCTTGTTGGTTTCCCCGGTGATCACCACATCGTAATAGCTGGCCGTGCCTTTCCAGGGGCAAATCGTGCGCGTAACGCTCTCGCGCAGAAATTCCCGCTTCACAGCGTCGGGCGGAAAATATTGATTGCCTTCGACGACCTCACAGCAGTCGCTTTCGGCGATGACTGCGTCATGCCAGATCGCTCGCTTCATGACGGCTCCCGCACTTCAGTGATGAAGGAATGAGTTTGCAAAGGGCGCGGCGTGGTTTACAGGCCGAGCCGTTGCCATATAGTGGTGGTCAGGCCGGCCTGGTTCAGCGAGTAAAAGTGCAACCCGGGCGCGCCGCGCTGCAGCAGTTCATCGCACAGCGCCGTCACCACGTCGAGGCCGAACGCGCGGATCGAGGCTGCATCGTCGCCGTAGCCCTCGAATTTTTTGCGCATCCAGCGCGGGATCTCCGCGCCGCAGGCATCCGAAAAACGCGCGAGCTGCGAATAGCGGCCGATCGGCATGATGCCGGGCACAATGGGAATGTCGATGCCCAGCGCTTCGCAGTCGTCGACAAAACGAAAGTAGGCCTCGGCGTTGTAAAAATATTGAGTGATCGCCGAGTCGGCACCCGCGTCGACTTTGCGCTTGAACGCAGCGATATCGTCATGCGCGTTGTTCGCTTGCGGATGCGTTTCCGGGTAGGCCGCCACCTCGACCATGAAATGCCGGCCGAATTCCTTGCGGATGAATTCGACGAGCTCATTCGCGTAGCGAAATTCGCCCGCCGCCGCGAGACCCGACGGCAGATCGCCGCGCAAAGCCACGAGGTGCTTGATGCCGTGGTCTTTGTAGCGCTGCAGCCATTCGCGTATGCCTTCGCGCGTCGACGCCACGCACGAGATGTGCGGCGCCGCGGCGTGGCCCATGGCGCGAATGTCGAGTACTGTGCCCAAGGTGCGCTCGCGGGTCGAGCCGCCCGCGCCGTAGGTGACCGAAAAAAACTTCGGGTTGAGCTGCGCGAGCTGCTTGGTCGTGGCGCGCAGTTTTTCCTGGCCTTCCGGCGTATTCGGCGGGAAGAACTCGAAACTGTAGGTGCGCGGAAATTTTTTCTGCGATTCCACGATGGTCGGCTAGTAGCGGTAGTGGTCGGCTTTGTACGGCCCGTCGACCGGCACGCTCAGGTAGCGGCACTGGGTTTCGGACAAAACCGTCAGGTCAACGCCGAGCTTCTTCAAGTGCAGGCGCGCGACTTTTTCGTCGAGATGCTTGGGCAGAGTGTAGACCTTGTTCTCGTACTTGCCGCCGTTCACGAAGAGTTCGATCTGCGCGAGCGTCTGGTTGGTGAAAGAATTCGACATCACGAACGACGGGTGCCCGGTGCCGCAGCCGAGGTTTACGAGGCGTCCTTCTGCGAGCACGATCAGGCGTTTGCCATCCGGGAACACGACGTGGTCGACCTGCGGTTTGATGTTGTCCCAGGTGTATTGCTTCAGGCTTGCAATCTCGATTTCGGAATCGAAGTGCCCGATGTTGCACACGATCGCGTTGTGCTTCATGCGCTTCATGTGGTCGTGCGTGATCACTGAAAGATTGCCGGTGGCGGTGACGAAAATATCCGCCTTGTCCGCGGCGTAGTCCATAGTGACGACGCGGAAGCCCTCCATCGCCGCCTGCAGCGCGCAGATCGGATCGACTTCAGTGACCCACACCTGCGCCGACAAAGCGCGCAGAGCTTCAGCGCTTCCCTTGCCAACGTCGCCGTAGCCGGCGACAACCGCAACTTTGCCCGCGATCATCACGTCGGTCGCGCGCTTGATGGCATCGACCAGCGATTCGCGGCAGCCGTACAGATTGTCGAATTTCGATTTTGTCACCGAATCGTTGACGTTGATCGCCGGAAACGGCAGGCGGCCTTCCTTTTCCATCTGGTACAGGCGGTGCACGCCGGTCGTGGTCTCTTCGGTCACCCCTTTAATGCTCGCCTGTATTTTGGTGTAGAAACCCGGTTTCGCCTTGAGCGTTTTGCGCATCGTCGCGAACAGGATTTGTTCCTCTTCGTTGCTGCCTTCAGGCGGTTGCGTGCCTGCTTTCTCATGCTGGGCGCCGAGCGTTACCAGCAGCGTTGCATCGCCGCCGTCGTCGAGAATCATGTTGGGCGCGCCGCCCTCATTTCCGTTACCGGGCCATTCCAGGATGCGGTGGGTGTAATCCCAGTAATCCTCGAGCGTTTCGCCCTTGTAAGCGAATACCGGAATTCCGCGCGCCGCGATGGCGGCAGCCGCGTGATCCTGCGTCGAGAAAATGTTGCACGATGCCCAGCGGATGTCGGCGCCAAGCTCGGCCAGCGTTTCGATCAGCACGGCGGTCTGAATCGTCATGTGCAACGAGCCCGCGATGCGCGCGCCTTTCAGCGGCTGCTTGCCCTTGAATTCTTCGCGAATCGCGACGAGCCCGGGCATCTCGGTCTCGGCGATAGCGATTTCCTTGCGGCCGAAGCCGGCCAGCGCCATGTCGGCGACTTTGTAGTCGGTAAATGGTTTTTGCGTAGCGGCGTTCATCACGCGCTCCTTTCCTGTGCAGAAAAAAGTTCGTGAGCGCCGTTGCAAATTGTCACAGGCAAACCCGGTATGAATCTTCGTGCTATCGGGCTTGCGCTGAATCGGGGAATTAACAAGGGGGCATCGCCCTCTTTGTTCGTACCACCCGACATCCCGAGCCTGGCGGCGCACTGAAGGCGACCGTCGCAACGCTCCTCGGGAGCGGGCGAATTGTAGCGCAAAGAGACAGGCCCTGTCATGCGAGCGCCAGGTGGCCGCACAAGTAAAAACGCCGGCGCAGAGGCCGGCGTTTTTTCGCAAGGCCGCTTATTTCGCGTCAGCCTTGAGCGCAGCCGCCTTGTCTGTCGATTCCCACGAGAATTCCGGCTCGTCGCGCCCGAAGTGGCCGTACGCCGCAGTCTTGAGGTAAATCGGCCGCAGCAGGTTCAACGCCTGGATAATGCCTTTGGGGCGCAGGTCGAAATGCTTCTCGACGAGCTTGCCTATTTTATCGTCGGCTATCGTGCCGGTGCCGAACGTATCGACCAGCACGCTGACCGGACGCGCGACGCCGATCGCATAGGCAACCTGCACTTCGCATTTTTTAGCCAGCCCCGCAGCGACGATGTTCTTCGCGACGTGGCGCGCGGCGTACGCGGCTGAGCGGTCGACCTTGGACGGATCCTTGCCGGAAAACGCACCGCCGCCATGGCGCGAGTAGCCGCCGTAGGTGTCGACGATGATCTTGCGGCCGGTCAGGCCGGTGTCGCCCAGCGGTCCGCCGATGACGAAGCGGCCGGTCGGGTTGATCAAATACTTGGTGTCGCCTTTCAGCATGTGTTTGGGAAACACCGGCTTGACGATTTCCTCGATCACCGCCTCTTTGATCTGCTCGTGGGTGACTTCCGGATTGTGCTGGGTGGAGATCACGACCGTATCGATGTGCGTCGGCTTGCCGTCGAGATAGCGCACGGTAACCTGCGACTTCGCGTCGGGTCGCAGCCACGGCAGGCGGCCGTCGCGGCGCAATTCGCCGTGACGCTCCATCAGGCGATGCGAATAGTAAATCGGCACCGGCATCAGCTGCGGCGTCTCGTCGCAGGCAAAACCATACATCAGGCCCTGGTCGCCCGCGCCCTGATCGAGGTCGAGGCCCTTGCCTTCATCGACACCCTGCGCGATATCGACCGATTGCGCGTCATACGCGGTGAGCACCGCGCAGCTGCGATAGTCGAAACCGAGCGACGAGTCGTCGTAGCCGATGCGCTTGATGATGTCGCGCGCGATTTCGGCATAATTGACCTTGGCGCTGGTCGTGATCTGGCCGGCCATGACGACGAGCCCGGTGGCGACCAGCGTTTCCGCGGCCACACGGCCGTGTTTGTCCTGGGCTAAGATAGCGTCGAGAACGGCATCTGAAATCTGGTCCGCGACCTTGTCCGGATGGCCTTCGGAAACCGATTCAGAGGTAAACAGGAAATCGCTCATTGTTGGCGGTCGGTGAAGTGATAAAGCGGCGCATTATAGCAAAATAAAGTTGGCATCCTGCGTCTTACGAACCCCATCTTGCAGCGCGCGCGCCTGATCCGATGATACGGTTGGGCATAGCGCTGATCTGGCTGGCGCACTTTCTGCCGCGCGCTTTGCTGGCGCGTGCAGGTTCAGCGCTCGGCATGTTGTTGTACGCACTGGCGGGGGCGCGTCGACGTATAGTTTTTGCCAATCTGCGAACATGTTTTCCCGCGCTGTCGGTAGCTGCGCGCCGGCAGCTCGCGCGCGATCATTTTCATGCGTTCGGCCGCAGCTTGCTGGAGCACGGCGTGCTGTGGTGGGGATCGAAAGCGGACATAGAGGCGCTGGTGCGGGTCGAGGGACTCGAGCATTGGCGCGGGATGGCTAATCGCTCCGTCATCCTGCTCGCGCCGCATTTCATCGGTCTCGACATGGGCGGCATCCGGCTGGGCGCCGAAGGGCACCGCCTAAATTCGATTTACAGCCGGCAGAAGAGCACGGCCGCTGACGAGGCCTTCTTGCGGGGCAGAGTGCGCTTCGGGCAGTCGACGCTGTTCGCGCGGCAGGACGGCATACGGCCATTGATTCGATCGCTGAAGAACGGCGAGCCTGTCTATTACCTGCCCGACATGGATCTCGGCGCGCGGGATTCCGTGTTCGCGCCGTTTTTCGGCGTGCCTGCGGCGACCATCAGCGGTTTGTCGCGCATAGCAGCGATAGCCGGTGCGGTCATCGTCCCGTGCGTCACCCGTCAGTTGCCCGGCAGCGCCGGCTACGTCGTTAAACTCTATCCGGCGTGGGAGGATTTTCCGACCGGCGATCCGGTCGCCGACGCAACGCGCATGAACCAGTTCATCGAAGCGCGTGTGCGCGAAATGCCCGCGCAATACTACTGGCTGCACAAGCGCTTCAAGACGCGGCCGCCGGGTGAAACCAGCTTCTATGAACAATAAAGCGGCGGTGGTCCGCGTGACGCGCGTCGGGTTGGGCGACGTCGAAGCTTTATGCGTGCTCGCGGCGGAAATCTGGCGCGCGCATTATCCCGCCATCATCAGCGCGGCGCAGATAGAATACATGCTGGCACAGCGCTACGATCCGGCAGCGGTGCGTGCTGAACTGCAACGCGGAGACATCTGGTGGGACCAGTTGCTGGTCGACGGGCGCATCGCCGGATTCGCGTCTTACCTGATGACACGCACATCGGGCGAGATGAAGCTCGACAAGCTCTACGTTCATCCCGCGCATCAGCGCAGGGGCTACGGCGGTATGCTGCTGGATCGCGCGGTGGTCACTGCGCGCAGTTATGGGTGCTCTACGCTTGTGCTGGCGGTGAACAAACGCAACCGGAGCGCGATTGCCGCCTACGAAAAGAACGGGTTTTGCATTGCCGACGCCGTGGTCAAGGACATCGGCGGCGGATTTGTGATGGATGATTTTATAATGACCAGGGCGATTTGATGTTCGAGAATCCCGGACCAGAAGAGCGCTGCGCGCTGTTGAAGCGCGTGAAGAACATCGCGGTCGTGGGCCTTTCGCCCAATCCAGCGCGCCCGAGCTATGCGATTGCCGCCGCCTTGCAAAAGGCCGGCTACAGGGTCATTCCCGTACGTCCGGCGGTCAATGAAGTGCTGGGCGAAAAAGCCTATGCGCGACTGAGCGACATCGACGTCTCAGTCGATCTCGTCGATGTATTCCGCGCTGCGGAATTCATCGATGCCGTCGTCGACGAATGTATTGCGCTCAAGATGCCGGCGTTGTGGATACAAGAGGGCATCGTCAATGAGTCGGCGGCGCAACGCGCGCGCGATGCCGGCATGACGGTGATCATGGACCGTTGCATCTACCGCGACTATCGCCGGGAATGCGTTTGAAATTCACCAAGATGCAGGGTCTGGGCAACGACTTCGTCGTGCTCGACGCGACGCGTGCGCCGCTCGTGTTGAGTCCCGCGCAGCTGCGCAGGATGGCCGACCGTCATTTCGGCGTCGGTTGCGACCAGATCCTGCAGGTCGAGCCGCCGCGAACGCCGGACACCGATTTCTATTACCGCATTTTCAACGCCGACGGCGGCGAGGTCGAGCAATGCGGCAACGGCGCGCGGTGTTTCGTCCGCTTCGTCCACGAACAAGGGCTGACCGCCAAGACCGAAATCCGCGTTGGCACGCTGGCGGGCGTAATCGTTCCGCGCCTCGAAGCCGACGGACTTGTCACCGTCGACATGGGCGTGCCCGAATTCGAACCGTCGCGCATTCCGTTCGACGCGCCATCGCGCGCCGCGACTTATTTGCTGAAGGCGTGCGGGCATGAAGTTGAAATCAGCGTGCTGTCGATGGGAAATCCCCACGCAGTGCAGGTGGTGGCCGACATCGAGCTCGCGCCCGTGCAGTCCGAAGGACCGGCCATCGAACGGCATCCGCGCTTCCCCCAGCGCGTGAATGCAGGCTACACGCAGATAGTCGACCGCAACCATGTCAAGTTGCGCGTATACGAACGGGGCGCGGGAGAAACCCTGGCTTGCGGCACCGGCGCGTGCGCAGCCGTCGTCGCCGGCGTGCAGCGCAAATTGCTCGACGGCAGCGTGACGGTCACTACGCGCGGCGGCGACCTCGGTATATCATGGCAGGGTGAGGGCACCCCGGTGATGATGACCGGTCCTGCCGTCACGGTTTTTGCCGGCGAATTCGAACTCTAGATCGGCGCAAGACAAAAAACAGGGACCCCCCGAGACATGACACCCGATGCAATCGTTAGTTACATGAAGCAGCACCCGGAATTTTTCGAAGAGCAGGCGGATTTTCTGGCGACGGTCATGATTCCGCATCCGCACGGCGGCCGCGCAATTCCGCTCAGCGAGCGCCAGATACTGACCTTGCGCGACAAGAGCAAGTTGCTCGAGGACAAACTGCGCGAATTGCTCGAATTCGGGGAGCAGAACGACGCGATCGGCGAGAAGCTGCATCGCCTTACGCTGGCGCTTGTCGCGGCGCGCGATGTCGAGGCGGTCGTCGCCGCGCTGCATTTCAATTTGCGCGAAGATTTCGCGGTGCCGCATACGGTGCTGCGCCTGTGGACGGAAGGCGCGCACGCCGACCTGCCCGAGTTCGACGCGGTTAGTCCGGCAGCGCGCGATTTCGCGGAAAGCCTGTCCAATCCGTACTGCAGCGCGCACGCGATGGTCGACACCGCCGAATGGTTTGGCGAAGCGGCGGCGCATTTGCACTCGTTTGCCTACGTCGCGCTGAAAAATGGCCAGACCTTCGGCCTGCTCGCGATGGCGAGCGAGGACGCGCAGCGCTTTTATCCCGAAATGGGGACGCTGTATCTAAAGCGCCTGGGCGAGGTCACCGCGGCAGCGGTCAGCGGCCGTCTCGCCTGAGAGGCGGCGGCAATGAAGGCCGACGGTGAAGCGTAAGGCGCGCGGGCCGGCAACCGCCGCCGCGCCAAATGCGGAAGCCGCCAGGTTACTTGCCGCCTATCGCGGCCACCTTGCGAACGAACGCCGGCTGAGTCAAAACACGATTCTAAATTACGGGCGCGATATCGACGCCTTGTTCGAACTCGCAGCCGAAGCCCCGCTCGCCGCTCTGCAGATTAATCATGTGCGGCGCTTTGTCGCGCAGTTGCACGCACGCGGCCTCGACGGACGCAGCCTTGCGCGCATGCTCTCGGCGTGGCGCGGCTTCTATCGCTACCTCGCGCGCGACCACGGCTACAAGAACAATCCATGCGTCGGGCTGCGCGCGCCCAAGGCCAAGAAATCTCTGCCGCACGCGTTATCGCCGGATGAAGCCGGGCGCATGATGGACCTGCCGGACGATGACGGACTCGCGACTCGCGACAAGGCCATCTTGGAACTCTTTTACTCATCCGGGCTGCGCCTGTCCGAACTGACGGGCCTCGCGCCGGACGACGTTAATTACGCGGACGCCACGGTGCGCGTCACCGGCAAGGGCGCCAAGACGCGTGTGGTTCCGGTGGGCAGCCAGGCGCTGGCCGCATTGAAAAAATGGCTGAAGATACGCGCCGGCCTCGTCGTGGAGGAAACCCAAGCCCTGTTCGTTACGGACAAGGGGACACGTCTCGGCGCGCGCGCCATCCAGTACCGGATGAAGCAATGGGCGCTTAAGCTCGGTCTTGCGCCTAATGTGCATCCGCACGTCCTGCGTCATTCTTTTGCATCGCACGTTCTGCAATCGAGCGGCGACTTGCGCGCGGTGCAGGAGATGCTCGGGCACGCGAGCATATCGACGACGCAGGTCTATACCCACCTCGATTTTCAGCAATTGGCGAAGGTCTACGACGCGGCCCATCCGCGGGCGAAGAAACGAACGTGAGCGCCAGCACAGCGTTTCCGGTCAGCAGGAGGGCTTTTGCATAAACTCATTCTGAAGCCTGGGCGCGAAAAATCGCTCAAGCGCCGTCATCCGTGGGTATTCTCCGGCGCAGTTGCGAAATTGACGGGCGAGCCGGCGCCCGGCGAAACCGTAGAAATACAAAGCAGCGATGGTGAATTCCTCGCCGTTGCCGCCTGCAATCCGAACTCGAACATCGTCGCGCGCGTCTGGGACTGGCGCAAGCGCGAAATAGACGCCGCGTTTTTCAAGGAGCGCATTGCGCGCGCCGTGACTCTGCGCGCGCATCTGCTGCCGACCACCGATACCGCGCGGCTCGTGCACGCGGAATCCGACGGCTTGCCGGGCGTGGTCATCGACCGCTATGCCGAGACGGTGGTGCTGCAACTGTCGAGCGCCGGTGCGCTGCGCTGGCGCGATGCCGTCGCCGACGCGGTAATGGCAGTCGTGCAACCGCATACGATTTATGAACGTTCCGATGCGGACGTGCTCGCGCTTGAAGGCATGCAGCCCAGCGTCGGCTTGTTGCGCGGCGCCGCGCCGGCCGCGCCCATGCATATATACGAAACGGGCGCCATGTTCGAAGTCGACGTGGCGCACGGGCACAAAACGGGTTTCTATCTCGATCAGCGCGCGAATCGGGTGCGCGTGCGCGAACTGGCCGAAAAGCGCGACGTGCTCGACTGTTTCGCCTACACGGGCGGGTTCACCGTCGCCGCGCTCGCCGGCGGCTCCGCCGCGGTAACGTCGATCGACAGTTCCGGGCCGGCGCTGGAATTGTTGAAGCGCAATATCGCGCTCAACAAGCTGCCGGCCGTCGAGTGCATCGAAGGCGATGTGTTCCAGCTGCTGCGCAAAATGCGCGATCAGGCGCGCGGTTTTGATCTGATCGTGCTCGACCCGCCGAAATTCGCGCCCACCGCCGCGCACGCCGAAAAAGCTTCGCGCGCGTACAAAGACATCAATTTGCTCGCGTTCAAGCTTTTGCGGCCCGGCGGATTGTTGTTCACGTTTTCATGTTCGGGCGGAGTGCCGCGCGATTTGTTCCAGAAGATCGTGGCGGGCGCAGCGCTGGATGCCGGCGTCGATGCGCAGATCGTAGAGCACTTGAGCGCCGGCGCGGACCACCCCGTCGCGCTCAATTTCCCAGAGGGCGATTATCTGAAAGGATTAATTTGCCGCGTTGCGGGATAACCCGCGATGATGGGTTATGAGCAATGGGTGATTAACTACCTATAACTGATCACCCATTCCTCATCACTCGTTCTTAGGCGGCACTGGATCGACGCCGCCCGCATGCCATGGATGGCAGCGCAGCAGTCGTGCAATGGCGAGCCAGCTGCCGCGTAACGCACCGTGCACGTCTATCGCTTCCGCCGCGTACGCCGAGCAGCTCGGATAAAAGCGGCACTGCCCGCCAAAAAACGGGCTCAGGCACCATTGGTACAGCTTGATCAGAAAAATCAGGGCTTGTTTCATGGCACGCGCAGAGCGGCAGCTAAAAATCGTAGGAATGGCTGCGACGAGTATATAGCAGCCGTCCAGGCGTTCGTGACGCGCGCTTTTGCAACCGTTTCTGCGTTGTGCTAATTTGTGTGGCTCATATACGCAGGCATGACATTCCCGATGCTGAGACGCGGCTGGATGCAGATCATGTTCGCCGCCTTGCTGCTGGTTGCGCAGCACGGCGCGCTCACGCATCACGTGCGGCACCTGCAGGACCGCCTTCCCGCCCAGGCCCTGGAGCAGCACCAGAAGCAAAAGGCCGCGGATGCCGGCCTGTGCGATTTCCACGTCTCGTTCGCGCAAGTCCTCGGTGCTGTCAGTTGCGCCGGGATCTTGCTGCGGCTGGCGAGCAATACAGTCGAGCATCACGGCAATCACTTCTCTGCGGCCTTTCCGGCCGATCTCGTAGTCCCTGCCTCCCGCGGCCCGCCCGCACTCCTCTGACACCTGTTGGGCCGCAACCGGTGAGCCCGGTCGCGGTTTCGCGTTTGGTGTTTTGAGGAGAATTCATGTGTTCAACTATTCGATCGTAGCAGCCATCGCACTGGCGCTGAGCACGCCCGCGTTGGCGCAGGACGCGGAACTCGCGAAAATTCGCGAGGACATCCGCCAGATGAAGCAGCAGTACGAGCAGCGCATACAGGAACTGGAAAAGCGCCTCGCTGAGACGGAAGCGAAGGCCGGCAAAGCCGAGGCAGCCGCGAGCAGGGCGGAACAGGGCGCAACCGCTGCCGAGGCGGCGACGGCCAGCGCAGCCTCTGCGCGCAGCGGCGAGAGTGCTTTCAATCCCGCTGTGTCGCTGATACTGCAGGGTACATACGCGCGCGATTCTCAGAATCCGAACAACTATCGCATCAACGGCTTTGCGCCGTCAGGCGGCGACGTCGGCCCGCCCAAGCGCAGCTTCGGCCTGGGCGAAACCGAGCTGAACGTCAGCGCTAACATCGACCCCTATTTCCGCGGCGTGGCGATCGCATCGCTCGCGCCGCAGGGCGGCGTCAACGTAGAAGAGGCTTACTTCCAGACGCTCGCGTTACCGCAAGGCCTTACGCTCAAGGGCGGCCGGTTTTTTTCCGGCCTTGGCTATTTGAACGAGCAGCACCAGCACGCGTGGGATTTTCAGGACGCGCCGCTCGCCTATAAAGCATTCCTTGGCGGGCAGTTCAGACAGAACGGGCTGCAGCTCAAATGGATCGCGCCGACGGACTTGCTGGTCGAGCTCGGCGCGGAACTGGGCAGTGGCGATAATTTTCCCGGCAACGACGCGAACAAGAACGGTATCGGCAGCAGCGCGTTGCTTGCGCACGTGGGTGGCGATATCGGCGACAGTTATGCGTGGCGCTCCGGCGTTTCCTATCTGCGCACCTCGCCCAACGGCCGCGCGTATCAGGATGTCGATTCGCTGGGCAATGCGGTCACGAACTCCTTTAGCGGCAGTGCGCGCCTGTGGGTGGCTGACGCGATCCTGAAGTGGTCGCCGCACGGCAACGCGACCGAGAAAAATTTCAAATTGCAGGGCGAGTACTTCCGTTTTCTGCAGGACGGTAGCCTCAGCTACAACGATGCTGCGGGCAGCGCATTGTTCGGCCAGGTCGCCGCTCCCTTCAGCGCGACGCAGTCCGGATGGTACGCCCAAGGCGTATGGCAGTTCACGCGCGGCTGGCGTGTCGGTTACCGTTTCGACCGTCTGAATTACGGCGCCGTCAGCAACGGTATCGTCAATGGCGGCCTCGGTCCGCGCGCCGCAGATTTTCCGCTGCTCGTCAGCTACAGCCCGACGCGCAATTCGCTGATGCTCGACTGGAGCCCGACGGAATTCAGCCGCGTGCGCCTGCAGTTTGCCGCGGACAAGTCGCGGCTCGGCATTTCCGACAATCAGGTTCTCGTGCAGTACATCTACAGTCTCGGCGCGCACGGCGCGCATAAATTCTGAGCGCAAAAGGAGAAAATCATGAACCTGATCCCACGATTTCTGATCCTCGGTGCCATGCTCGCCGTCGCAGCGCCGGCATTGGCGCTCAATATTTTCGCGTGCACGCCGGAGTGGGGCGCGTTAAGCAAGGAGATCGGCGGCGACAATGCCAACGTCTATATTGCAACCAACGCGCTGCAGGATCCACACCGTGTCGAAGCACGTCCAAGTCTGATCGCGCGCGCGCGCAGCGCCGATCTGGTCGTGTGCACGGGAGCGCAACTCGAGATCGGCTGGCTGCCGTTGGTGCTTACCCAGGCCGGCAACGCGAAAATCCAGGTCGGCCAGCCCGGCTATCTTGAGATCGCGCAAAGCGTAGTCATGCTCGAGGTGCCTTCGTCGGTAGACCGTTCTCAAGGCGATGTTCATCCCGGCGGCAATCCGCATTTGCACCTCGATCCGCGCAATATCGCCAAGGCCGCGGTGGTATTAAGTGAGCGCATGGTGCAACTCGACCCGGGCGGGGCAAGTATGTATCGCGCTCGCACCAAGGAATTTCTCGACCGCTGGCAGCAGGCAATTGCCCGCTGGGAGAAAGAAGCGGCGCCGCTCAAGGGGTTGCCCATCGTCGTTTATCACAAGAACGTGTCGTACCTGATCGCGTGGCTGGGCATGCGCGAAGTGGGCTCGCTGGAGCCCAAGCCGGGACTGCCGCCGACCGCGAGCCATTTGTCCGGCTTACTGGCTCAACTCCAACGCGACCCGGCTAAAGCAATCGTGCTCGCTGCGTACAACGACCCGCGCGGCGGCGACTGGCTGGCCGATCATGCCAAGATTCCTGTGCTGATTTTGCCTTTTACGGTGGGCGGCAATGCGAAAGCAAAGGACCTCTTCGGCTTGTTCGATGACAGCATCGCGCAATTATTGTCGGTAAAAAAATGAATACGGCAGGCTTCGACTTCACGATCCTGCTGCCGGCGCTGCTCGCGGGCGTGCTAGTCGCTGCGACCCATGTGCCGCTGGGAATCCAGGTATTGGCGCGCGGCATCGTGTTCATCGACCTGGCCATTGCGCAGATCGCCGGCCTCGGCGTCATCTGCGCCGATTGGCTGGGATTCGAGCCGCAAGGCTGGGCGGTGCAAGTCTCGGCGTTGGCAGCGGCGTGTGCGGGTGCTTTGCTGCTGACGTGGACCGACAAGCGCTGGCCGGAAGTGCAGGAGGCATTGATCGGCGTCACCTTTATCCTGGCGGCAAGCGGGGCACTTATCGTGCTGGGGAGTAATCCGCATGGCGCCGAACACCTCAAGGACCTGCTGGTCGGCCAGATATTGTGGGTTGATCCGGCCCGCCTGCCGCTGGTCGCCGTGGCCTACGCGGCCATACTGCTCGTATGGTTCGCGCTCGGCGGCCGCATCGGCCGCGTGACTTTTTATCTGCTGTTTGCCTGCGCGGTGACGGTGTCCGTGCAGCTCGTCGGCCTGTATCTGGTGTTTACGACGCTGATAGTGCCGGCGCTGGCCACGCGGCGCTTCAAACGGGGGCGCCTCGTCGCTGCGTATGTACTAAGCGCCGCAGGTTACGCCCTGGGTCTCGTCACGTCCGCGATGACGGACTGGCCGTCGGGCCCGGCCATCGTGTGGGTCATGTCGGTGCTCGCCGTCATGACGTATGCCGCAGGACCGCGGGCGGCCGCCGGCCTGCGCTGAGCGCGGACAGGCGGCCGCGAGTAGAATAACGCCGTTTCCGCCAGAGCTTCCATGCACGCCCATAGTCACGCCCACGGCCACCATCATGCGCACGACCATCACGCGCGCAGTGCGCGCCTGGGGCGTGCGTTCGCCGTCGGCATCGCGCTGAATATCGCCTTCGTGGCGATCGAGGTCATTTGCGGAATGATGGCGAACTCCCTGGCACTGGTGGCGGACGCCGCTCACAACTTCAGCGACGTCGTCGGACTCGTGCTCGCATGGGGCGCTTCCGCGCTGGCGCTGCGGCCGCCGTCGGCGCGCTTTACTTATGGCTTGCGCGGCTCGACCATACTTGCCGCGCTCGCGAATGCAATGCTGCTGCTGGTCGTAACTGGCGGCATCGCATGGGAGGCGGTGCTGCGCATGCAGAGTCCCCATGTTCTTAACGAAAGTCTGATGATATGGGTGGCCGCAGCCGGCATACTCGTCAATGGCGGGACGGCATGGCTCTTCATGGCCGACCGCAAGCACGATCTTAACGTGCGCGGTGCGTATCTGCATATGGCGGCGGATGCAGGCGTGTCGCTCGGCGTCGCAGTCGCCGGCGCCGGCATCATGCTCACGGGATGGTTGTGGCTGGATCCGGCCGTGACGCTAGCGATCGTCGCCATCATTTTTGCGGGCACTTGGGGGTTGTTGCGCGATTCCATCAAACTCGCGCTGCATGCCGCGCCCGACAGCGTGGACCCGGCGGCGGTGCGGAAATTCCTGTGCGGCCTCGATGGAGTTACGGAAGTCCACGATCTGCATATCTGGGCGATGAGCACGACCGAAACCGCATTGACTGTGCACCTGGTCATTCCGGCCGGACACCCGGGCGACGATTTCATTGCGCGCATCGTGCACGACATCGAGCACGCATACCATATCGGCCACGTCACCATCCAGGTCGAAACCGGAACGTCCGCCAGCCCGTGCGCGCTGGCCCCCGACAACGTGGTGTGATTGAAATAATCCGGCGGCGCCCCCACATGGCATGCGTGCGGACACCGCCCCATCACAACCAAGTCTCCCTATGGAACAATTTCACGGCACGACAATAGTTTCAGCACGACGCGGCGCGCGCGTGGCGCTCGGCGGGGACGGGCAGGTGACGCTCGGCAATATCGTCGTAAAAGCCGGCGCGCGCAAAGTCCGCCGCCTGTTTTCGGACAAGATCCTCGCGGGTTTTGCGGGTGGCACCGCGGACGCGTTCACGCTGTTCGAGCGCTTCGAGGCCAAGCTTGAGAAGCATCAGGGAAATCTGCTGCGCTCGGCGGTCGAACTCGCGAAGGACTGGCGCACTGACCGCATGTTGCGCCGGCTCGAAGCGATGCTCGTGGTGTGCGATGCGCAAAGCTCCTTGATCATTTCCGGCAATGGCGACGTGCTTGAGCCGGAGCTCGGACTGGTGGCGATCGGCAGCGGCGGGCCCTACGCGCAGGCGGCGGCGCGCGCGTTGCTCGACCATACGCAGATGCCCCCTGAAGAAGTGGTCAAGAAAGCGCTGACGATCGCCGGCGATCTGTGCATCTACACCAATCAGCAGCACGTGATCGAAGTTCTCGAGTGAAGGCGGCCGCGTGAGCCAGATGACCCCGCAGGAAATCGTCCACGAGCTGGACAAGCACATCATCGGTCAGAACGCCGCCAAGCGCGCGGTCGCGATCGCCTTGCGCAACCGCTGGCGCCGGCAGCAGGTGGCGGAGCCGCTGCGCCACGAGATCACGCCGAAAAATATACTGATGATAGGCCCCACCGGTGTCGGCAAGACCGAAATCGCGCGCCGGCTTGCGCGGCTCGCCGGCGCGCCTTTCATCAAAGTCGAAGCGACGAAATTCACCGAGGTCGGCTATGTCGGCCGCGACGTCGACACCATTATTCGCGATCTCGTCGAGACGGCGATCAAGCAGACGCGCGAAGAGGCCACGCGCAAGGTAAGACACCAGGCCGAGGATCAGGCTGAAGAACGCATACTCGACGTGTTGCTGCCGGCGGCGCGTGACGGCGTGTCGGCGGCTGACAGCGACAGCGCCACGCGCCAGAAATTCCGCAAACGGCTGCGCGAAGGCGAACTCGACGACAAGGAGATAGAGCTGGAGGTTGCCGCGCCGCAGGCGCACATGGAGATTTTTGCGCCGCCCGGCATGGAAGACATGACCTCGCAGATCCAGGGCATGTTCCAGAATCTGGGCGGCACGCGGCGCAAATCGCGCAAGCTGAAAATACGCGCAGCGATGAAACTGCTGGCCGAGGAAGAGGCTGCCAAGCTGGTCAACGACGACGATCTCAAGGTGCGCGCCATCGGCAATGTCGAGCAGAACGGCATCGTCTTTCTCGATGAAATCGATAAAATAACCAGCCGCGGCGAGATGTCAGGCGCCGATGTTTCGCGCCAGGGCGTGCAGCGGGATCTTCTTCCGCTGGTCGAAGGCACTACCGTGACGACCAAGTACGGAATGATCAAGACCGACCACATCCTGTTTATTGCGAGCGGCGCATTTCATCTTGCCAGACCGTCCGACCTGATACCCGAGCTGCAGGGCCGCTTTCCGATCCGCGTGGAACTCGCGAGCCTGTCAGTCACCGATTTCGAGCAGATATTGACCAATACGGACGCTTGTCTTACGCGGCAGTACGAGGCATTGCTGGCGACCGAGGGCGTGAGGGTCGAGTTTCACCCGGCGGCGGTCAAGCGCCTCGCCGAGATCGCGTGGCAGGTCAACGAGAGAACCGAGAACATCGGCGCGCGCCGCTTGCACACGGTGATGGAAAAGCTGCTCGAGGAAATTTCATATGACGCGGTGAAGCACGCCGGCGCCACGCTCGCCATCGACGCCGCCTATGTCGACGAGCGGCTGAAGGGGCTCGCGCAAAGCGAAGATCTGGCGCGCTACGTTCTCTAGCAGCTGCGCTTATCTCACAAGCACCATCGGCTTGATGCCGAGCGCCTGGCTGATGCGGTCCGCGGCGGCGCGCGCATCGCTCTGGTTGACATACGGCCCCGCGTGCACGCGGTAGAGGCCGTCCTTCGAATAGACGTGCAGCGCCGGCGCCAGCCAGTCGACTTGCGCGCGCAGGCGCGTGAGGTAGGTGTCGGCGTTGTCCTGCGAGCCGAATGCGCCGAGCTGCAGGAAGAGTCCTTTTTGCACAGGGGCTTCCGCTACAACGGGTACTGACGGCACGGACTTTTCCGCTGAAGAAGCGGCTGGCACCGCGGCCGCAGGCGGGATAGCGGGTTCGGGCGGCAACGCGATGCCCGCCGCAGGTACGCCCGATGGCACGGGCGTTGCAATCACGGTGTTCGCAGATGCAGTGGAGACGGCGGCAGGCACTACCAGCGTTCCTGCGTCTACGATAATGGTCTCGACTTCGACCATCGCCCGGCCGCCGCCAAGCACGCCCAGCTTGTACGCCGCGGTGTACGAAAGATCGATCAGGCGGTCCGAATGAAACGGTCCGCGGTCGTTGATGCGCACGACGATCGACTTGTTGTTCGCGAGGTTGGTCACGCGCGCGTAACTTGGAATCGGCAATACGGTATGTGCCGCGGTCATCGCGTACATGTCGTAAATTTCGCCGGACGACGTTTTCTGGTCATGGTAGCGGCGCCCGTACCAGCTAGCGATGCCGCGTTCCTTGTAAGGCGCAAGCCGCGTCATTGGCGTGTAGGTCTGTCCCATCACCAAATAGGGACGCATGTTCGCAGGGCGCAGTGGTTCCGCGCGCGGTACTGCGTCCGGAATCTGCTCGATATTCGCGGGCGGATTGTCGCCCGGCCCGTCGTTCAGATAGTAACCGCCGCCGCGCGATGTGGGCGGTACGGGACGGCTCGCCGCCGCGGGCGGGGGCGCCGTAACGCCATCAGGCGTCCGTGCGGCTACGCCCGGCGTTTCGCGCGTAACCATGCCGCCGCAGCCGGCGAGGGCCAGGCAAAGGATGAATGGCCCGGGACCACGCATCCTTAGCTTCAAGATTGCACCAACTTTTTGTGCGTCTCGATGCTCATCAAGATCCCCAGGCCCAGACAAATCGTCACCAATGAAGTGCCGCCGTAGCTCACCAGCGGCAGCGGCACGCCGACGACCGGCAGAATGCCGCTGACCATGCCCATGTTGACGAATGCGTACGTGAAGAACGTCAAGGTGATTGCGCCGCCGAAAAGGCGCGTAAAAAGCGTGGGCGCGTTGGCAGTGATGACGACGCCGCGCGCGATGACGAGCAAAAACAGCACGAGCAGCAGCGTATTGCCGAGCAGGCCGAACTCCTCGGAAAATACGGCGAAGATAAAATCGGTAGTCCGTTCCGGAATGAAGTCGAGATGCGTCTGGGTGCCCTGCAGCCAGCCTTTGCCCAGAATGCCGCCGGAGCCGAGTGCGATCGTCGATTGTATGGTGTGATAGCCGGCGCCTAGCGGGTCCTGCGTCGGGTCGATCAGCGTTAGAATGCGCTGGCGCTGGTAGTCATGCATCATGCCCCACACGAACGGCATGCATGCGGCGGCGGCAACGCCGAGCCCTATGATGATGCGCCACGACAATCCGGCGAGGAACAGCACGTAGCCGCCCGCGGCTGAAATCAGCAGCGCCGTGCCGAGGTCCGGCTGGCGCACGATCAGTCCGATCGGCACCAGCAGCAGCACGACAGCGACGATGTAATTCTTCAGCCTGAGGGTCGTCTCGTAGCGGTCGAAGTACCACGCGAGCATCAGCGGCACCGCGATCTTCATGAGTTCGGATGGCTGGATGCGCGTGACGCCGATGTAGAGCCAGCGCCGCGCGCCGTTGACGATGTCGCCGAACAGTGCGACGCATATGAGAAGCATGATGCCGAGCACGTATAGCGGCAGCGCAATGCGCATCAGATAGTGCGGCGAGATGTTCGCGAATACGTACAGCACGCCCAGGGCGACGACGATGTTCGCCATCTGGCTCGACACCAGCCTGTAGGTCTGATTCGAGCCGCTGTAGATCACCACCAGGCTCACCGTCATGAGCATCAGCATTGCGATCAGCAGCTGGCTGTCGATATGCGTCGTCAGGGCGCGCAGGATCCGCCTAATCACGCGTGGCCCCTACCGCCGCGCCGTCGTCGGCCTTCACCGGCGTCGGCTGCTTGCCCAAAAGATAATAATCGAACACCGCGCGCGCGATCGGCGCCGCCGTGCGCGCGCCGAAGCCGGCGTTCTCGACCAGCACGGCGAGCGCGATTCTCGGTTTGTCGACCGGCGCATAAGCAATGAAGAGCGCGTGGTCCCGATGGCGTTCGGCGACGCGACTTTCGACATATTTCTCGCCCTGCTTGATCGCGACCACCTGCGCAGTGCCGGTTTTACCGGCGCTCGTGTACGGCGCGCCGGCAAAAGCGCGGGCGCCCGTCCCTTCCTTGTTGACGCCGACCAGTGCGTTCTTGACCACCTGCAGATGCTCGGGCTTGAGTTCTATCGTGCGCAGCGGCTGCGGTTCGATCACCGAACGGTTGTGCGTCACGATGTCCTCCACGTAGTTGACGATGTGGGGGCGGAACATCACGCCGTCGTTGGCGATTGTGGCCACAGCCTGCGCGAGCTGCAGCGGCGTATAGGAGTTGTAGCCCTGACCGATGCCGACGCTGATGGTTTCGCCCGCGTACCACTTCTGCTTGAAGCGTTTCATTTTCCATTCCTGCGAGGGGAGGATGCCGCCCGATTCGCCGGTGATGTCTATGCCGGTGCGCGTGCCGAAGCCGAACTGCCGCATGAAAGTGGAGATATGGTCGATGCCCAGATCGTTGGCGAGCATGTAGTAATAGGT
Source organism: Betaproteobacteria bacterium (assembly GCA_025363575.1). The sequence goes on along the minus strand of JANYDM010000004.1, from coordinate 69,575 downwards.
GTCGCACGACACGACGATCGACTTGTACATGTCCACCATGCCGTGGCCGCCGACCTTGTCGTCGCGGAAAAAATGGCCGCCGAAATTGAAGCCACCGGGATCGCTTATCGCCTGCTCGGGACGCCGCTTGCCGTACGTGAGCGCCGCGAGCGCCATGTAGGGCTTGAAGGTGGAGCCGGGCGGATAAGTGCCCGCGAGCGCACGGTTGACCATCGGCCGGTCAATCGATTCGTTGAGTTCTTTCCAGTTTTGCGGATCGATGCCGTCGACGAACAGATTGGGATCGAAGCCCGGCTTCGAAACGAACGCGAGCACGCCGCCTGTAGCCGGATCGATGGCAACGAGTGCACCGCGAAAGTCGCCGAACGCGCGGTAGACGACTTCCTGCAGGCCTGCGTCGAGATTGAGCACGAGATTGCTGCCCGACACCGGCGCCGAACGCGATAGCGTGCGCACCGCGCGTCCGGCGGCGTCGACTTCAACTTCCTCCACGCCGGTCGTGCCGTGCAGATGCGTTTCGTAGCTTTGCTCGAGGCCGACCTTGCCGATGTAATCCGTGCCGCGGTAATTGGCATCGAGGCCGTCGGCCTCGAGCTGCTCGGTTTCGCGCGTATTGATGCGCCCGATGTGACCGACCACGTGCGAAAAAAGCTCGGCCTGCGGATACTGACGAAACAGGCGCGCATTGATCTCGACGCCCGGGAAGCGATAGCGGTTGGCGGCGAAACGCGCTATTTCCTCGTCTGAGAGACGCGTGCGTATGGGCAGGCTTTCGAAGCTCTTGCTTTCCTCGACGAGTTTTTTAAAGCGGCGGCGGTCCTTGGCGGTGATTTCGACGACGGTCGCCAGGTCATCGATCAGCGCCTCGACATCCTCGACTTTGCGCGGGGTGATTTCGAGCGTATACGCGGAATAATTGTTGGCAAGCAGCACCCCTTTGCGGTCGACGATAATGCCGCGGTTGGGCACGATAGGCACGATCGAGATGCGGTTGGTCTCGGCCAGCGTCGAGTAATAGTCGTGACGAACGACCTGCAGGTAGAAGAAGCGCACGAACAGCAGGAAAAACACGAGCAGCACGAACGCCGACGCAATGGCGAGGCGCACGCGGAATTGATATATCTCGAGACGGGAATTTCTAAGCTCGACCCCTGGATTGATGGTGAATTCAGACACGGTCTGGATCGGGCGCCGGGCGTTGCGGCAGCTTGAACAGCCAGGTCAGCGCGGGCCACAGCGCGGCCGCCGTCAAACTGCCGATGAAATAGCTGAAGCCGGGAAACGCGGCGCCGGCGAGCATGCGCGTCGCGAGCACCAGAATGTCGTTCATCAGCAGGAGCACGAGCACATGCAGCACCTGGTCGCGCATCGTGAACATCAGCACGCGCCGGTTGAGCACGATGCCCGCGTATGCGAGTACCGAATAGGCGAGCGCGTGCTGGCCGAACAGGCTGCCTTCGGCGACGTCCATGACGATCCCCAGTAGCCATGCCGAGCTGAAGCCGACCTTGCGCGGCTGCTGTATGCACCAATAGAGCACGACCAGCGCGACGAAATCGGGCTTGATCACGAGCCACCAGCCGGACCACTGCAGCAGATTGATCATCAGCGCCGCGATAAACGTAAATACGATAAACGCGGCTCTGACCGGCAACAGGATCTCGTGCGGGGCGATGTCGCGGAATTGCATCAGCTGCCCCTGCGCGGCTTTTTGGGGCGCACTGATTTGGGTTCCTCGACCGGGTGCGCGGGCGCCTTGTTTTCCCAGTTCAGGACCAGAACCTGGCCATGGCTCGTTACCCCGGCCAGTGGTTTGCATGTAATGCGCGCGAACAGGTAGGCCGCGTCGCGCTCGACATTGGTTACCTCGGCGACCGGCAGACCGGGCGGATATACGCCGTCGATGCCGGAGGTGACGAGCTGATCGCCGTTCTGAAATTCCGCGTTCAGCGGAATGAATTTCAGCTCGAGCTGCCCGTCGTTGCCGGTGCCGCCGAGCACCGCGCGCAAGCCGTTGCGCAGATTCTGCACCGGTACTGTCTGGTCTTTATCAGTGATCAGCGTGATTTCCGCAAGCCAGGGATAAGCGCGCGTGACCTGCCCGATCACGCCGATTTGATCGATGACGGGCTGACCGGCCCTCACGCCGCTCTGCTGCCCCCGGTCGATGACAATCCTGCGCGTGAAGATGTCGCGCCCCGCGTACAGTACTTCGGCGAACACTGTGCTTTCCGGAAAACGCTGGCGCGCGGCAAGCAGATCGCGCAAATGCGTGTTTTCCGCCGTGAGCGCCGCGTATTTTCTGAGCGTAGCGGCGTCGCGCAGGCTTTGCGCGCCGAGCCTGGCGTTTTCAGTGCGCAGCGACGATTGCGTCACGAAGAACTCGCCCACCGCGTCGAGCAGCGCCCGCGGCGCGCCGGCGAGACGCTGGAACGGATACACGATGACGGAAACGATCCGGCGCACGCCTTCAAGATAGCCGTAGTGCGCGTCGGAGATCAGCAGCGCGATGGACAGCAGTGAGCACAACAGCAGGCGGACTAAGGGGCTCGGACCGCGTCTGAAAAATTGCGGCGGAGAATGTTCCATTTACCGGGGAGGCGTGAAGCGCGAGAACCGGGGGCCTGCGGTGCCGCAGCGGATCGCCGCGCCCCTCACGTTTCACGCCCCAATGGTGTCAGTCATCGGTGAATATGCTGCCGAGTTTTTCCATCTTCTCGAGCGCGAGACCCGAGCCGCGCACCACGCAGGTCAGCGGGTCTTCGGCGACGATTACCGGCAGGCCGGTTTCTTCCATGAGCAGGCGGTCGATGTCGCGCAGAAGCGCGCCGCCGCCGGTAAGCACCATGCCTTTTTCCGCGATGTCGGCCGCGAGCTCAGGCGGCGTCTGCTCGAGCGCGGATTTGACGGCGCTGACGATGCTGTTGAGCGGTTCGGTCAAAGCTTCCAGAATTTCGTTGGACGAGATCGTGAAGCTGCGCGGAATGCCCTCGGCGAGGTTGCGGCCTTTCACTTCTTTCTCGCGCACTTCGGAGCCCGGGAACGCGGAACCGATTTCCTTCTTGATCTGCTCGGCGGTTGTTTCGCCGATCAGCATGCCGTAATTGCGCCGGATATAGTTGATGATCGCTTCATCGAATTTGTCGCCGCCGACGCGCACCGAACCTTTGTAGACCAGGCCGCCGAGCGAAATCACGCCGACCTCCGTGGTGCCGCCGCCGATATCGACCACCATCGAGCCGGTCGCTTCGCCGACCGGCAAATCCGCGCCGATTGCCGCTGCCATCGGCTCTTCGATCAGGTAGACGCGCGAAGCGCCCGCGCCGATCGCCGATTCGCGTATCGCGCGCCGTTCGACCTGCGTCGAGCCGCACGGCACGCAAATGATGATGCGCGGCGAAGGCGAAAAGAGCCGCGAGTCGTGCACTTTTTTGATGAAGTGCTTCAACATCTGCTCGGTAACCGTGAAGTCCGCGATGACGCCGTCTTTCATCGGGCGTATAGCCGTGATGTTGCCGGGAGTGCGGCCCAGCATCTGTTTTGCCGCGAGGCCGACTTCCTGGATGACTTTCTTGCCGTTAGGCCCGCCTTCCTGACGGATCGCCACCACCGACGGCTCGTCAAGCACGATACCTTTGCCGCGCACATAAATAAGCGTGTTGGCGGTGCCAAGGTCAATCGCGAGGTCGTTGTTGAAGTAGCCGCTTAAAAAACCGAACATAACTGGTTCCGAAGAAAAGGAAAAATCACTCTAAATTAGCGCTGTATAATACCTGATTACAAGTGGTTTTTTAAGCAAAAAAGCGCGCTGCCCCATGGCTCTCACGCTGGACGACGTAAAACGCATTGCACAACTGGCGCGCATCGAAGTCGCGCCTGACGAGGCGGTCGAGGTGTTGAGCCGTATGACAGGCATCTTCCGCCTCATCGAAGAAATGCAGGCCGTCGACACCTCGGGCGTAGCGCCCATGTCCCACGCGCAGGACCTAATGTTGCGGCTGCGCGACGACGTCGTCACCGAAATCGATCAGCACACCCTGTTTCAGTCGATAGCGCCGCAAGTCGAAGCCGCTCTTTACCTCGTGCCGAAAGTCATTGAATAGAGCAATCGACGTGTTGCGTTGCATGCCCTGGCCCACGCCCGCACCGCCGACTCGCAAATCGACATGCTGAATTTCACGCTCAAGCAACTCGCTGCGGAACTTGCCGCCAAACGCGTTTCCAGCGTTGAACTTACGGAGTTTTTCCTCAGACGAATCAATGGTCTGGGGAAAACGCTCAACGCCTTCATCAGCGTCGATGAAGAGCGCAGTCTGACTGCCGCGAGAAGCGCTGACGCAGTGCTCGCTCAAGGCGGTGCCGGGCCGCTGACCGGCATCCCATTCGCGCACAAGGACATATTCTGCGCGCAAGGCTGGCTCACCACGTGCGCCTCGAAAATCCTCTCGAATTTCGTCGCGCCGTACGACGCGCACGTTATTGCGCAGTTCAACCGCGCAGGCGCCGTGATTGCCGGCAAAACCAATATGGACGAATTTGCGATGGGTTCGTCGAACGAAACTTCGTACTACGGGCCGGTGAAAAATCCGTGGGACGCGGGCGCTGTTCCGGGCGGCAGCTCCGGCGGGTCGGCCGCCGCGGTCGCCGCGCGCCTGGTGCCGGCCGCGACCGGCACGGACACCGGTGGCTCGATCCGCCAGCCCGCAGCGCTGTCGGGCGTGTGCGGCCTGAAGCCCACTTACGGCGTGGTCTCCCGTTACGGCATGATCGCATTCGCTTCCAGCCTCGATCAGGCGGGACCGTTCGCGAAAACGGCCGAAGACTTGGCGCTGATGATGAACGTGATGGCCGGGCATGATGCACGCGACTCGACAAGCCTGCAGCGCGAGCGTGAAGACTATTCCCGCGACCTCGCAAAATCCATCAAAGGCCTGCGCGTCGGCTTGCCGGCGGAATTCTTTGCGCAGGGCATGGCGCCCGACGTCGCGAAGGCCGTCGATCAGGCTATCGCCGAATTTAAAAAGCTCGGTTGCGAAACGGTCGAAGTCACATTGCCCAACATGAAGCTGTCGGTGCCGGTTTATTACGTGCTGGCGCCGGCCGAAGCTTCGAGCAACCTGTCGCGTTTCGACGGCGTGCGCTATGGCTATCGAGCGCCGGAGTACGCCGATCTGGCGGACATGTACCAGAAGACGCGCGCGCAGGGCTTCGGCGCGGAGGTGAAGCGCCGCATTTTGATCGGCACCTACGTGCTGTCGCATGGCTACTACGACGCCTACTATCTCAAGGCGCAAAAATTGCGCCGCCTGATCGCGCAGGATTTCACCGCGGCGTTCGAGAAATGCGACGTCATCATGGGCCCGACCGCGCCTACCACGGCGTTCAATCTCGGCGAGAAAGCGGGCGACCCGGTGCAGATGTACTTGTCGGACATTTACACTATAGCCGTCAATCTCGCGGGGCTGCCCGGCATGTCGATTCCGGCCGGGTTCGGCGACAAAGAGCATCCCGTCGGCTTGCAGATCATCGGCAATTATTTCGGCGAAGCAAAAATGCTGAACGTCGCGCATCAATATCAGCAAGCGACCGACTGGCACATGCGCATGCCGCAGGCAATCGCATGAAGTGGGAAGTCGTCATCGGACTGGAGACGCACGCGCAGCTGTCGACGCAGTCGAAGATATTTTCCGGCGCCGCGACCGCATTCGGCGCACCCCCGAACTCCCAGGCAAGCGCCGTCGATATTGCGCTGCCCGGCGTGCTGCCGGTACTGAACAAGGGCGCGGTCGAGCGCGCCATCCGCTTCGGACTTGCGGTCGGCGGCAAGATCAGCAAGCGCTCGGTATTCGCGCGCAAAAATTATTTTTACCCCGATCTGCCCAAGGGCTACCAGATCAGCCAGTTCGAGTTGCCGATAGTCGTCGGCGGATGCCTGGACTTCGTCGTCGCCGACGAGCGGAAAACGGTGCGGCTGACGCGCGCGCACCTCGAGGAGGACGCTGGCAAATCACTGCATGAGGATTTCGAAGGCATGAGCGGCATCGACCTGAATCGCGCCGGCACGCCGCTGCTCGAGATCGTGTCCGAGCCTGATATGCGCAGCGCCGAAGAGGCGATTGCCTACGCCAAAACCCTGCATACGCTGGTGCGCTGGATCGGTATCTGCGACGGCAACATGCAGGAAGGTTCGTTCCGCTGCGACGCCAATGTATCAGTGCGACCGGCGGGCACCGACAAACTCGGCACGCGCTGCGAAATCAAGAACCTTAACTCGTTTCGCTTCATGGAGCAGGCGATCAAATTCGAGGTGCGCCGGCAGATCGAGATCATCGAGGACGGCGGCACCATAAAGCAGGAAACGCGGCTTTACGATCCGGACAAGGACGAAACGCGTTCGATGCGCTCGAAGGAAGACGCGATGGACTATCGCTATTTCCCTGATCCGGATCTGCTGCCTCTAGAAATATCCGACCAGTGGAAGGAAGAAGTGGCGGCACTCACGCCTCTTCTGCCCGATGATATAAGGGGCCGGTTCGAGAATGAGAACAAACTTTCCACAGCACAAGCGTTGGTGTTGACCGCAACGCGCGAGATCGCCGATTTTTTTCAGAAAACTGTCGAAGGTGCTGCGCCGGACGTAGCGCAGCTGTGCGCGAACTGGATCGGTGGCAATCTCAATGCTCGGCTAAACGATGAAGATCTGGATGTCACGCAATGCCGCATTAGCCCGCGGCAACTGCGTGGACTTGTGGACCGCATCGCCGACGGAACGATATCCGGCAAAATCGCCAAAGACGTGTTCAACTCAATGTGGGATGGCGAAGGTGATGCGGACGCCATCATAGCGGCAAAAGGTTTGAAGCAGATTTCTGATTCCGGCGAGCTCGCGAAAATCATCGACCAGGTCATGGCGGCCAATGCGCAGCAGGTTGCCGACTATAGGAGCGGCAAGGAAAAAGCGTTTAATTCGCTGGTCGGCCAGGTGATGAAGGCCTCAAAGGGCAAGGCCAATCCCGCGCAGGCCAACACGCTGCTTAAGCAAAAGCTCGCCGGGAATTAGCGCCTATTTCTTCGGGGCAGCTGCAGGTGCAGCCGCAGTCGTGGCCGGCGCCGGGGCGGGCACTGCGGCGGCTGCCGGCGTTGGCCCTGTCAGTTCGATGAAGCGTTTTTTCAGCGCGGCGTATTGCTGGTTGAGGTCCGCAATGTCCTTGCGCTTTTGCGCGATCTGCGCCTGAATCTTGGCCTTGCCGGCGTCGGCGCGGTCGTATTCTTCCTGTATTGAAGGCGGCACGGGCCTGTTTTCTTTCTTGTACTGCTCAATGCGCGTGCGCGAGTCGATCTGGCGGTCGTTCGCGTTTTTCAAGTTCGTCGTCTGCGCTTCTATGTTCGACTCTATAAGCTGGATGTCACGATTGCGCTTGAGGTCGATTTCATTGGCGGTCGTGAAGGTATCCAGCAAGGCTCTGTCTTTGCGCGTTTGCTCGGCGGCGGCAGCTTTCTCTACCGCCTTGCGATCCGTTTCAGCCTGCAGCGCTTTTTTCTGTTCGGGCGTTAACGCGGCATCGGACTGCTTGATGGTGACGCCACGGTCATTGAGTTGCTTGGTCGCGTTGTCCTGATATTCAGGCGGCACCTTGTCGCCGCAGCCGACCGTATGTCCGGCCTTGTCTTTCCAGCACACGATTTTGCCGGCGCCTGCGGGTGGCGTTTGTGCGTTCGCCGCCAGGCAAGTCAGCAGCAACGCCATCGTTGGAATCCACCGTGCGTATACGTTATGCATGAGCCGTTACTCCATATTGGGCGCGGTATTTGTTTACCGCGCTGAGGTTCGCCGACATTCCGCCGGCCGATTCCAGATAGGCCACGAGGTCGTCCAGCCGGGCAATACTGATGACTGGCATCCCGTAACAACGTTCGACTTCCTGCACGGCTGACAGCTCGCCGGTGCCTTTTTCCATGCGGTCAAGCGCAATTGCAACGCCACATGATACGGCGTGCGCGGCCCCGATGATTTCGACCGACTGGCGCACGGAGGTTCCCGCGGAAATGACATCGTCAATGATTAGCACGCGGCCGGCCAGCGGCGCGCCCACCACTACGCCGCCTTCGCCATGGTCTTTTTCTTCTTTGCGGTTGAAACTGTAACGCACATTGCGGCCCGCGTCGGCAAGCGCTATAGCGACCGCTGCCACCAGCGGGATGCCCTTGTATGCGGGTCCGAACAGCATGTCGAATTCCACGCGGGCGGTGAGTATGGCTTTCGCGTAAAATTGCGCGAGTTGCTTCAGCGAGTCACCGTCATAAAACAGCCCGGCATTGAAAAAATACGGCGACAAGCGGCCAGCCTTGGTTTTGAATTCGCCAAAATAAAGTACTTTTTGCGCCACCACAAACCGGATGAAGTCCTGTCTGAATATGTCCGGCATGATATTCCCGCGAGAAACCCTAAACTAAACGCCACATAAACATTATGTTACGCGTAATCACCGCGAACCTCAACGGTATCCGCTCGGCCACCAGCAAGGGTTTTTTGCGCTGGCTTGCCCGCCAGAAGGCCGACATTGTGTGCGTGCAGGAATTGAAAGCGCAAGCCGCAGATATGACGGCCGATATGCTCGCGCCCCTCGGATTCCACGGCTATTTCCACTATGCCGAGAAGAAAGGTTACAGCGGCGTCGGCCTGTACTCGAAGCGCAAGCCCGATTGCGTGAGCGAGGGCATAGGCGTGCGCGAGTTCGACGCCGAGGGCCGTTACGTGCGGGCGGACTTCGGCAAACTGTCGGTGATTTCGGTGTACCTGCCGTCGGGTTCCGCAGGCGCGCATCGCCAGGCCTCCAAGTTCCGCTTTATGGAAGAGTTTTATCCGCACCTGGATAAACTCGCGCGGCAGGGGCGCGAATTCATCGTCTGCGGAGACTGGAACATCGCGCACAAGGAAATCGATCTCAAGAACTGGCGCGGCAATCGCAAGAATTCAGGCTTTCTTCCCGAAGAGCGCGCATGGCTCACGCGAATTTTTGACGAATTGAAATATTGCGACGTGTTCCGGTACATCGATCAGCGTCCCGACCAATACACGTGGTGGTCGAACCGCGGCCAGGCATGGGCGAAAAACGTCGGCTGGCGCATCGATTACCAGGTCGCGACCGCGGCGATCGCCGCGTGCGCGCGCAAGGTAAAAATCTATCTCGACGAGCGCTATTCCGACCATGCGCCGCTGATCATCGACTATGACTACACGCTCTGACAGAGCTGTCATGAGTTATCGCCCCGCCGCCGAAATCGGCATGCCGCTCGCGGCAGTCGATACGCCTTGCCTGGTGCTGGAACTCGATGCGTTCGAGCGCAACCTCAAGCGCCTGCCGGATTCATTGCGCGGCAGCAGCGTGCGCCTGCGGCCCCATGCCAAGAGCCACAAATGCCCGCAGATCGCGCTGCGCCAGATCGCGCTCGGCGCGGCCGGCGTTTGCGTGCAAAAGGTGAGCGAGGCGGCGGTGCTCGTGGATGGCGGCGTGAACGATATTCTGATCGCCAATGAAATTGTCGGTGCGCCCAAGGTCAAGCTGCTCGCCGAACTGAATCAGCGCGCCCATGTCGCGGTATGCGCGGACAACGCCGCCAACATCGCCGCGTTAGACGCGGCGGCAGGCGCGGCGCGTGTCACGCTCGATGTGCTGGTCGAGATCGACGTCGGCGCCGGCCGTTGCGGCGTGCAGCCGGGCGCGCCGGCCGTGCAGCTCGCCAAGCTGATAGGAGGCTGCCGCAACCTGCGGTTTGCCGGGTTGCAGGCGTATCAGGGTTCTGCGCAGCACATCCGGAAAGTAAGCGAACGGCGTGATGCGATTGCGCGCGCGGTCGCGCATGTGCGGGCGACGACAGATTTGTTAGCCGCCGCGGGCATTGCTTGCGACTACGTGACCGGTGCAGGCACCGGCACTTACATGTTCGAGGCGGCAAGCAGCGTTTTTCACGAGCTGCAGGCGGGGTCGTACATATTCATGGATGCCGACTACGCGAAGAACGACTGGACGGAGAGTGGCATTCCGCAGTTTGAGCACAGCCTGTTCGTGTGGACGACGGTCATGAGCGCGCCGTCGGCGCAACGCGTCGTCGTCGATGCCGGGCTCAAGGCATCGAGCATGGATTCGGGAATGCCGCGCGTTGCCGATTATGCCGACGTGGAATTTATCAAGGCGTCGGATGAGCATGGTGTTCTGCAGATTACGGGCGCCACGCGACTCGAAGTCGGCGCCAAGCTCAAGCTCATACCCGGCCACTGCGATCCCACGGTCAATCTCTATGACACTTTCGTCTGCGTGCGTAACGGGCAGGTCGAAGCGTTATGGCCGATTAGTGCGCGTGGTGCGCTACTGTGATGGTGGCGGGCCGCCCGGGCAATCAGAAAGCCCGGTTATAACCCTCGCAATTCCGCCGCGCCGCGGGTTTTCATCACTGCTGTAGTTGTCGCGCCTACAAGCGTAACCCGCCGCGGGTTGCGCGCCCAACCCGTTGGGTTCATGCTATCTGCTCCGCATGACTTTCAGGACGCCGGTATGAAATGGCTAAAACGCAGTCTGATCGCGCTGGTGGTGCTGATTGCAATCGCAGCTGCAATCCCATTCTTCGTCAAGCTCGACGATTACATTCCGCGCATCGAGAAAGAGGCTTCTGCGAAGTTGAAGGAGCCGGTAACGATAAAAAGCATCAAGTTCTCCGCACTGCCGGTGCCGCATATCACGGTAGATGGTATCGCCGTCGGCAAAACCGAAGACATCAAGCTCGACAAAGTGACGGTGACGCCCGATTTATTCTCGCTGTTTTCCGCGACAAAAATTATCAAGTCGATCGAGCTCAAATCGCTCGTGTTGACGCAAAAGGCGATCGACAAGATCCCGCTGTGGAGCAAATCCGATGATCCTTCTGCACAGCCGGGCGCGCGCATTGAAAGCATTCGTCTTGAAGACGCACTGGTCAAGCTCGATAAGACCAGCTTCGGCCCTTTCGACGGAAGGGTCAGCTTGAACGCCAAGGGCGAGCCGGTGGAAGCGCTGATCACGACGCGGGATGGCAAGCTGAAGATCTCGGTCAAGCCCGACAAGTCAAATTATCTGGTCGAGGCGTCAGCCAAGTCATGGAAGCCGCCGGTCGGCCCGCCGATCGAATTCGACGAACTCATCATCAAAGGCGTGGCGACGCTTAACAATGCCGACTTCAGCCAAATCTCCGCCAAGCTGTACGGCGGCACGGTAACCGGCAAAGGCACCGCGACATGGCAGAAAGGCATGCAGGTCAAGGGCAGCTTTGATGTCAATCAGGTGGAATTAAAATCGCTGGTGCCGCTGATATCGCCCGGCACCAACATGAGCGGGCGGCTCACTGCGAAGCCGGTATTTTCGGCAGCGGCCGCCGATCCCAACCAGTTGCTGAACGCTTTGCATCTGGAGACGCCATTCGACGTCAAGAACGGCGTCCTGCACGGGATTGATATTCAGAAGGCGGCAACCAACCTGATAAAACAGGGCGCGGGCGGCGGCGAAACGCATTTCGAGCAGTTGTCGGGTCATCTCGTCAGAGACCGCGGCGCGCATCAATTCACGCAACTCAACATTTCGTCCGGCTCGCTGGCTGCCGATGGCGCTGTCACTATTTCACCAAAACAGGAGTTGTCGGGGCGCGTCAACGCGCAGGTCAAAGCGGTGGGGACCAGTGCTAAAATTCCGCTGAACGTCGCCGGCACCGTGCATTCGCCTATGCTCTATCCAACGGGCGCCACAATCGCGGGCGCGGCGCTCGGCACAGTACTGATGCCCGGCGTCGGTACCGGGCTCGGCGCTAAAGCCGGCCAGGCCATCGACAATCTGTTCGGCAAGAAGAAGTAGTCTCAGCGCGCAGGCGCTGTCTGGTCGCCGTTCCACGGTGCCACTTTTGGCAGTAGCAGCATGCCCGGCAGCGCCAACGCGGCGCACAGGAAGAAGAAATTCAGCCAGCCGGCCTGCTCGACCAGCACGCCAGTTACCGAGTTGAGGACGACGCGCGGCGCCGATGCGAGACTCGTAAACAGCGCGAACTGCGTCGCCGTGTACAGCGGATGCGTTGCGCGCGCAATGTAAGCGACGAAGGCGACCGTGCCCAGGCCGACGCCGAGCGCTTCGAAGCTGATAACCGCGGCGAGCATGACGCGGTCCTGCGGGAACTGGGTCAACAGCGCGAACCCGAGTATGGGCACTGCCTGCACGACGCCGAACAGCCAGAGCGCACGGTTGATGCCGAGCTTCAGCATCCAGATCCCGCCGACCAGCGCGCCGATCACGCTGGGCCACAGCCCGGCGTGCTTGGCGATGAGGCCGATTTCCGTCTTGGTATAGCCCATATCGAGATAGAACGGGGTCGCCAGCGCGGTCGCCATGCTGTCGCCGAGCTTGTAGAGGACCATGAATGCGAGCATGAGCAGCGCCATGCGCATGCCGGCGCGCGAAATGAATTCGCGAAACGGCTCGATCACCGCGTCGCGCAGCGTACGCGGCTGCCTGCCCGTAATCGCCGGCTCGTTGACGACGAGCGTCATGATTATTCCCGGCAGCAGGAATAGCGCGGTGATAAAAAAAACGCTGCTCCAGGGCAGAATGTCGGCGAGGATCAGTGACAGCGAACCAGGGACGAGCCCGGCGATGCGGTATGCGTTGACGTGGACCGAGTTGCCGAGGCCAAGTTCGGCATCGGCAAGTATTTCGCGCCGGTAGGCATCGAGCACGATGTCCTGCGTCGCACTGAAAAAAGCGACGCTGACGGCGAGCAGCGCAATCGCAAAGAGATCGAATTGAGGATCGAGCGCGCCGAACGCCGGTAGCGTGAAAAGCAGCGCGATCTGAGATGCGAGCATCCATCCGCGGCGCCGACCGAAGCCGGGCAACGCGTAGCGGTCGAGCAGTGGAGACCACAGGAATTTCCAGTTAAATGGAAATTGCACCAGAGCGAAGAGGCCGATCGCGCGCAGATCGACATGCTCCGAGCGCAGCCATGCCGGCAGCAGGCTCAACAGTATGTAGAGTGGCAGGCCGGAGCTGAAACCGGTGAATACGCAGATGAGCACGCGCCGGTTGAACAGAGCCTGTCGCCAGTCGCCCTGCGCCGGAAGCTGCGGCGGCACTCTAGGCGCGCTCGAAGCGATACACGGCGAGGCTGCCGAGCAGGTTGGGAATCAGCGTAACTGCGTTGCCATGCGTCATGACGATGCGTTCCAGTATGCGCACGCCATGGTCGCGGCAGAAATTCTCGAAATCGGTCATTGTGCACAGGTGAATGTTCGGCGTGTCGAACCAGGCATAAGGGAGATTGTCCGACACCGGCATATTGCCCGTCATGACCTGCAGCCGGTTGCGCCAATAGCCGAAATTGGGGAACGTGACGATACCCTCGCGGCCCACGCGCAGCATTTCATCGACTACCCGCTCGCTGCTGCGCACGGCCTGCAGCGTTTGCGAGAGGATTACATAGTCAAACGAATCGTCGGCAAATGCCGACAGGCCGCGCTCCATATCCCCCTGGATCACGTTGACGCCGTTGAGCGCGCATGCGTACAGACCGTCGTCGTCGATTTCAACGCCGTAGCCTATGGTGTCGCGCTGCTCGGCGAGATAGCGCAGCAGGGTGCCATCGCCGCAACCGAGATCGAGCACGCGCGCGCCGGGCTTGATCCAGTTGGCGATGGCGGCAAAGTCTGCCCGCTGCATCGCGTGCGTATTCATTGTGCCAGCTCCGCGCTGATGCGGTCGTAGTACGCCGCGACCAAGCGGTGATAGCGCGCGTCGTCGAGCAGGAAGGCGTCATGGCCGTGCGGCGCATCGATTTCCGCATACGTGACGTCGCGCCGGTTGTCGAGCAGCGCCTTGATGATTTCGCGCGAGCGCTCGGGTGAAAAGCGCCAGTCGGTGGTAAACGAGACGACGAGAAAACTTGCCGTGGCCGGCTCGAGCGCGACGCTCAGATTGCCGCCGTGGGCAGCCGCGGGGTCGAAGTAATCGAGCGCCTTGGTGATGCGCAGATAAGTGTTGGCGTCGAAGTAGTCCGAGAACTTGTCGGCCTGGTGGCTCAGATAGGATTCGATCTCGAATTCGACGCCGAACGTGTAATTGAGCCTGCCGTGGCGCAACTGGCGGCCGAACTTGCTTGCCATTTCGTCGTCTGACAGGTAAGTGATGTGGCCCACCATGCGCGCGACGCGCAGCCCGCGCGTGGGTCGCGTGCCGTGCTCGTAATAGTGGCCACCGTGAAAATCAGGATCGGTAATGATGGCCTGGCGCGCGACTTCGTTGAATGCGATGTTCTGCGCCGACAAGTTGGGCGCGCAGGCAATCACCAACGCATGACCGAGGCGGTCCGGATACTGAATGGTCCATGACAGTGCCTGCATCGCGCCGAGGCTGCCGCCCATGACCGCGGCGAAGCGGCGGATACCGAGGTGATCGGCGAGCCGAGCCTGCGTTGTTACCCAGTCTTCCACAGTGACCAGCGGAAAATCAGCGCCCCATGGCTTGCCTGTCGCAGGATTGGCCGACGAGGGCCCGGTCGAGCCGAAGCACCCGCCGAGATTGTTGACGCCGATCACACAGAATCGGGTCGTATCGAGCGGTTTGCCCGGGCCGATCAGGTTGTCCCACCAGCCGATGTTGGCCGGTTCGTGCGCGTAATGGCCGGCCACGTGATGCGACGCGTTCAACGCGTGACATACCAGCACCGCGTTGGTCTTATCGGCATTGAGCGCGCCGTACATTTCATAGGCGAGTTCGTAGCTATCGAGCGTCGCGCCGCTTTTCAGCATGAGGGGCGCGGTGAACCGCGCGCTCTGCGGGGTGACCGCGCCCACCGAATTGGGATCTGCCGTATCGCTCATAAACGAAAACCCGGTCTGCTTGCGCTAGTCCCGGGTTGTGCCTCTCTTTAGCCGGATTTATTAGGCGCCCGCAAGCTGAACTCAAATCGGCGCACAAAAGCTGGCACAACCTTACAGCGTGCCAGCGGCAGTTGTCAATATCGCCAGGCCGGCACGGCGCTGCCCTGCGCAGCGCGCCGGCGTCCTGGCAGAGCAATTTCTGCCGCGCGCGACGGAGCGGCCGTACTCGCGCCTCTCAATGGTTATGAAGTCGCGCGCAGCGTCGTGCAAGCCCGCATCGACCGCGGGATTTTTTCTACTGCCGTTCACGCATTCAGGCGGTCCAGCATGGCACGCAGCCGGTCGGGATCGTCGGCGCGCAGCATCTTGCCGACTTGCGGCAGGATGTCGCGGAGGCGTGATTTCAGCACGCGCTGCTTCACCTCGAGCAGCCGTGCCGGATGCATCGACAGCTGGCGCAGGCCGAAACCGAGCAAGAGACGCGTCAGCTGCACATCACCGGCCATCTCGCCGCATAATGCGATCGGCTTGTTCGCCTTGTTGCAGGCCTTGATGATGTGCGCGACCAGATTCAGGATCGCCGGATGCAGCGGGTCGTAAAGATGCGAGACCGTATCGTCGGTGCGATCGATGGCGAGCGTGTATTGAATCAGGTCGTTGGTCCCGATCGACAGGAAGTCGAGCTTGCTGATGAACGTGTTGATCGCCAGCGCGGCCGCCGGAATCTCTATCATGCCGCCGACCTCGACTTCGCGATCGAACGGTATAAACCTGTCTTCGAGGCTTTTCTTGGCTTGCGCCACGTAGCTCAGCGCCTGCGTGATTTCCGGCGTGCTCATCAGCATCGGGATGAGGATCTTCAGCTTGCCATAGTGCGATGCGCGCAGCATCGCGCGCAATTGGGCGAGGAACATCTGCGGCTCGGTGAGCGACAGCCGGATGGCGCGCAGGCCCAGGGCCGGGTTGGTGCCTGTCGCGACGGCGCCGTTGATTTGCTTGTCGGCGCCGAGATCGTACGTGCGGACGGTGACGGGCAGGCCGTCCATTTCGCGCGCGACGCGGCGATAAGCCTCGAACTGCTCGTCTTCGTCAGGCAGGTTGTCGCGGTTTAGGAACAGAAACTCGGTGCGGAAAAGGCCGATGCCCGTGGCGCCATTTTCGCGCGCATCCGCGATGTCGTCGGGCAATTCGATGTTGGCCTGCAGATCGACGTCGATCGCGTCAAGGGTGGTGGCGCGCGTATCGCGCAGGCGCTTCAGTTTCTGGCGCTCGAGATCCCACTGGTGCTGGCGCAGCTTGTATTCGGCGAGTGCCTGCGGATCCGGATCCACGATGATCACGCCCTGCGTGCCGTCAACGATCAGCAGCTCGTTCTCGCGGATCAGCTGGCGCGCGTGGTGCAGGGCGACGATCGACGGAATGTTCAGGCTGCGTGCGACGATGGCGGTGTGCGAAGTGGTGCCGCCAAGGTCGGTAATGAAGCTCGCGAAGAGATGCTGCCTGAACTGGATAACATCCGCCGGCGAAAGGTCGTGGGCGACGAGGATCAGGTTTTTCTCGTCGCCCGCGTGCGCCGGCGGCGCATAGCCGGGCTGGCCGAACAGCACTTTCATGACCCGCTCAACGACCTGGATGACGTCGGCTTTGCGCTCGCGCAGGTAGCCGTCCTCGATCTGGTCGAACTGGTCGAGCAGCGCATCCATCTGCACCTTCAGCGCCCATTCCGCGTTGCATTGCTCCGATTCGATGATATCGCGCGGCGCTTTCGACAGCGTAGCGTCGTTCAGTATCATCAGGTGGAGGTTAAGAAAGGCGTCGAACTCCTGCGGCGCGTTGGGCGGGATCTGCGTGCGCAGTTGCTCGAGTTCCGCGCGCACGGTCTGCAAGGCGGAATCGAAGCGCGATATCTCGTCGGCGACCTGCTTCTGCGGCACTGCGTAGTGAGCGACTTCCAGCCTGGCGTGGGACACCAGGTGCGCGTGTCCGATGGCGATGCCGCCGGACACCGGGATGCCGTGCATTGTGAAACTCACGCGGCCTCCCCTTCGTTAAGGATGAGGGATGAAGGATGAAGGATGAAGCAAGGTCGGCACGCGCAAGGCGTGCAATGCCTTCATCCTTCCGCCTTCCGCCTTCATCCTTGGTTACTCCCCTTCGCCGAAACAATCGGCAATCAGACCGGTGAGCGCGGTCATGGCCGCAGTCTCATCGGGACCGTCGGTCTCGATGCTGATGGTCGTGCCTTTGGCCGCGGCCAGCATCATTACGCCCATGATGCTTTTAGCATTGACGCGCTTGCCGTTGCGTCCGACCCAGATGCTGCTGCTGAACTGGCCCGCCAGCTGCGTGAGCTTGGCCGACGCGCGCGCGTGCAGCCCCAGCTTGTTTACGATCTCAACTTCCTGTTGCAGCATTATGGAGCTTGAACATGGGTACGCGTATGACGCCTTCGCAGCCGCCGCTGATAGCCTTGGTTACGATGGTCTGGAGATCGCGATCGCGATAAGTGAGCACGCGGATCAGCATCGGCAGGCTGACGCCGGCGACGGCTTCAACCTTGCCCGACGCCACCAGCTTCGACGCGAGATTGCTCGGCGTGCCGCCGAACATGTCGGAAAGTATCAGGACTCCGCTGCCTTCGTCGAGTTCCTTGACCAGCGCGCGCGCCTGCGGCAGCAGCAACGCGGGGTCGTCCTGCGCCGTGACGCCGAGCTGCTTCAGGCGCGGCGGCCGTTTGTTGAGCACGTGGCTCGCGCAATGAATAAGGCTTTCGCCGAGCGTACCGTGCGTGACTATCAGTATGCCTATCATGCAAAAGAAGGTGGGTCGCGGAACGTGAATTATACTCCTTCGCCCACGCGGCCTTAGCGCGGGACTCGCTCTGCTGCGGGCGTTTCAGGCGGCGCGCGGGGCTATCTCAATGGCGTTCCACCGCATGCTCGACCGCGTCGAGCATCATGCCGGCGACATTAAAGCCGGTCTGCTCGGTTATTTCCTGAAAACAGGTGGGGCTCGTTACGTTGACCTCGGTCAGGTAGTCTCCGATCACGTCGAGCCCCACCAGCAACAATCCCTGCGCATGCAGCAGCGGCGCCAGCGTTTCGGCGATCTCGCGGTCGCGCGGCGTCAGTTCGCGCGCCACGCCGGTGCCGCCGGCGGCGAGATTGCCGCGCGTTTCGCCAGGCTTCGGTATGCGCGCCAGCACGTAAGGCACCGGTTTGCCGCCGATCAGCAGCACGCGCTTGTCGCCGTCCGCAATTTGCGGGATGTAGCGCTGTGCCATGACAGTGCGCCGCCCGTAGTGCGTGACGGTCTCGATGATGACGTTGAGATTCGGGTCCTTCGCCTGCATACGGAACACCGAAGTGCCGCCCATGCCGTCAAGCGGCTTGAGGATGATCTCGGCGTGCGCGCCGATGAATTCATGGATCAGGTGCGCATGGCGCGTCACCAGAGTGGGCGCGGTGAATTGCGTAAAGCGCGCAATCGTCAGCTTTTCATTGCAATCGCGGATGGCGCGCGGATTGTTGAACACGCGCGCGCCCTGTTCCTGCGCAAGTTCGAGCAAATAAGTGCTGTAAACGTATTCCATGTCGAACGGCGGGTCTTTGCGCATCAACACGGCGTCGAAAGTCTTCAGGGGAGCCGCCTTCGCCGGCTCAGTCCGATACCAGGCATGCGGATCGCCCGTAAGGTGGAGCCTTTGCGCATGCGCCGTCACGGTGCCCGATTCCCACACGACGTCCCCCTGCTGGAGGGCATGTAGATCGTGCCCGCGCGCGGCCGCTTCGCGCATCATCGCGAAAGTGGAATCCTTGTAGATCTTAAAATCGTCGAGAGGGTCGACGATGAAAGCTATATTCATACTTGTGGCGGAAGGGCCGGCTCAACCTTCGATAGCGCGCACGGGCGCCAGCGTCCGCCCGGCGATGGCCGGTTCCGTTTTTTCCATTTCGATGGCGGCGGCAACCAATGCCAGCCGCGCGACCACGCCGTAGGCATAGAAGCGGTTCGGCGGGCAATCCGGATCATCGAGGTCGGGCGAATAGCAAGGCTTCTCGAACGCCAGCGGCACGAACTGCATACCGGGCGCATTGAGGCTCTGGTCTTCGCCGCGCGTCGCATGCACGCGATAAAAGCCGCCGACAACGAAGTGATCGATCATGTAGACAACGGGCTCGGCAACGGCGGAGTTGACGGTTTCGAAACTATAAACGCCTTCCTGCACCAGGACTTCATGCACTTCGAGGCCCTCCTTGACCACGGCCATTTTGTTGCGCTGCTTGCGGTTCAGTCCGCGCACTTCGGACGGATCTTTCACGGTCATTATGCCCATGCCGTACGTGCCGGCATCGGCTTTCACGATGACGAACGGCTCCTGCGTAATGCCGTATTCCTTGTACTTGATTCGTATGTCTTCGAGAATTTCCGACACGTAGCCTTCGAGGCATTCCTCGCCTTTGCGTTCGTGGAAATTGATTTTGCCGCATTTTTCGAAATACGGATTGAGGAACCAGGGGTCGACACCAAGCACTCGCGCGAACTCGGTCGCCACATCTTTGTAAACCGCGAAGTGGTTGGATTTGCGGCGCATGTACCAGCCTGCGTGCAGCGGCGGCAGCACGGTCTGTTCGAGGTCCTTCAGGATTTCGGGCAAGCCCGCCGACAAGTCATTGTTCAGCAGCACTACGCAGGGATCGAATCCGTCGATCGAGAGGCGGTTGCCCTTGCGCTCGATTGGCTCGAGCGTGAGCTTGTTACCGTCGGGCAAAGCAATATCGGTTGGCGCCGTCACGTCGGGGAGCAGGCTGCCGATACGTACGATCATGCCGGCATGGCGCAGGATTTTTTGCAGCGCGACGACGTTCTGCAGGTAGAACGTATTGCGTGTATGGTTTTCGGGAATCAACAGCACGCCGCGCGCATCGGGGCATATTTTCTCGATCGCCGCCATTGTTGCCTGCACACACAGCGCGTCGAACTCGGGGTTCAGATTGTTGAAGCCGCCCGGATACAGATTGGTATCGACGGGCGCCAGCTTGAAACCGCTGTTGCGCAAATCGACCGATGCGTAAAACGGCGTCGCGTGCTCCTGCCATTGCGCGCGAAACCAGTGCTCGATTTCGGGCATCGCCTTCAGGATGTTGCGCTCTAGATCGCGCAACGGGCCGGTGAGGGCCGTCGTCAGGTGCGGAACAGTGGGCATGGCAGCTCGCAGCTTTGGCCGGGCGGGTATTGTAGCAAACCTGATCGCGTGCTCTGCCATGGATGCTGACGACCTCGCTCGTCGGCGCGCGGCTGCCGTCCGTCCAGTGAGCGTAGGTCCCTGCGCAGCTGCGATGCTAGGCTTGGTGTGCTACGGGAGGCGGGAGCAATGAACCTGAAAATAGGACCGGCGCAAGTCGCGGACGTACCGCAACTCGCGGCGTTGTTGAATGACTTGTTCGATGTCGAGCTCGACTTTACCGCGGATTGCGACCGGCAGTCGCGCGGGCTCGGGCTGCTGATGGCGGAGGCGGCCAGGAGCGACCGCCAGATCGTCGTCGTGGCGCGCGATGAAAACGACCGGGCAATCGGCATGGCCAGCGGTCAGATCGTAATTTCGACCGCCGAAGGCGCGTTGTCGGTTTGGATCGAAGACGTAGTCGTCGACGCGGAGCACCGGCGGAAGGGCATCGGCAAAGAACTGCTCGGGTTTCTGCTTGCCTGGGCAAAAGCACGCGGCGCCACCCGCATGCAGTTGGTGACCGACCGCGAAAATGCGAGTGCCACGCTTTTTTACACGGCTCTCGGCTGGCAGGCGACGCAGTTAAGCGTGCAGCGCAGATCGGTTGCGTAAGCCGCGACGCGCCGCGCGCAAAAAAAACAGGCGCCAAAGCGCCTGTTTTTTTGTTTGTGGCAGCTTCAATGGTGATAAGCGATCTCGCCATGCTCATTGACATCGAGTCCTTCGCGTTCCACTTCTTCCGGCACGCGCAAGCCGATAATGACGTCGACAATCTTGTAGCAGATATAGGCCGCGATGGCTGACCAGACCAGCGTGACGCCAACGCCCCAGGCCTGACTGATCAACTGCGTGCCCATGTCGTAATCGCCGACTTTATTGGCAACGTAGTCGTATACACCGGTGCCGCCCAGGGTTGGTGAAGCGAAGACCCCGACGCCCATGGCGCCGACGATGCCGCCTATGCAGTGAACGCCGAACACATCGAGCGCGTCGTCGTAACCGAACATTCGTTTGAGCCCGTTGACCGACCAGAGGCAGACGGCGCCGACGATGATGCCGAGCGCAATCGCACCCATCGGTCCTACCCAGCCGCAGGCTGGGGTAATTGCCACCAGCCCCGCGACGGCACCAGAGGCGGCGCCGAGCATCGACGGCCTTCCTTTGAACATCCATTCCAAAAACATCCACGACAACGCTGCTGCGGCGGTCGCAACGAAAGTGTTGGCGAAAACCATGGCGGTAGTGCCATTTGCTTCGAGATTGGAACCGGCGTTGAAACCGAACCAGCCCACCCACAGCAGCGATGCGCCTATCATTGTCATGGTCAGGCTGTGCGGCGCCATCGCTTCCCGGCCGTAACCGAGGCGCTTGCCGAGAACCAGCGCGCCCACCAGACCGGCGATGCCGGCGTTGATGTGCACGACGGTGCCACCGGCGAAATCCAGCGCGCCTTTCTGGAATATGAATCCGGCAATCGCCTGCGCCTTGTCCGCCGCGGCGGCATCGGTGTACGCGTCCGGGCCCGCCCAGAACCACACCATGTGCGCGACCGGCAGGTAGGAGAATGTGAACCACAACACCATGAACATCAGTACGGCAGAAAATTTCATGCGTTCGGCAAACGCGCCGACGATCAGGCAGGGCGTGATGGCGGCAAACGTGCACTGGAACACCATGTAAATGTATTCGGGGATGACGACGCCCTTAGTGAACGTGGCCGAGGTCGAATCGGGGGTCAGGCCTTTTAGGAACAGGCGGTCGAACCCGCCAAAGAATGCATTGCCTTCAGTAAACGCGATGCTGTAGCCGTATATGAACCACAACACCGTCAACAACGAGCAGACAACGAACACCTGCATCAGCACCGACAGCATGTTCTTGGTGCGCACGAGGCCGCCGTAGAAAAGCGCGAGGCCGGGTATCGTCATCATCAATACCAGTGCAGTCGCGACGATCATCCATGCGGTGTCGCCTTTGTTCGGCTCGGGTGCTTTCTTCGCCTCTGCGGCCGGCACGGCGACGGCAGGCGCCGCTGCAGGCGCGGCAGCTGCGGGTTTATCCGATGCCTTGTCCTGCGCCACGGCCGGCGCGAGGGTGATGAAATTCATCGCGCCGATCAGGGCGAATAAGGTCAGCAATTTTTTCATGAGCGTTCCCTTTTCAAATACTAAAAAAACGGGGCCGGCCTAAGCCGACCCCGTCCGGACTTGCGTGATAAACAGCTTATTAGTAGTTGTACGCTTTTTCGCCGTGATCCGCGAGGTCAAGGCCTTCTTCCTGCGCTTCGTCGCTCGAACGGATGCCGATCGTGAGTTTCAGAATCAGCAGGATTACGAAAGCAACGGTGCCGGACCAAACAAGAGTGATGCCGATGTCCCATAACTGGGAAACGATCTGCGCGCTGGCGTCGAAATCGCCGACTTTGTTCGCTACGTAGTCATATACGCCAGTGCCGCCCAACGCCGGATTGACGAATATCCCCGTGCCGATAGAGCCGATGATGCCGCCGATGCAATGGACGCCAAATGTATCCAGAGCGTCGTCGTAGCCCAGCATCTTCTTCACTTTCGTCGAGGCGATCAGGCAGACCACGCCGGCAGTCGCGCAAATAATCAGCGCACCCATCGGGCCCACGTAACCAGCCGCTGGAGTGATGGCCACCAGACCCGCAACGATACCGGAGCACACGCCCAGCAGGCTTGGCTTGCCTTTGAGCATCCACTCAGTGAGCATCCAGGCGCAGCCGGCGACCGCAGTGCCGAATAGCGTGTTGAAAAATGCCAGCCCTGCACCACCGTTGGCTTCGAGCGCAGAGCCCGCATTGAATCCGAACCAGCCCATCCACAGCATGCCGGTGCCGATCGCGGTCATCATCAGACTGTGCGGTGCCATTTGCACTTTGCCGAAGCCGTAGCGTTTGCCCAGCATTATTGCGGCGACCAGCGCTGCGATACCGGAATTAATATGCACGACAGTGCCGCCGGCAAAATCAAGTGCGCCTTTCTGGAAAATGAACCCGGCGTGCGTTCCCGCTATCTCACCGGCTTTAGCAGTGGTGTACGCATCGGGGCCGTCCCAGTACCAGACCATGTGTGCGATAGGCAGGTACGAAAACGTGAACCAGAGGATGCTGAACAAGAGCATGGCGCTGAACTTGAAGCGTTCCGCATAGCCGCCACAAATTAACGCGACCGTGATTGCGGCAAACGTGAGCTGGAACATGCAATAGACATAGTCGGGCATGTACTGGCCCTTGCTGAAGGTCGCCGCGACACCTGTGGTCGGATCGACGCCGGCCATGAATAGTTTGTCGAGCGATCCTATGAACGGCGCCAGCGCACTGCCTTCATGGCCCGCTGTAAAGGCCATGCTGTAACCGTAAACAACCCACAGCACCGCGATGACGCAGAAAATCGTAAAGCTCTGCATTACAGTAGACAGCGAGTTCTTGGTGCGTGTCATCCCCGCGTAAAATAACGCAAGCCCGGGAACGGTCATCAAGAGCACGAATGCCGTCGATGTCATCATCCAGGCAACGTCCCCTTTATTGCAGTCGAAGCCCTTGTCGCCGCATTTCGGCGTGGCGGGGGCTGCTTCCGCGGCGGCTGGCGCAGCATCCTTTTTCTCGTCCGCTTTTTTCTCTTCTGCTTTGGCGGCAGGCGCGGCATCTTTCTTGTCGTCCGCTTTGGCGGCCGGTGCTTCGACGGCAGGCTTGTCGGCAGCTTTGTCCTGCGCGAAGCCGGGTGCCGCAGTTCCCAGGCAGAACGCCCCGGCCAGCGCGAATATGCTTAATAGACGTTTCATTTTTATGGTTCTCCCTTATAGCGCGTCAGCGCCGGTCTCACCGGTGCGGATGCGGTAAACCTGTTCAAGTTCGAACACGAAAATCTTGCCGTCGCCAATCTTGCCGGTATTGGCAGATTTTTCGATTGCGTCGACGACCTGATCGAGCATTTCGCTCTTGATCGCGGCCTCGATCTTGACCTTAGGCAGGAAATCCACGACGTATTCGGCGCCGCGATAGAGTTCCGTGTGGCCTTTTTGCCGTCCGAAGCCTTTGACCTCGGTGACGGTGATGCCCTGAACGCCGATCGCGGACAGTGCCTCCCTCACTTCGTCAAGCTTGAACGGCTTGATGATTGCTGTGACTAGTTTCATGCGGTTCCCCAGGAAAAAGGGGCCGGCGAAGCCGGCCCCGCGTTTGAGCTGTTAGAAGGTTTTTTGAACGAAAACCGTGCCGGTGCCCTTGGCGATATTGCTCGGGTATGGTCCCGTGCAACCCCCGCCGGTTTCGGTAAACGCGCCATATCCGCATACGTCCGCGCCCGTCGCTTTGCTGTAGAACGCGCCGATCGTGAAGTCTTTCGGCAGCGCGTAGCTCAGCCCGATTTTGTAGTCCTTGTAGCTGGCGACGCTGTCGTTGCTGCGCAGGACGCCGCCAACAGTCGCATTCCGTGAATCGGTGCCCTTGTATTTCTGGTAGCCGACGTGCAGATTTACCGTGAACCCGGTTTCACCGATCGGCGGATTGGCATTCAGTTCCAGATAACCCGTGCCGCGCGAATTGGCGACGGCGAAAGTGTGATTAAGCACGCTGTACGAATACTTGAGCGTGACCCACTTCCAGCTCGGCGCTACATAGAATTCCAGTGTGTCGCCTTTGGGGATGTCGGTGCCGGCCGGGAACAGCGCGCGGTAGCCTGGATTGATGTCGCCCGGATAGTAGTAATACAGTCCGCCGACGTCGACCACGAAATCGTGGGGCAGGTTCCATTTGTAGCCGCCGTAGAAATCCCACTCCATGCTGCCACCCTCGCCATAGATCCCCTGTACGGCTCCGGTGCCCGCAGTGGTTGCGTTTTCCTTGAGCCAGCTGATGTTCGACGCCCAGGTGCCCGCGTAAAATCCGGACTCATGCGCGAAGTCGAAACCGCCCTGGATGGCCGGCTTGGTGCCGGTTTGCTTCAAGCCGCGGAAAATGTACTGGCTGAACAATCCAACGTTGCCGGTCAATGTATACGGAGGTTTTGGTTCCTCGGGTTTTGCGTCAGCAGGCTTGGCATCAGCAGCTGGTGCGGCCTGGCCGAACGCAAAGCCGGGAAGCGCGAGTGCTGCAGCAAACGCGCCGGCTTTGAGTGCTTTCTTGAACATGGTCATCCCTTTCGTTTGTTAACAAATTTGTCGTAACGCGGAAGTTGCCTTCAGCATGTACCGTGCCAACGATTAAGGTATTGATATGTAGGCGATAAGTAACCTACGCGCCGTACGGGTCATAAAGTTTTCGCACCGAGATGATGCGTAACATTCGACGCCGCACCAGCTTAGTGCCCGGATTATTGACCTCTAAACGTGACCTGCGGCACACTCGAATTGCTGTCCGAAAAGTGGCCAGGCCTTAAGATTGCGCGATGCTACGGACAGTGCGAATTTAATTTTTGGAGCCCGTCGTGCTTAACCAACAACTTATCGATGACATCAGCGCCAAGCTCAAGGATATTTTTACCAACTCGCCCGCGCGCGACATCGAGACCAACATGCGCGCCATGCTCGCATCGATGTTCGCGCGGCTCGATCTCGTCACTCGCCAGGAATTCGATGTCCAGACTGAGCTACTGGCGCGCACCCGGGAGAAACTCGTCGCGCTTGAAACGAAGCTGGCGGAATTGGAGAAGGGGCGTTGACTGCGCCGGGTTCGCGCGATTGACTATGACGTAAGGCCTGACTATGACGTAAGGCCTAAGTACGCGCGTCGGCGCGCGGCGTTAAATCGTTATCGCAATCTGGAGCCGGCATTGTCCGGTCACCGATGTCCCTCGCCGTGCTCTACAGCCGCTCGCTCGCGGGAATGGACGCGCCGCTCGTCACGGTCGAGACGCACCTTGCCAACGGGCTGCCTAGTTTTACAATCGTTGGCCTGCCAGAGGCCGAAGTCAAAGAAGCCAAGGACCGCGTGCGCGCCGCGCTGCAGAATGCGCGATTCGAGTTCCCGGCGCGGCGCATAACCGTTAATCTCGCACCCGCCGACTTGCCGAAAGAAAGCGGGCGCTTCGATCTGCCGATCGCGCTCGGCATATTGGCCGCATCGGGCCAGCTACCGGGCGCAGAACTGGAAAAGTACGAATTTGCCGGCGAACTCGCGCTGACCGGCGAATTGCGTCCCATACGCGGCACGCTTGCCATGATGTATGGGGCAAGCCGCGACGGCCGCGCTTTCGTCGTGCCGAGCTACAACGCGCCCGAGGCGGCGTTGGTGGAGGGCGCCACCGTTTACGCGGCACCGGGTTTGCTCGAGGTCTGCGCGCATCTTGGCGGTCGCGAACTGCTGCAGATATGCCGTGCAGTACCTGTTGAACGCAACGATCCGCTTGCCGACCTCGCCGACGTCAAAGGCCAGGCGCATGCCAAGCGCGCACTTGAAATCGCGGCAGCCGGCGCGCACAGCCTGATCATGGTCGGCCCGCCGGGCGCGGGCAAGACCATGCTCGCAACACGCATGGCCGCCATCCTGCCGCCAATGACGCAACTTGAGGCGTTGCAATCGGCGGCGCTGCAGTCATTAGGCAGCTCAGGATTCGATGTGCGCAACTGGCGCCAGCGGCCGTTTCGCGCGCCGCATCACACGGCCTCGGGCGTGGCGCTCGTCGGCGGCGGCGGGAATCCGCGTCCGGGCGAAGTGTCGCTCGCCATGCACGGCGTTTTGTTTCTCGACGAACTGCCGGAATTTCACCGCAGCGTTCTCGAAGTGTTGCGCCAGCCGCTCGAGTCAGGGCGCGTCGTCGTGTCGCGCGCCGCGCGCCAGGCCGAGTTCCCCGCCGAGTTTCAGCTCGTTGCGGCGATGAACCCGTGTCCGTGCGGCTATCTTGGCCACTACAGCGGAAAATGCCGCTGCACCCCCGACCAGGTTGCGCGCTACCGAGGCAAGATATCAGGACCACTGCTCGATCGCATCGACCTGCAGATCGAAGTGCCGGCGGTGCCGGAAAAAGATCTCGTGCGCGATGCGGGAGGCGAATCCAGCGTCCAAGTTCGTGCGCGCGTGGAGGCCGCATGCAACCGGCAACGTGAGCGGCAGGACAAGCCTAACGCCAAATTATCGACACGCGAAATCGACAGTCTATGCGTGCCCGATGCCGCCGGCGCGCTGCTGTTAAAGCAGGCGATCAGCCGCCTGGGACTATCGGCGCGCGCCTATCACCGGATATTGAAAGTAGCGCGCACGATCGCTGATCTGGCGGACGCACCGACCATAGAGGCCGCGCACATCGCGGAAGCGATTCAGTTCCGGCGATTCGACCGCGGCTGAAGCGGCGCACTGCACGACTATAATCGGCGCATGAAACCGCCGCCCGTATCCGTGCGCCCATGCCGGGCGTGACTACGCAGCAGCAAGCCGACCGCGCAACGCTGCTGCTGGTTGCGATGCTGGCAGGGCTCGCCACTCTGGGGCCGTTTGCCATCGACACTTACATGCCGTCATTTCCGGCGATGGGCCGCGCGCTCGGCGCCTCGATGCTGGAGATACAGCAGACGCTGTTCGCATACATGCTGCCGTTTTCGCTGATGATGCTGTTCCACGGTGCGCTGACGGATTCGTTCGGCCGGCGGCCCGTGATACTCAGCGGGTTGGCTGTGTTTACGGCGGCATCGATCGGTTGCGCGCTGGCGCAGACGCTGCCCCAGTTGCTGGTGTTCCGTGCGTTGCAGGGGATGTCTGCGGGTACTGGCATGGTGGCTGGGCGCGCGATGATACGGGATCTGTACGCAGGCCATCAGGCGCAGCGCGTGATGGCGATGGTGACGATGATTTTCGGTCTCGCCCCCGCGGTCGCGCCGGTCATCGGTGGCTGGCTGGAACTCGCATTCGGCTGGCGCGCGAACTTCGTGTTTCTCTGCTTGTTTGCAGTGCTCCTTTATGTCGGCTGCTATTACCGGCTCGCCGAATCGCTGGCGCCGGAAAGTCGCCAGCCATTTGCCGCAAGACCGCTGCTGGTCAATTATTGCAAGCTCTTGCGCAGCGTGCGTTTCGGCCTGCTGTCGTCGGTTGTGGCTTTCAATTTCGCCGCATTTTTCCTCTATATTGCATCCGCGCCGGCGGTCATTTATCAGCTGCTGGGTCTCGGCGAACAACAGTTCGCATGGTTATTCGTGCCCGGTATTTCCGGAGTCATTGCGGGCGCCTACTTGTCGGGGCGTCTTGCCGGCAGAATTTCGCCGCGGCGCACTGTGCGTTACGGCTACACGTCGATGCTGGGCGCCGCGCTGTTCAATCTGCTCTATCACGCCATGTATCCGCCCGCATTGCCGTGGACGGTGCTGCCGGTGATGGTGTACACGATAGGCATGTCGCTCGCCATGCCCAGCATAGTGCTGTTGATACTGGACCTGTTTCCCGACAATCGCGGCCTCGCCGCTTCACTGCAGGGCGCGCAACAAAGTTTTTTCGCTGGACTGACGGCGGGGCTGCTATCGCCCTTATTATCTGGAACAGGCTGCGGCCTCGCTTTTGGCATGGCGGGGCTGGCCGCCGGCGGATTCACCTGCTGGCGCATCGCCGTTTATTTGTCGGCGCGGGAGGTGAAAACGTGAATGAAGTTACGAGCTGGGCCGAAGAAAAGCGCGCAGCCTACCTGTATCGCGTGGTCGCGGCGTCTGAAGCCGGCACGCCGCGCGAAAAACTGTTTCTCGGGCTTGGGCGCGAAGCGGAAGGCCAGGCATTAATTTGGGCGGACAAAGCAATAGCCGCCGGCGCCACGCTGCCTGTTTTTGTACCGGATGTGCGCTCGCGCATCGTCGCCGGCCTGGTGCGACGCCACGGCCCCCGTCGTTTGCGCACGGTTCTTGCCGCGATGAAGGTGCGCGGGATGTCGGTTTATGGCGGCGGAACCGGGCTCGCTGCGTCGCATAAAGTCGATGATGTCGGCCATCACAGCGCATTGTCGGGCGGCGGCAATCTCCGCGCCGCGGTGTTCGGCGTCAATGACGGCCTGATTTCGAACGCGAGCCTGATTCTGGGTGTCGCCGGCGCCAACGCCGACAACGCGACAATTCTGCTGACGGGCGTTGCCGGCCTGATCGCGGGGGCCTTCTCAATGGCAGCCGGCGAATATGTCTCGGTGCGTTCGCAACGCGAGATGTACGAGTACCAGATCGGGCTCGAGCGCGATGAACTGGCCGAATATCCGGAAGAAGAAGCGCATGAACTCGCGCTGATTTACGAAGCGCGCGGCGTGCAAACGGATGAAGCGCTGCGCATGGCGAAGCAGATTATCGCCGACCCCGAACGCGCCCTCGATACATTGGCACGTGAAGAACTCGGGTTGAATCCCGATGACCTGGGGTCGCCGTGGGGCGCAGCGTTGTCGTCGCTCGTGTCTTTTGGCATCGGTGGCCTGATTCCGTTGCTGCCGTTTTTCTTTGCGGCGGCCGGCGCGCCGCTGACGGCGGTGATTGCTCTGACAGCAGTGGCATTATTCGCGGTTGGCGCAACTTTGTCGCTGTATACCGGGCGCAACGCACTTATGAGCGGCGCACGCATGTTGGCGATCGGCGCTGCGGCCGGCGGCGTGACTTACCTGATCGGGAGCCTGTTCGGCGCTTAAGTCTGTCGTGACCGCGCGAAAGCTCTTCGCGCGGTCACCCAGCTGTTTTCAATTTTCCTTCAGTTCGAAGTCATGCGTGATGGCGGCGGTCTTCGCGAGCATGATGGACGCGGAGCAATATTTCTCGGCGGACAGATGGATCGCGCGCTCGACCTGCTGCGGCTTCAGTGCCTTGCCGGTCACTACGAAATGAAAATGGATGCGCGTAAAAACCTTCGGATCTTCAGCCGCGCGCTCGGCTTCGATCTCCACCGCGCAACCGGTAACGGCTGCCCGCGACTTTTTAAGGATATGCACGACGTCGTAAGCAGTGCAGCCCCCGGTGCCGATTAACACGGTTTCCATAGGGCGCATCCCGATGTTGCGCCCCCCGCCTTCAGTCGCACCGTCCATCACAAGCGCGTGGCCGCTACCCGATTCGCCGACGAAACAGACCTCTTCAACCCACTTGATTCTGGCTTTCATATGCGACGGGCTTTCATGTTTATCCTTGACGATTCAACGCAATCTGCGGTGTTACCGGCTCTGTACCCGCGCAGCGTATGGCTGTTGGCCGGGTTTGACACAGCCGCAATTTTTACCATATAATCCAAAGCTTTCTGTCGTTTGCGGCAACGCATTTAATAACATTTCAAAGCAAGGCAGCGGGTTCGGTTATGAAAACATTTACGGCGAAAGCCCAAGAAGTCACGCACGACTGGTTTGTCGTGGATGCCCAAGACAAAGTGCTGGGACGCCTTGCGGCGACGCTAGCCCACCGTCTGCGCGGCAAACACAAGCCGGAATTTACGCCGCACGTTGATGTCGGCGATTATATCGTGGTCGTCAACGTCGATAAGCTGCGCGTGACCGGCAGCAAAGCGCGCACCAAACTTTACCACCGGCACAGCACTTACCCGGGCGGCCTGTATACCACCAGCTTTTCCAAACTGCAGGCGCGCCATCCGCGCCGCGTGCTTGAGATGGCGGTAAAAGGCATGCTGCCCAAAGGCCCGCTCGGCTATGCGATGCTGAAAAAACTGAAAGTCTATGCGGGCACCGCGCATCCGCATGCGGCGCAATTGCCCAAACCTCTCGAAATAAGGGCCTGATTCCATGCCATCCAAGCAACCGCAATATAACTACGGCACGGGACGGCGCAAGAGCGCCGTTGCGCGCGTATTCATGAAGCCGGGCAAAGGCGACATCGTCGTCAACGACAAGCCGGTCGACGTGTTTTTCTCGCGCGAGACCGGCCGCATGGTCGTGCGCCAGCCGCTGGTGCTCACCGACAAGCTCAATGCGTTCGACATCATGGTCAACGTCGACGGCGGCGGCGAATCGGGCCAGGCCGGCGCGGTTCGTCATGGCATCACGCGCGCATTGATCGAGTTCGACGCAGCGCTGAAACCCGTGCTTAAGAAAGCCGGGCTCGTAACGCGCGACGCGCGCGAAGTCGAGCGCAAAAAAGTCGGCCTGCACAAAGCACGCCGCCGCAAGCAATTCTCGAAACGCTAGCCGTTGGTCTCGGCCGTCAAAGCCGCCTGCGGGCGGCTTTTTCGTTTGTAACTTACAATAGGCGCGACCGTTTTTTAGCGCGTGGGTGGCGAGAATGACACGCAAGAAACTGAGCATCGGGGTTGTCGGCGGCACCGGCTATACCGGCGTCGAATTGCTGCGCCTGCTCGCGCAGCATCAGCACTGTGAATTGAAGGTCATCACGTCGCGTCAGGAAGCGGGCACCCCGGTTGCCGCCATGTTTCCTAATCTGCGCGGCCACGTCGATCTCGATTTCACTCCGCCGTCGGACGATGCGCTGAAACAATGCGACATCGTATTTTTCGCCACGCCCAACGGGGTGGCGATGCAGCAGGCGCGCGTGCTGTTCGACGCGGGCGTGCGCATTATCGACATCGCGGCGGATTTCCGCATCAAGGACATTGCGACCTGGGAAAAATGGTATGCGACCAAGCATGCCTGTCCAGAGCTTGTCGCGCAGGCGGTGTACGGCCTGCCGGAGATCAATCGCGAGCAAATACGCAATGCACGCATAGTCGCCAATCCCGGCTGCTATCCGACTGCGGTGCAACTCGGTTTTCTGCCGCTCATGAAAAGCGGCATGGTGAACCTTCAGCACCTGATCGCTGATGCGAAATCAGGCGTCAGCGGGGCCGGCCGCAAAGCAGAAGTTCATACGCTGATGGCGGAAGCGTCGGACAATTTCAAAGCTTACGGCGTCGCCGGACATCGCCACCACCCCGAGATTACGCAGGGACTGAACGCGATGGCGGGCAAAGCGGCGCGCGTCGTGTTCGTCCCGCACCTCACACCGATGATACGCGGGATCCACGCGACGCTATACGCGCCGCTGACGGGCAGCGTCAATTTGCAGGATCTTTATGAAACTCAATTTGCCGGTGAACCCTTCGTCGACGTAATGCCGGCGGGCGCCCATCCCGAGACGCGTTCGGTGCGCGGTTCCAACATGTGCCGTATCGCGGTCCATCAGCCCGGAGGCGGCGACATCGCGGTCGTGTTGTCGGTCATCGACAATCTTACGAAGGGCGCCGCCGGGCAGGCAGTGCAAAACATGAACATCATGTGCGCCTTGCCTGAAGCGACCGGTCTGGAGCAGATCGCATTAATGCCGTAGTCAGAAGACTCAAGCGCATGTTCGGCATTTCGGCGCCGCATATGTCTGTGCGCGCCGCCGTGCCGTGGTATTTGCGCTGGCTGAGCCTTGTTGCGCTGACCCTGGTTATTCTGTTTCTGTCGCGCGCAGCCTATGATTTCGGCAAGAAGTTTGCCGGCTTCGATCAAGGCGAGGCCGACCAGGAAGTGCAACGGCTCAGCGCGACAAACATGAAAACGCAGCAGGAGATTGCCCAGCTCCGCGGCGAGCTCGCGCAAAGCGAGCGCCAACTCCAAATGGAGCGCGCAACTTACGCGGATCTCGTCAAGCAGATGAAAGCGCTGACCGGAGAAAATGCGGGCCTCAAGGAAGACCTGGCGTTTTTTCAGACGTTGATGCCCTCGGGCGGCAAAGAAGGCGGGGTGGCGGTCAACCGTTTCCTGGTGCAGAATGACGCTCTGCCCGGCGAATATCATTACCGGCTGCTGCTGACCCAGACCGGACAGCGCGGCAAGGATTACCAGGGCTCTCTGCAATTCGTCGTCAATCTGCAGCAGGACGACAAAAAAGTCGTCATGGTGCTGCCAGTCGAAGGCGACAAGGCGTTCAAGCTCAATTTTCGCTTCTACCAGAAGGTGGAAGGCACGTTTCGCGCCGGCGCAGGCGCGGTAGTCAAAAGCATGCAGGTCCGGGTATTTGAAAACGGAAGCAACGAACCGAAGCTGACTCAGACAGTCAACGCGTCTTGATGGGGGAAATGAGCATGTTCTCTAATGGCAAGAGCAACAAACCGCAAAATCGCATCGACTGCCTGATCGGCGCCGGCACAACCATCGAAGGCAATATTACGTTCGGCGGCGGCTTGCGCGTCGACGGTCATGTGCGCGGCAACGTGATCGCTGCGGAAGACAAGCCCGGCACGCTCGTGCTGTCCGAGCAAGCCCATATCGAAGGCGAAATCCGCGTCTCGCATGCGGTCATCAATGGCACGGTGGTGGGCCCCGTTCATGCCAGCGAATACGCGGAACTGCAGGCGAAGGCCAATGTCACAGGTGATGTATACTACCGCACGATGGAAATTCAGCTTGGCGCGGTGGTGCAGGGCAGACTCGTTTATCAGCCCGAGGGCAAGTCCGACAAGGTTGTGCAACTGAAGCCCGCCACTGCAGAATAGTTATCAGGAGCAAGGACAATGAATGCAATCACTGAAATGCCGCCTCCGCTGGTCTTCACGGACAACGCGGCGGCCAAGGTCAAGCAGTTGATCGATGAGGAGGGCAATCTCGACCTCAAGCTGCGCGTGTTCGTGACCGGCGGCGGTTGCTCCGGCTTTCAGTACGGCTTCACGTTTGACGAGGCGGTCAGCGATGACGACACCTCGATGCAGAAGAACGGCGTCACACTGCTGATTGACCCGATGAGCCTGCAATATCTCGGCGGCGCCGAAATCGATTATCAGGAAGGCGTCGAAGGCGCGCAGTTCGTGATCAAGAACCCGAATGCCACCAGCACCTGCGGCTGCGGTTCTTCGTTTTCCGCCTGAAATCCCGATCCAGTTCGTTCGAAAGGGCGCCGCTGGCGCCTTTTTTATTTCACGCGCGATAAATCGCGCCAAGTATCCGTGCGCCGGCGGCGCCGGTCACCGCGGGCAGGTTGCCGGGTTGCGCGTTGATCGTCTGCCGCGCAAGCCAGGCGAAAGCCAGCGCTTCGACGTGCTCGGCGCTTACGCCGAGCGTGTCCGTCACGGCAAGCTGGCGCGGCGCGAGTTGAGCGGCCAGTAAATTAACCAACGCGACATTGCGCGCTCCGCCGCCGCACAGGTACACCTCGCTTGCTCCACTGCAGAATTTTTCAATAGCGCCCGCGATGGCGTCGACCGTTAGCGCCAGCAATGTTGCCTGCACGTCCGCAGGTTTGTCCTCGCGCACGAGTTGCGCATCGAGCCAGGAAAGATTAAAAGCTTCGCGTCCAGTGCTTTTGGGCGGTGCGCGGCCAAAATATTCGTCGGTCAATAAACGCGCGCGCAGCGCCGCGATCGGGGCGCCGCTTTGCGCCCAGGCGCCGTCGCGGTCGAAGGGCTTGTGCAAATGACGCTGCGTCCACGCGTCCAGCAGCAAATTGCCGGGTCCGCAGTCGAAGCCGGTCACCTCGCCGGCGGGGGGCAGGTCGGTGATATTGGCGATGCCGCCGATGTTGACGATTGCGCGATGGCGTTGCGCATGGGCAAATGCTGCGCGATGGAACGCCGGCACGAGCGGCGCCCCCTGGCCGCCGGCGGCCACGTCGCGGCTGCGGAAATCGCATACGACGTCGATGTCCATGAGCTCAGCCAGTAACGATCCATTGGCCAGCTGTAGTGTATAGCCGTCGGCGGGCTGGTGGCGCACCGTCTGCCCGTGGCAGCCGATGGCGGCGACGGTATGAGCGGCGATCGCGCACTGCTCCAGCAGCGCTCGCACGCACGCAGCATAAATTCGCGTAAGGTCGTTTGCCGCGCGAGCGCCGCGCGCGAATTCGTCATTGCCCGAATAATTGAGGGCCGCCAGTTCTTTCTTAAGCGGCGGCGGGAACGCCTGATGAAAGTGGCCGAGCAGCCGCGTCTCGGCGCCGCCCAGATCTGCGAGTACCGCGTCGACCCCGTCGAGGCTGGTGCCGGACATCAGCCCGACAAAGACATCGGACATCGGGTATTAGTCGAGGCCCGCCAGATTCGTCGCGCGCAGCAGGTCGAGCCGCTCGCCATACAGCTTTGCTGTCTGCTCGAACCGCGGCCGCAACTCGGGCGAAATGGGCGGCGCCGCCGGCATCGCCACGCGCAGCGGATTCTGATGCACGTCATTGATGCGGAACTCATAGTGCAGATGTGGGCCGGTGGCAAGGCCGGTCGCGCCGACCAGCCCGATCACTTCGCCTTGCGCTACGCGCTTGCCCTTGCGCAGCCCTTTGCTGATAGCGGACAGATGCCCGTACCACGTCGTGTACTTCGACTGGTGGCGCAGCACGACAACATTGCCGTAGCCGCCCTGACGGCCGGCGGATTCCACCACGCCGTCGGCAGTCGCTTTCACGCGCGTGCCTGTCGGAGCGCCGTAGTCTATGCCCTTGTGCGCGCGCCAGGTCTGCAGCACGGGATGAAAGCGCGCGTTCGTAAACCCGGACGTGATGCGCGAAAACTCCAGCGGTGAGCGCAGAAACTGCTTGCGCAGGTTCTTGCCGTCAGCCGTGTAATATCCGCCTTCGTTGTCGGCGTAGTTAAAATATAACGCCTTATAGGTCTTGCCCTGATTCACGAATTCGGCCGCCAGCACGCGTCCCGATTTGACCACTTCACCGCGGTCGTAAAACACTTCGTAGACCACGCTGAACCGGTCGCCCTTGCGCAGGTCGCGGTGAAAGTCGATGTCGGTGGAAAAGACATCGGCGATTTGCGTTGCAATCGAATCCGACAGGCCCGCCGCATCAGTCGCGCCGAACAGCGAATTGCGTATCTCCGCCGATTTCATCATCACGCGCCGTTCAAGCTGGACGACTTCCTGCTTGATCACGAACGCATCGTTGTTGCGGTCTACCGATACCAGGTTTCCCGCATTCAGGTAACGCAGGCTGACGAGCTTGCCGCCGGCATCCGCAGTTGCGCGCATGGTCTTGCCGGGGATTAATTGATGAAGGGCCTGTGCCTGCTTGTTATTGCGCAGAACCTGTGTAGCCTCGGGGTCGACGATTTGCAGCCGCGCCAGCAGGGAGGCCACCGTGTCGCCGCGCTGGATGCGCTCTTCACGGGCGAAGGCCTGGCTTTGTTCGGGACTTGGCGTGAGCGCGGGAAGT
The DNA here is from genome assembly GCA_025363575.1 of Betaproteobacteria bacterium. Next base: position 33,423 of record JANYDM010000004.1, on the reverse strand, counting down.
TGGAGCTCTTCGACAACGTTGTTGAATGTGACTTTCTCCACCATCGTGTCCGGTGCGATGCCGAAAGCCGCCACCACTCCGAAGCAGGGGAGGGCGATTACGGCGGCGGCGAGGCGATGGCGGGGCGTCAGATTGCCTATCAGGATTCTAATTTTTTGAGTTAAAATCATGCTTTTAGCATATTGTTTTAAGGCCCCTTGTGGAGCGACGCGGCAAGCTTAGCAGAACGGTACCGGTGCGCAACCCTGGATATCACATCGTGAAAAACGACCTCTCCGCGATAGTCGCCAAATGCCCGTGGCAACTCTGAACGATCAAATCGAAACGATCAAACGCGGCTGCGACGAACTGCTGGTCGAAGCCGAGTTGATTGATCGGCTGAAGACCCAACGGCCATTGCGCGTCAAGGCGGGATTCGATCCCACGGCGCCCGATCTGCATTTGGGGCACACGGTACTCATCAACAAGTTGCGCCATCTGCAGGATCTCGGGCATCACGTAATATTTCTGATCGGCGATTTCACCGGAATGATAGGCGACCCCACCGGTAAAAATACGACGCGGCCGCCATTGACGCGTGCCGAGGTCGCGGCCAACGCAGGAACTTACACCGAACAGATTTTCAGGATTCTTGACCGGGACAAAACCGAAATCGCGTTTAACTCGGCTTGGATGGACAAACTGACTTCGGCCGACATGATCAAGCTCGCGGCCATGCATACGGTCGCGCGCATGCTTGAGCGCGACGATTTCGGCAAGCGCTACAAAGCCAATCAGCCGATTGCCATCCACGAATTTCTGTATCCGCTCGTGCAAGGCTATGACTCGGTCGCGCTTAAAGCTGATCTGGAACTCGGCGGCACCGATCAGAAGTTCAACCTGTTGATGGGGCGCGAACTGCAGAAGCACTATGGTCAGGCGCCGCAATGCGTCCTGACGATGCCGCTGCTCGAGGGGCTCGACGGCGTCAACAAGATGTCGAAATCGCTGGGCAACTATATCGGCATCACGGATGCGCCCAACGACATGTTCGGCAAGTTGATGTCGATCTCGGACGAGTTGATGTGGCGCTATTTCGAACTGCTGTCCTTTACGCCGCCCGCTACCGTCAGGCAATGGAAAAAAGAAGCGGCGGAGGGCCGCAATCCGCGCGATATCAAGGTCGCGCTGGCGCAGGAAATTGTCACGCGCTTCCATTCGCAGGCCGCGGCGGACGCCGCGCTCGCCGATTTCGAGTCGCGTTTCAAACAGGGCGAGATCCCTGCCGATCTTCCGGAGGTGACCGTAAACGCCGGCGCGGACGGCATCCCGATCGCGAATCTTCTTAAAGAGGCCGGCTTATGCGCGAGCACCTCGGAAGCGCTGCGCATGATCGCGCAGGGTGGAGTAAAAATCAACGGCGAAAAAGTCACCGACAAAGCGCTCAAAATCGGCGCGGGCGCGCGGATCGTCGTGCAAGTAGGCAAGCGCAAATTTGCGCGGGTGACCCTGTCTTAGCGGGCATCTCGGTTGTAGCGCCGGACGAAGGCGCGGTCGATGTGGTTTTTCCAGCGCCACACCCAGGCGCCTGACAGGGCGGCCCTGCCATAAGAAGCCACCGCGCATTTGTCGCCGGTGCTGATCAGGGCCAGCGCGCGGCGCTGTGGACGATATTCAGCCATTGGTTCATCCGTCAGCGCACGGCGCAAATTTTCGTAGAGCACAGGTCCCTGGCGCACCGCGTATACACCGGACTTGGGGTAGACGCGGTCTTTAATGGTCGCGCAGTCGCCGCCGGCAAATACGATGTCGTGTGAAATTGACATCAGCCGGTCATCAATTGCGATAAAACCTCGCGCATCGAGAGCAAGTCCGGTGTCCGCCAACCACGCTGGTGCCGTTGCCCCGGTCGCCAGCACCGCTACATCGGCCGGGAGGCGGCGACCATCGGACAGAACAACCGCAGTGTGCTCAATATGCGCGGCTTGTGCATGCAGGTTTACAGCGACTCCGCGTGCGTCGAGTGTGCGCTCGAACACTGCGCGCACTCCCGCGCTGTGATCGGGCAATAGGCAATGCGAGCCGGTGACCAGCGCAAAATCGACCGGACGCTTCGCCGCAAGTTGTGCCAGCCGGTACTGCATCGCGAGCAGAATTTCCACGCCCGCGGCACCCCCGCCAATGACGACGACGCTGCGCAAATCGCCATTGCGCGCGGCCGCGATAAGACCGTCCCATTTGTTCGCGAACGCCTGAAAAGGCTTAACTGCAAGCGCATGCTGCGCACCCGCGATGCCGGCCATCGACGGTGTCGACCCTACGTTGATTGAAACGAGATCGTAGTCGATGCGCGTGCCGTCGTTCAATTCGACGCGGCGGTTCGCGACGTCGAGGCGGCGCGCCGCCGAATTGATGAAATGTACGCTGGCGCGCTGCGCGAAGCGTGCAAGATCGATATTGCAATCGCTGAATTCGTAATGTCGGGCAATGAGGCCCGGCAGCATCCCGGAGTATGCGGCAAACCGCTCGCCATCGATCAACGTTACTTCGCTATCCGGGACCGACTGCGTGCCGAACCGGCGCACGACTTCGAGGTGACTGTGGCCGCCCCCGAGCAGCAGCACGCGCTTCACGACAAAGCGCGCGCGACAATTATTCCGGCGCCTTGCCCCATAGCTGCTTCAGGCGATTGTCGCGTCCGCAGCCGGCGCGGTAGTACTTATAGCGCAGCGGATTCTTGATATAAAAATCCTGATGGTAGTCTTCGGCCGGATAGAATTCGCCCGCGCGCGTGATCTCGGTGAATACCGGCCCGCTGAACGTCTTGTTGCGCTCGATGGCCGCCTTCGATGCTTCAGCCTGCTGTCGTTGCAAGTCGTCGTTATAAAAAATACCGCTGCGGTATTGCGTGCCGTGATCGCAGAATTGCTCGTCTTTGACCGTGGGGTCGATGTTGTGCCAGAACACGTCGAGCAGCTTGTCGTAACTTACTTTTTTCGGGTCGTAAACGACTTGCACGGCCTCTGCATGACCGGTGCTCCCGGACGACACTTCTTCATAGGTCGGATTTTTTTTCTGGCCGCCGGTATAGCCGGAGGTCGTCGAAATCACGCCCGGCAACACATCGAATGGATGCTCCATGCACCAGAAACAGCCGCCGGCGAAAGTCGCTTTGGCATAGCCGGCGGCTGCGGCAGGTTTGGATGTTTGTGCAAAAGCGGGCGCGCCATTCAACAGCAGTGCTGCGGCCAGCGCGAGCATCGCGTTGCGTATGTTCAACATAATCTGTACTCCTTGATTTGGCCGGGTGTCGGTCGGAAGGTGGACGTTAGTCGTGGCCAGAGGGCTTTCCTTGCATGCCGCATGATATCAGTCACGTGTCAGCCGCGACGTCCCGTCAGCGCGTCACGAAGCTGTAACAATCGGTCTTTATCATGCGCCCCATCCTGCAGGTTTTGCCTGCATGCAAACTGGAGAGCAAGCATGAAATCCGAATTGTTCCAACGCTTTATCACGAGCGCAGCGCTGGCCTTGGGCCTGGCCGCGGGCGCGACAGCGTCGGCTGCCGAAATCACGGGCGCCGGCGCCACGTTTCCGTATCCGATTTATTCGAAATGGGCTGAAGCCTACCGCGCGAAAACCGGTGTCGGGCTCAACTATCAATCGATCGGTTCGGGCGGCGGCATCAAGCAGATACTTGCGAAAACGGTCGACTTCGGCGCGTCCGACGCGCCGCTCGAACCCGCGCAACTCGAAAAAGACGGTCTCGTGCAATTCCCGATGGTCATGGGCGGGGTGGTCCCGGTATTCAATCTCGAAGGTGTCAAACCGGGCGGCCTGCGCTTGAGCGGCGCAGTGCTCGCCGATATTTATCTCGGCAAAGTAACGAAATGGAACGCGCCCGCGATCGCGGCGCTGAACAAAGGCGTGAAACTGCCGGACCAGGACATCACGGTCGTCGCGCGCTCGGATGGCTCGGGCACTACGTTCATATTTACGCACTACCTGTCCAAAGTCAGCACCGAGTGGAAGGAAAAAGCCGGCAACAATACCTCGGTGAAATGGCCGGCCGGCGTCTCAGGCAAAGGCAACGAAGGCGTCGCCGCTTACGTGCAGCGCTTGTCCGGTTCGATCGGTTACGTCGAATACGCGTATGCGCTGCAGAACAAGATGTCCTACGCGTTGCTGCAGAACAAGGACGGCAACTTTGTCGCGCCGGACGACAAGTCTTTTCGCGCCGCCGCCGCTAATGCGCAATGGGATAAGGCCCCCGGTTTCTACCTGCTGCTGACCGACCAGTCCGGCAAAGAAAGCTGGCCGATCACCGGCGCGACCTTCATTCTGATGCACAAGAAGCAGGACAAGCCGGAGAACGCAACAATAGCGCTGAAATTTTTCGATTGGGCCTACGAAAGCGGCGACAAGATGGCGCTCGATCTCGACTACGTGCCGATGCCGGACAGCGTCGTCAAGCTCGTCAAAGCCGAATGGAAAAAAATCCAGGACGCGGCGGGCAAGCCGGTGGCGTTCTAGGCGTTGTTCATACCGTTGACTGACTGTGCCGCGAGGGGCGCCTGCCTCTCGCGTCTTTTGCAGAGACCTCCATGCCTCCCAGAGACAGCGCGGCGATTGCATTGACGCCCGAAGCCGGCACGCAGTACGCCTATAATCGGCCACACTCGCCCGTGCAAAGGCTGGTCTGGATGGACGCGCTTTTCAAAAATCTGACGCGCTTTTTCGCGTTCTTCGTATTTTCGATCCTGGCCGCGATCCTGATCTCGCTGCTCGTGCATAGCCAGATCGCGCTCTCGAAGTTCGGCTTCCATTTTCTCGTCGATCCCGAGTGGGATCCGGTAGCGGAGGAATTCGGCGCGCTGGTGCCGATCTACGGCACACTCGTGAGCTCTGCGATCGCCATGATTATCGGCATACCGGTGAGTTTCGGCATCGCGTTGTTTCTCACCGAGCTGTCGCCAAGGTGGCTCAAGCGACCATTGGGCACGGCCATCGAAATGCTGGCGGCGATTCCCAGCATCATCTATGGCATGTGGGGCTTGTTCGTTTTCGCACCGCTGTTTGCGGACAAGGTGCAGCCCGTGCTCATCAAGATGCTTGGCCCGCTGCCGATATTCGGCCCGCTGTTCAAAGGGCCGGCGATGGGCATCGGCATGCTGACCGCCGGCATCATATTGGCGGTGATGGTGATCCCATTCATTACCGCGGTAATGCGCGACGTGTTTGAGCTGGTGCCGCCGATGCTGAAGGAATCGGCGTATGGATTAGGCGCAACCACCTGGGAAGTTGTCTGGCGCGTGGTGCTGCCGTACACCAAGATCGGCGTCGTCGGCGGCGTCATGCTCGGTCTGGGCCGCGCGCTCGGTGAGACCATGGCGGTAACGTTTGTCATTGGCAATGCACATCGCCTCAGCTATTCGTTGCTCGCGCCCGGCAACACCATTGCATCCTCGCTCGCCAACGAATTCACTGAAGCTGTCGGCGATCTCCATTCGGCGGCGCTGATCGAGCTCGGGTTGATCCTTTTCCTGATTACCACCATCGTGCTGGCGTTGTCGAAAGGGCTGCTGCTGCAGCTCGCCAAGCGGGAAGGCGTGAAAAGTTGATGACCAGCGCAATCTCACCCGGCAACAAGATCTATCACCGGCGGCGCCGCGTCAATGCCCTGATGCTATTCATCTCGGGCCTGACCATGGCATTTGGTCTTTTCTGGCTCGCGTGGATACTGTTCACGCTGCTGCACGAAGGGTTTGGCGCGTTGACGTTTTCGCTGTTCTCGCAAATGACGCCGCCCCCGGGCAGCGCCGGCGGCCTGCTTAACGCGATTGTAGGCAGCGTGCTGATGGCGACGACAGCGACGCTGATCGGCACGCCCGTCGGCATACTCGCCGGCACTTATCTCGCCGAGTACGGGAGGCGCGGCTGGCTCGCGCCTGCCACGCGATTCATCAACGACATCCTGCTGTCAGCGCCGTCCATCGTTATCGGCTTGTTCATTTACTCGGTCTACGTCGCGCAGGTCAGACATTTCGCAGGCTGGGGCGGTGCACTGGCGCTCTCGCTCATCGTGATTCCGGTGGTGGTGCGCACGACGGATGACATGTTGAAGCTCGTGCCCGACAGCCTGCGCGAAGCCGCGATCGCGCTGGGCGCTCCGAATTGGAAGATGGTCGTATTCGTGTCGTATCGCGCCGCCCGTGCGGGCATAGTGACTGGCATTCTGCTCGCCGTCGCACTCATCAGCGGCGAGTCCGCGCCGCTGCTCTTCACTGCGCTGAACAACCAGTTCTGGTCGCTGAACATGAACCAGCCCATGTCGAACCTGCCGGTGGTCATATTCCAGTTCGCGATGAGTCCCTATCCCGACTGGCACCGCCTCGCCTGGGGTGGCGCCATATTGATAACGCTCGGCGTGCTGGCACTCAATATTATCGCGCGCACGCTGTTCCGGCGCTGATGCAGATGTCACGCATATCACGAGACCGTATTCCACCGGACAGCATTTCACCGGAACTTGCCCATGACTGAAGAACTGCAATTCGAGAATCCGAAGCTGAAGGTCAACAACCTCGACTTCTACTACGGCAAATATCAGGCCATCAAAAGCGTGTCGCTGGACATCCCGGCCAACAAAGTTACGGCTTTCATCGGCCCTTCGGGTTGCGGCAAGTCCACGCTGCTGCGCACCTTCAACCGGCTGTACGAGCTTTATCCCGATCAGCGTGCCGAGGGCGAGATCCGGCTCGACGGCAATAACATACTCGGCAAGACGCAGGACATCACCCTGCTGCGCGCGAAGGTTGGCATGGTGTTTCAGAAACCCACGCCTTTCCCGATGTCGATCTACGACAACATCGCGTTCGGTGTGCGCTTGTATGAGGACCTCAGCCGCGGCGAGATGGACGAGCGTATCGAGTGGGCGTTGACCAAGGCCGCCTTGTGGAAAGAAGTGAAAGACAAACTTAACCAGAGCGGCACCAGTCTGTCGGGCGGACAGCAGCAGCGGTTGTGCATAGCGCGCGGCATCGCGATCAAGCCCGAGGTTCTGCTGCTCGACGAGCCGTGCTCGGCGCTTGACCCGATATCCACCGCGCGCATTGAGGAACTCGTCGCTGAGCTCAAGGCTGATTACACGGTAGTCATCGTTACGCACAACATGCAGCAGGCGGCGCGCGTTTCCGACTACACTGCCTATATGTATCTCGGCGAGCTGATCGAGTACGGGGCGACGGACAAGATATTCATCAAGCCCAGACGCAAGGAAACCGAAGACTACATCACCGGACGGTTCGGATGAGCCCGTCCCCGGAGTGCCTATCATGACCGACCATTCGTCAAAACAGTTCGACATCGACCTTGAAACACTGCGCTCGCGCGTGCTGGAGATGGGAGGGCTCGTTGAAGCACAAATCCTTGCTGCTATCGACGGCCTGACTTCCGGCGATCTGCGCGCGCTCGACGCTGTGATCACCGAAGACCACCACGTGAACGCGCTCGAGGTCAGCATAGATACCGACTGCAGTCAGTTGATCGCGCGACGCCAGCCCGCCGCCGGCGACTTGCGCATGGTGCTTGCCGTAATCAAGATCGTCACCGACCTCGAGCGCATCGGCGACGAGGCCGCCAAGATCGCGCGCATGGGCAAGCTGAGCTACGGGCGCGCGCGCATGCCGAGCACGCCGGTGGCCGCGGTCAAGCACGTCGGCGATATCGCGCTCGGCATGCTGCGCAAGGCGCTCGACGCGCTCGCGCGGCTGGACCCGGCCGCGGCTGCCGCCATCGTACGCGAGGATTTCGCGATCGACGAAGAGTTCCGCGCCATCGTGCGGCAGTTGATCACGTTCATGATGGAAGACCCGCGCACGATCTCGCAGTCGCTCGAAATCCTGTGGATAGCGAAAGCGATCGAGCGCATCGGCGACCACGCGAAAAACATGGCGGAGCAGGTGATCTACATCGTCAAGGGCACCGACGTGCGGCATACCTCGGTCGAGGAACTTGAGCGCGAGGCTCTCAGTTGACGCCGGAGTGCGCATGAGCAGCGACATCCTCGTCGTCGAGGACGAGCCCGCGATCCAGGAGCTGATTGCCGTCAACCTCGAGCACGCCGGGCATCGCGTGCAGCGCGCGCACAGCGCGGCGGAGGCCGACGCCATGATCCGCGAAATCCGGCCCGACCTCATATTGCTCGACTGGATGCTGCCCGATGTGGCCGGCACAGTGCTCGCGCGCAAGCTGCGCGCCGATGCGCGCAGCAAGGACATACCCATTATCATGCTGACGGCACGTGCGCAGGAACATGACAAGATCGAGGGTCTCGACGCCGGTGCGGACGATTACGTTACCAAGCCGTTTTCACCCAAGGAGCTGATGGCGCGCATCAAGGCCGTGCTGCGCCGGCGCTCGCCGCAATTGACCGACGACGTGATCGAGATCAAGGCCCTGCAACTGGATCCCGCGACCCACCGCGTGACTGGCAAGGGGCACGAGCTCAGTCTCGGCCCGACCGAGTTCAAGCTTCTGCATTTCTTCATGACGCACCCCGAGCGCGTCTACAGCCGCATGCAGCTGCTCGACCAGGTGTGGGGCGACCACGTGTTCGTCGAGGAGCGCACGGTCGACGTGCACATCCGCCGCCTGCGCCAGGCGCTGGAGCCGAGCAGCCACGACAGCCTGATCGAGACGGTGCGCGGCGCCGGCTACCGGTTTCACGGCTGAACGGGCAGCCGCGATAGCGGACGTCCGGGCGTGCGATAATCGCGGCGTCTTTTCCTGCGCCGGCCTTTGTGGACCGTCAACTCCTTCGTACGCTAATGCTAGTCGCGGTGATTGCGTTCGCCGCGTGGATCGCGCATTTGTTGTTCGGTCCGACTACGGGCTGGGTGTTTTTTTCGGGCTCACTCGTCCTGCTGCTCGTTCACCACATGCGGCACGTAGAAGCGCTCACGCGCTGGCTGCAGCGTCCGGTCGCAGGACAGGTCCCTGTGGGGAACGGCGCGTGGGATTATATATTTTCGTTGCTCTACCGCTTCGAGCGCATTCAGTCCAGGCAGCAGCAGCAGCTCGCGAAGACCCTCGTCCGGTTTCGCCAGGCCGCCCGCGCCCATCCGGACGGTGTAGTCATACTCGACGCGGACAACCGCATCGAATGGTGCAACGATACCGCCGAATCTCATTTCGAACTGAATGTGGAAACCGACGCGGGCCAGCCAGTGGTCAACCTGATGCGCCAGCCCGAGTTCGTCGCTTATGTCGAGTCCGCCGATTACACGCAGCCGCTCGAATTGCGCTCGGCGCGCGGCGGCGGCGCGGTATTTTCGGTACAGATCATTCCGTACGGAGATGCGCAAAAACTGCTGCTGTCCCGCGACATAACGCGTCTCGAGAGGCTGGAAACCATGCGCCGCGACTTCGTCGCCAACGTGTCGCACGAGTTGCGCACGCCGCTCACGGTGCTGTCGGGCTTTCTCGAGACCATAAAGGAACTGCAGCTCGACCCGCAGCGCTCCCGCGATTACATCAATCTGATGGCGGAGCAGGGCAAGCGCATGGAACGCATCGTGGACGACCTCTTGACCCTCTCAACGCTCGAATCGGCCCCCAGCCCGCCGCTCGACGAGCGGGTGCCGATCATGCCGCTGCTTGAGCGCCTGCGCATCGATGGCGCGGCGTTAAGTGCAGGCCGCCATCGCATCGTGCTAGAAGCCGAACCAGGATTCGACCTGCTCGGAGCGGAAAGCGAAATAGCGAGCGCATTCGGCAATCTGGTGACCAATGCAATTCGCTACACTCCCGACGGGGGCGAGGTGCGTATCTCGTGGCGCGCTACAGCTAACGAAGCCAAGTTCTCCGTCGTCGACTCAGGTATCGGAATCGCTTCCGAACATATACCGCGGCTAACGGAGCGCTTTTACCGCGTGGATCGAGGCCGCTCGCGAGCGACGGGGGGTACCGGGCTGGGGCTGGCCATCGTCAAGCACATCCTGAATCGTCACCAGGCAACCCTCGACATCAAAAGCGAGGCCGGTAAAGGCAGCGGCTTTGCAGCGCGTTTTTCGGCCCGTCGTATAATTCCGGTTGCGGCGGTGCCGGCTGACGCAACTCGCGATTCGTAAATCGGCGCTCAAATAGTCAGCGCGCGGATACGCGCAGACAATAGGTCGATGACCGACACGCACGCGATCAGGATGATCAGCACCGCGCACGTTTGCGCATATTGAAAACTGCGAATCACTTCATAGAGCACGACGCCGATCCCGCCCGCGCCCACCATGCCGACGACCGATGCGCTGCGCACGTTAGATTCGAACCGGTACAACGAGAACGAAATCCACAGCGGCAGCACCTGCGGGATCACGCCGTAAAGGATCTCTTCGAGCACATGCGCGCCGGTGCCGCGCACGCCTTCGACCGGGCGCGGGTCGATCGCTTCGACAGCTTCGGCATAAAGTTTGGCGAGCGTGCCGGTCGTATGGATCCACAAGGCCAGTACCCCGGCAAAGGGTCCCAGGCCGACGGCAACGATGAACAACATCGCGAACACCATCTCGTTGATCGCGCGGCAGGCGTCCATGGCGCGCCTTATCGGCTGGTACACCCACCGCGGCACCAGGTTGGATGACGACAGAAGACCGCAAGGAATCGCGCATATGACGCCCAGAGCGGTGCCCCAAACGGCGATGTGCAGCGTGATCAGCATTTCGTCGAGATAAATGCGCCAATCGTGAAAATTCGGCGGAAAAAAATCGCGCGCGAACGTCCCCATGTTGCCGGCGTACAGCAACAAGTCGCCGGGCTTCATTTCCGCGCCGTGCCACGACCACACTAGCAGAGCCGCCAGTGCGGCCCACGCGAACGAGCCGCTTAGCGAACGCTTCGGTGGCCGCGGAAAGTCAGCGCGAGCCGCCGCGGCCAGGTCACTCATAGCGGAATCGCTGACAGTTAGCGCCGGGCCTGGCGGTCGAGTTCGGTCAGCTTAATATCGATCTCGGCGAGTTTTTTCTGTTTTTCTTCAGCAGTGAGCGCCGGGTCGCCTTCGATCTTGACGCGGTCCTTAAAGTACTCGAGCTGGCGAATGGGAATCAACTGGGCATTGGTCGATTCGCGGAACCCGCTGTAGTTGTAAATGTTCTTTAACACGGCTTTCTCATTGGCGTCGGTCTTGCCGTAGTTCAAGACGAAATCCTTGATCTTTGCCTTGACGGCGGGGTCGAGGTCTTTGCGCCATACAAGCGGGTCCGACGGGATCAGCGGCGACTTCCAGATGACGCGCAGTTGCTGCAGAATCTCGGGCTTGGTCATTTCGAGCTTTTCCATCTCCTCGGTATTGTTGGTCGCGACATCGATCTGCTTGTTCAAAACCGCCTGTATGTTCGCGCCGTGGCTCGCATTGCGCACGATCTTGAAGTGAGTCTTGGGATCGATCTTGTTCAGCGCGAACACGTAATAGCCGGGTACGAGAAAGCCCGACGTCGAATTCGGGTCACCATTGCCAAATGAATAGTTTTTGCCGTTTTTCAGTACGTCGTCGAGTGACTGGATCGGGCTGTCCTTGTGCACGATCAGGAGTGAGTAGTAGCCGAGCGAGCCGCCCGCATATACGATCTGCGCGAATATTTCGCTGTTTGCACGGTCGACCGCTTCCATTGCCGCCTTATTTCCGTACCACGCAACCTGCACCTTGTTGAAGCGCTGGGCCTCGATCACCCCTGCATAGTCGGGCGCGTAAAAAGATTTTATTTTTAAGCCGGTTTTCTTTTCCATGTCGCGGAAAAACGGCTCCCAGCGTTCGCGTTGAGTAGATGCGGTATCGGTCGCAATGATGCCGAAACTGACTTCCTGAGCACTAGCCAGGAAGGAGAGGCCGAGCGCGCAGGCGGCGCTCGCAGCAGCTAGCCATTTTTTCATGTGAATTCCTTTGGGTTGCAAAACGGTTCGGCTACGGGTCAGGCCGCGGCGTGGCTGGTTGCAATTGCAGAGTAGGCGGCCGCCGCCTCATTCGCGGGTGAGCCGAGCAACTCGTCGGCAGCGCAGCCGTAAATCCGGCGCAGCGCCGCGGTATCCAGGTTGCGCGAAGCGCCGTCATAAACGACGCGCCCCTGATGCAGCGCAATCGCGCGCGGGCAATAGCGTATTGCGAATTCGAGCTGATGCAAAGACACGAGCACTGTGAGGCCGCGCTCGCGGTTCGTGCGTGCGAGGATCTCCATCACGTTGCGCGATGATTCGGGGTCCAGCGATGCTATCGGTTCATCCGCCAGGATAATGCGCGCACCTTGAACGAGCGTGCGCGCGATGGCGGCGCGCTGTTGCTGCCCTCCAGAAAGTTCGCCCGCGCGTTGGTAGGCCTGCTCGACGATATCTACCGCCATGAGTTCGGACAGCGCCGCATCACGCTCGGCGCCACTGAAGCGCAGGAGCAGCGAACGCCATAGCGGCACGCGATACAGGAGGCCGGTGAGCACATTGGTCAGCACATCCAGGCGATTGATCAGATTGAACTGCTGGAACACGAAGCCGATTTCGGCGCGCAATTCGCGGATGTTCTTTCCCACGCGGCCGCCGGCCTGAACGGTGCGGCCGAACACCTCTATGGTGCCCGCATCGGCGGGCAGGAAGCCGGCGACGTGACGCAGCAGCGTCGATTTGCCGGACCCGGATGCGCCTATCAACGCGACCATTTCCCCTTCGCGCACCGTCATGTTGACGCCTTGCAGCGCGATGCGGCCGGGTGTGAACGACTTGGTCAGGTTCTCGATCCGCAGCGCAGGCCGCACAACATCAGGCTTCATAATCCGCGCATGTTAGGCGGGGCACGTTACAGTCGTGTGACACCACAAGTCGTTGACAAGAGCGGGAGCAATTCAGTTTAATTGATGATGGCTTGCCGACGCGGCAGGCGGTTATCGCGTGCAGGGAGAGAATGGAAATGCAGGGGGCGAGGTGAAATCTACCAGCGTGAACACGTACTTTTTACGGCGGGCATGAGCCGCCGTGATCACGTTTCCAGAAATACGCGCGTTGTTTGAACTCAACGGGCATACCCAGTGCAGCGGCGAGCGTCTATCTCAACTCGAGCGCGCGCTGCAGTGCGCGCAACTCGCGGCGCGTGCCGGCGCGCGAGCCGAGTTGATCACTGCGGCCCTGTTGCATGACTTGGGGCACATGTCGAACGACATGGGAACAACGTGATGCGACGTTGCGCAGTCGGCTGATGTGGCGCTTTCACAACCCCGTCAATGTCCATTTCGGTGCGGGCGCGTTGCGCGAGTTGCCTCGCCTAGTCGCCGGCCGAACTGCTGTAATGGTCACATTTCCGGAAGCCGCCGCTCTCGGGTTGGTTCGGCGCGTGGGGGATATGCTCGGGCCGGCGCTGGTTGGAGTGATCGACGAAACGCAACCCAATCCCGACGTAAGAGATCTCGCCGGTTTATATGAGAGGTTCTGGCGTGATTACGCCGGCTGCGACGTCGTGATCGCTATCGGCGGCGGCAGCACGCTCGACACTGCCAAGGCCCTGATGATAGGCACTGCGAGCGGCATGCTCGATGATCTCGTGGATTCTGTCGCAACGGGCGCGGCCTTTACCCCCGCGCACGTCAAGCCGTTGATCGCAGTCCCCACCACCGCCGGCACCGGCAGCGAGGTAACGCCGTTCGCGACAATCTGGGATGCGGCGCCCGGCCGGCAGAAAAAATATTCGCTACAGTTGAAAGATACCTGGGCCGAAGCCGCAATTGTCGACCCGGAGTTGACGCTGTCATTGCCGCCCGCCGTGACTCTACACAGCGCGCTCGACGCGCTGTCGCACGCGCTGGAGGCGATTTGGAACGTGAACGCCAACCCGATATCTGACGAACTGGCGGTCGCCGCCGCGCGCGCGATTCTTGCTACGCTCCCTGCACTGGTGGCGCACCCTGCTGAACTCGAGCTGCGTGCGCGCGTCGCGCGCGCGGCGCTGACCGCAGGTCTCGCATTCTCCAATACGAGGACCGCGCTCGCGCATTCCCTCTCGTACGAGATGACGCTCAAGCACGGCTTGCCGCACGGTCTGGCGTGCTCGTTTACCCTGCCGTTGGTCCTCGCGCGTGCGATCGGGCACAGCAGTCAACGGGACGCCGTCCTGGCCCGGGTATTCGACTGCCCATTGCCTGAGGCGGCAGACGTGCTGCAGAACTTTCTCGAGGCCTTGGGCGTGAGCACCCGGTTCGAAAGCTACGGCATTGCCGCCGGCGAACGGGCGCGCATGCTGCGCGACGCGCTGGCGGGCGTGCGCGGAAAGAATTTTATTGGCGCAGCGTCCGCGTAGCGACGTTCCGTGCGTGCCGGGCTGCGCATGTAATGAATCTGCAACGGTATTGTTATATTCTCGCAACATCAAAATGACCCGCGCCGAACGGCAACAGGAGCATGCATGATCCCGATCGACTTGTTCCGCAATGAAGACAATACGCTCGATTTCCCCTCGGGCGCGACGATATTCGGCGAGGGTGACGCCGGGGATGCAATGTTCGTGGTCGTGGCGGGCGAAGTCGACCTGCTGGTCCGAGGCAAGCTGGTCGAGCACCTGACGCCGGGAGGCGTTCTCGGCGAGATGGCGCTGATTGCGCAGGGGAACCGCAGCGCGACTGCAGTGGCAAAGACTGACTGCAAGCTGGTGCCGATCGATGAAAAGCGCTTCAAGTTTCTGGTCCAGCAGACACCGAACTTCGCGCTGCAGTTGATGCGGATTATTGCCGATCGATTGCGCCGGATGGATAACCTGCTTTAACGATCGCTTTTATAAAGGCGCAACGATGAAAACAATAAAGGTTACGCCTGGTCGCTATCGCGTTCTGCAGAGTCTCACGCGCAAGGAAATTAGCCTCCTCAAAAAGCATCCAAAAATCCTCGTGGAGTCTCGCCAGTTGCTGCGCGCGTGCAAAAAAGTCATCAAGCGCATTGAAAGCATTTCGGAATTTGCCAGTCGCCGCAAGCGGCAGACCGCGTATAAACGCATCGCCGTGATCTGTCAAAAGGCCATCGATCGGGTCGAGAAATAGCGCATTGCGCGCCGCGATCGAAAAATTTTTTATATCCACAAATTCTGTGGATAACGCTGTGGATATGTTCCGCCTGGGGACGCCTGAAGTCCGTACCGTCTGCGTTTGCGTTCGCCGCTTATTTTTTAAGCAGAACGCAAGATAGTTTAATTGCGTGCGCACGGGCGCATTTTCCTTAAAAAGTCGCTTGAAGGTGCGCCGCAGATTGCTTAGAGTACCTCGCAAGGAGATTTCACAGGCGCCCATCGTGGGTGCCCCCCGCTCTAACTGAGCTGCAGAATTTTCAATCTGTCGATCGCGTGCGTCAGGAGTTTAAGCAGCGGCGGATGAAAAATTCCGTCTTGCCTATCCCAAAGAGGAAAAAACCATGGCAGTGCCTGACCATCATCACCCCGCAGAAATGAACTGGGCGGATTACTGGGACTCGCTCAGCAATGAATATTTTGCTCTGCGTGCCGCATCCGAACCGCCGCAGGCTGTGCCCGCGGAACGTATGCCGAATCATTCTGCTTTCGTGACAACGTTGCATGAGATGGCGCGGGACCTGACCTAAACGAGCACGACACCTCCGCGAGCGATGCGCGCAAAGCAATTTTGCGCGAAGGTTGGTGCATCCTGTTGGTGCATCCTGTCGGTGCATCCTTCAAGGCAGGTGCATCAGCTGGTCACCCATCTGGAGCTTTGTACCTTCGTGCACGCCGGCACAAAGCGTGAAGCCGCGCGGGGCGAAAACGATGATGGTTGATCCGTGCTGAAACCATCCCATTTCCGCGCCTTTGTCGAACACGGCATTGCAGGTGATTACGTTAGGTCCGCTATACCTGAGGTCGAGCGGCGCGCCGAGGAAGTTCAGCTTGATGCTCGCGACCAGCACCGCGGCTACTGGCACAAGCACCAATGGCGTGCCGGTAGCAGCAAGCCGTGTAACGATCGCGGCGCGCTCGTTCTTGCAAAAGAGCCGCTGGACACGTTGCAACGCTATCGGATTGACATTCCACGTATCGCCTGAAAAATAAGTCACGCGCTCGACACTGCAATCGTGGGGCGCATGAAACCGATGATACATGCTGGCAGTGATGCGCAGCGTCGCATAGCAGCCATCGCGTAGCTTCGCAATCGTCGCCGCGTCGCCGAGCAGGTCTTCGAGGGCATATGGAAACCCTTTGGTCTGAAATACACGCGTGCCGTCAATCGAACCGCAGGCACCGACGATGGCATCGCACGGACTTACCAGGGCACGCGGGTCAGCATCGACTGGCCGGGCGTCTGCTTTCAATTCGCGGATAAAGCAATCGTGCAGGCTCTTAAAGCGAGTTTGCTTGGCCTCGTCGAGATTGAGATCGGCGCAGCGCCGCCAAATGCCGATAGCCAGATCGCGCACCAGCGGCTGCTCGATGCGGCTGAACCAGCCCATGAACCGCGTACATGCCAGGCGCGGGATCCGGTTCGTGAGCAGGAAGTTGAGTTCGTCCAGGCACCGGCGGGAGATTTTCGACCGGTCCTTCATCTGTTTGTAAAACAAGTCGGATAAATGGAGGGTGGAGGTGCCGAATGGTCGAAGCGTTGATCATGGTTGCATTGTGTGCGGTGGCCGCCATCGTGGCGTTGCCCAGGCTTAAAACGCGGCTCGAGCTTTCGCGGGCCAAGCATCCCTCGCTGTCGGGCCATGCCCGCATGGCGCGCCGCGTCGCGTCGCTGCTGCCCTATTATGAATACGATGATGCGCGATTTTTCTGCTGCGACGGCGCTCCCCCGGTTGTCGCCATGCAGCGGCGGGCGGCTTTTTCCCGGCTCGCCGCGCTGTATGCCCAGCGCTATGCGAAGAGCGCGGTGCTGTCGGCAGAAGCCGTGCAGCACATGCCGGATCTCGCCTTTACCAGCGCCTACCGCGTGCCGTTTCAGTTCAGCCGCTACGTGCGCCAGCACCTTGACGGCGGCTCGTTCGTACGCTGGTCGCATGGGGTGAAAGTCGCCGATGTCGACGGCAACGAGTTTTACGATCTCGCCGGCTCGTACGGCGTCAACGTGTTCGGCTTCGATTTTTACAAATCGTGCATTGACGAGGGCGCGGCGCGTGTGCGCGAACTCGGACCGGTGCTCGGCAGCTATCATCCCGCGATCAACTACAACGTCCGGCGACTGCGTGAAATCTCCGGCCTCGACCAGGTTTCGTTTCACATGTCGGGGACCGAGGCCGTGATGCAGGCGGTGCGGCTCGCGCGTTATCACACGCGGCGCACGCACCTCGTGCGTTTTTGCGGCGCGTATCATGGCTGGTGGGGCGACGTCCAGCCGGGAATCGGCAATCCCGTAACTGCACGCGAGACTTATACGTTGAACGACATGGATGCCAAATCGCTGCGAGTGTTGCGCCGGCGGCGCGACATCGCGTGCGTGCTCGTCAATCCCCTGCAGGCATTGCATCCGAATGCGGGGGCGCCCGGCGACTCGTCGCTCGTCGACAGCGCGCGGCGCGCCCGGTTTGATCGCGCGCGCTATACCGCCTGGCTGCACGAACTGCGAGCTGTATGCAACGAGCGCGGGATCGTGCTGATTTTTGACGAGGTGTTCGTTGGCTTTCGGCTGGCGCCCGGCGGCTCGCAGGAATACTTCGGCGTGCGCGCCGATATGGTTACGTACGGCAAGACACTGGGCGGCG
Organism: Betaproteobacteria bacterium; assembly: GCA_025363575.1. The sequence goes on along the minus strand of JANYDM010000004.1, from coordinate 15,729 downwards.
GCCTGCCTGTCGGCGTGGTGTGCGGGCGCGCCAATCTGATGAAACGTTTTCGCGAAGACCGCCCCGCTGATATCTGTTTCGCGCGCGGCACTTTCAATTCGCATCCGTACGTAATGGCTGCGATGCAGGTATTTCTCGAGCGGCTGGAGACCCCGCAGGTGCGCGTGCTGTACACCGATCTCGACGCGAGGTGGAACGAACGAGCCGAACATTTGAATCTGCGCATGCGCGAAGCGGGTCTGCCGGTTGCCGTGGCGAACCTGTCGTCGATCTGGACCATTTTTTATACGCAGCCATCGCGCTATAACTGGATGTTCCAGTATTACCTGCGGGCCGAAGGACTGGCATTGAGCTGGGTGGGTACGGGCCGTGTGATTTTCAGCCTCAACTACGGCGACGAGGATTTCACCGCAGTATGTGACCGTTTCGTCGCTGCGGCACGCGCCATGCAGTGCGATGGATGGTGGTGGGCCGACGCGGCATTGACCGACAAGGCGATCAAGCGCGGCATCTTGGGCGAGATCATCCGCCATCGACTGCGGTTCGGCGCCTAGCCATCCCGCCCGCCTGCAATGGGCTGATAGCAGCGCGCTCAGGCGTGCTGCTTGTCCAGCATCGGATCGATCAATTCGCCGCGCAGCAGATAAAACGGCGATTTGTAATAGAGCTTCAGGTCGTGAAACGGGTCGGTCAGTATTTTTGTCAGCCACACGAGCCCGGTTCGCACGTCCTTCAGGTAAAACAGATGGCAGGTGCGGAACAGCAGTCCGCCGATGCCGATCGACAGCCACACGGTCCCCATTCGTTGCAGAAAGCCCACGTCGCCGAGCGGCGCCAGCAGTCCGAGCAACGTCGGGTCGAAATACAGCACGAGCGGCGACAGCGCCCAAATGCCGAGCAGCACAATCTTGCGTTTGAGGTTATAGCCGACCTTGATGGACTCCTTGTATTCGTGGGTGGCATGGTTTACCTCGTCGTAGTCCTTGGGCTCAAAGAAGAAATGCCCAACTTGCCGGCTCACCATCGCGGCGAGCCAGCCAATCAACGCGGCGACGACGGGATTGGTGAAGATCAGCGCGTAGGCGGTCAAAAAACTCAACGCGCTGACGAGATGCAGCGTCTGATTGATGCGGCTATGATGATAGTAGCGGTGATCGTCCCAGCGCTGGACGCGGAGTGACTCGAAAAATTCTTTCATTACGTCTCCTTTGCGGTAAGAACGCAAATGCGTTACGACGGAGTGACGGATCAATAGTGCCAGCGGAATGCTGCTTTTTGTTTACGGATACTTTACGTATCCGTGACGCTTTCGCGCTGAGCGACCGCATTTTTCGCGTGCTGTGCCGCACCCGCAGTCAGGACGGCCTTACGCTCCGCGCGTGCTTGCACCACGCCGGCATAAAACTGCGCGAGACGCTGCGCGAATCGGGCCGCGTCCCACTGCTGAGCCTGTTGTCGGCCGGCTGCCGCAAGGTTGACCCGCAGCGCCGGCGAGTCGAGCAGGCGGCAGACTTGCGCGGCAAATCCCCGTTCGTCCGGCGGTGCAATCAGTGCGCCGCGCCCGTTTTCCAGGAGATCGAGCGCGCCCATCTCCGCGAGCGCGACCACCGGCACGCCGAGCGCCATTGCCTCGAGCAGCACCAGGCCCTGCGTTTCGGTGCGGGATGCAAACACGAACGCGTCACCGGCGCGAAAGCAATCGAGCAGCGCTTCTGCGCGATCGAGATAGCCGACGAACAGCACATTGGCGTCGAGCTGCAGGCGGCTCGCGCTGCGTTGGAGCGCGGGCAGCGCGGGCCCCTCGCCGGCGACAACGAGCAGCACGTCCGGGTGGCGCCGGCGCACGTGCGTCAACATGCGCAGCAGGAAGTCGATGTTCTTTTCGAACGCAGCGCGGCCTACGTGCACGAGTACCGGCCGCCCGGCGCGTATCCCGTGCCGGCGGCGAAAGGCCGCACCGTTGCCGCCGGCGAACTCGGCCAGTGGAATGCCGGTCGGCAATATCGTCATCGGCGAGCGCACGCCGTATGCGGTCAGCGTCGAGAGCATGGCACGCGAGGGCACTACCAGCGCGTCGACCTGGTTACCCTGGCGGCGCGAGATCCAGCGCGCAGCTGCGCGTGTGAGCGCGCGGGGGATGAACGGCACGTAGTGGTGCAGGTATTCCTCGAAAAACGTGTGGTACGTCGCGACCGACGGAATGTCGAGTTCGCGCGCAATGCGCAAGCCGGCATAGTGCGCGGCAAACGGCGTATGGATATGCACGAGGTCGAAAGTGCGCGTACCGAGGTCCGCCGGAATGCGGCGCAGGGCGCGCGCGTGCATCAAGCGGTCTTCGGGATCGAGCGGCACCGGCCGCGCGGCGAGCCGGACTACATCGCACTCGTCGAATGTCGCTGCGTTAGGATATGCCGGGGCAATCAGCGTGATTTCGTGGCCCAGCGCTTGCAATTCGCGGCGGAAGGTCTGGATCGACGTGGAAACGCCATTAACCCGGGGGAAATAAACGTCCGATACGTAAAGAATCCGCAATGGGCCGCCGTCAGTGTAGCGATGCGCAACGTTAACAATCGCCCGTTACAGTTTTGCGACGACAGCATGCGGAAGGTGTCAAGCGTATGCGCGCACTGTCACAAAAGTTGGTCGGCGCCGCGTACCATGGCAGTATTGCAGAATCATGTCAGACGACATTTTTTTGTGGTGGTGGTTTTTGTGCGCCGTGAGCGGCCTCAATATTCTCGCGTGGTCGCTGTCCGCCGCATATCTCAGGTGCCGCCGCGCCGTACTGCCCGCCGCAAACTACGCGTCGCGCCGCCTGCAGCTCCTGTTATCGGCTGGCTATGTGTTCGGGTGCGCGTTCCGCTCCGTGATGCCCGTCTACGACGTGCCACGCGTGTGCCTGTTCGATTCGTGGCTTTGCAGCGTGATCGTTGGCCGCTCGGTCGCTACGTTCGCCGAACTGTGCTTCGCCGCGCAGTGGGCGCTGCTGCTGCGTGATATCTCGCGCGCGACCGGCAGCGGCGTCGGCCGCGTCACGGCGCGGGTCATGGTGCCGCTCATCGCAGTCGCTGAAATATGTTCCTGGTACTCGGTGCTGACGACCTCCAACCTTGGTCACGTGCTCGAGGAGTCGATTTGGGCGACAGGTGCCGGACTGATGGTCATGAGCCTGCTCTGGGTCTGGCCGCGTTGCAGCCCTGCACTGCGGCCGCTGCTCGCCGCATGGTGTGCGGCCGGTATCGCCTACGTGGTGTTCATGTTCCTGATTGACGTGCCCATGTACTGGTCCCGCTGGCTAGCCGACGAGGCGACCGGGCGCCACTACATGAGCATCACCCAAGGTTTCCTGGATGCGTCGGGGCGCTGGGTCGTTTCCCGCAGCTGGGACGTCTGGAAGAGTGAAGTGGCATGGATGTCGCTGTACTTCAGCGTGGCAGTGTGGCTCAGCATCGCGCTTGTCCACGTGCCGGCGCCGGAGCGCCGCATGCCACGAACCTAGTAGACCGCCGGTACGTAAATTTCTTCAGGCAAGGGCCCGCGAGTACAGTCGGGATTGTGAACCCGTGAGGGCAGGGCGATCGGCGCATGCTGGATTTCCTGATAGGGGATCTGGCCAAGCAGCACGGTTGTACCAGCTGCGGCCAAACAGGACGATCTCGCCCCCCCGCGGGCAAATTCGCTATGTAGCGCTGGAAATACCACTGGGTGCGTTTGCGCTCGTTGGGGGCGGGCAGGGCGGCCACGCGGCACACCCGCGGGTTCATGCGCTGCGTGATTCGATTGATGACGCCGCCCTTGCCCGCCGCATCCCTGCCTTCGCAGATCACCACCACCTTGAGCTTCCGGTGGACGACCCAGTCCTGCAGTTTGACAAGCTCACCCTGCAGCCGGAACAGTTCCTTGAAATACAGCTGGCGTTCCGTCGCATCCTGCGCGGGGTGCGCCGGTCCATTCGCGAGGAATTTCAGCAGGCGATCATCGTCGATCTCCATCTCGAGCTCTTTATCGAAACTGTCCAGCATTTCGTCGTGAACGCGACCAGCCAGTGAATTTGAGGCGGCAGAGTTGTCGTTGTTCATATCATTTCCCGATCAAGTGAAGGGCGGTTGATGCAGACGCTCGTGAACCGGCTGCAATCTGAAAATCGTCACAAAAATGACACGTTCATAAATTAAAGTGCGGGGAAACCAAGTCGAAAAAAAGGAGACCGCACATGAGTTCCGTTGCCGCCGATTTACAAATTCCCCATTCCGCCGCGCGCCCCACGCTCGACCACGCACCCGGAATGGTCACCGTAATCATGTTCGTCGGGATGCTCGCTGTCGGGCTCGGGTTCACCGCTTACAGCCTGGTGACTGAGGTCAGTGAGGCTGGCCCCGCGACGACCGCGCTGTTGCCGTATTTGCTTCTAGGCGTGGCGCTGTTGATTGCGCTCGGCTTCGAGTTCGTCAACGGGTTTCACGACACCGCCAATGCCGTCGCCACCGTTATATACACGCACTCGCTGCCGGCGAACTTCGCGGTCGTGTGGTCGGGCTTTTTCAACTTTCTTGGTGTGATGGCGTCGAGCGGCGCGGTGGCCTTCGGCATTATCGCGCTGCTGCCGGTCGAGCTCATTCTGCAGGTCGGCTCGAGCGCCGGTTTCGCGATGGTGTTCGCACTGCTGATAGCCGCCATCATCTGGAACCTTGGCACGTGGTGGCTGGGGCTGCCGGCATCGTCCTCGCATACGCTGATCGGCTCAATCATCGGTGTGGGTGTCGCGAACGCGCTGATGCACGGACGCGACGGCACCAGCGGCGTCGATTGGACGCAGGCGACGAAAGTCGGCTACTCGCTGCTGTTGTCGCCTCTGGTCGGTTTTTGCGTCGCGGCATTGTTACTGCTGACTTTGCGCACGGTCGTCAAGAACAAGGCGCTTTTTGAAGAACCCAAGAGTAACCGGCCGCCGCCGCCGTGGATCCGCGGCCTCTTGATTCTCACCTGCACCGGCGTGTCTTTCGCGCATGGTTCAAACGATGGTCAGAAGGGCATGGGACTCATCATGCTGATTCTGGTCGGCACGGTGCCGATGGCCTATGCGCTGAACCGCGCGATGCCGGTCGATCATATGACGCAATTCGTGGCGGTCGCGCAGGTGACCCAGGAGTCGCTGTTGAAAGTCGCACCGGGTACTGCACCGGCGGAGCCCCGCGCGGTGCTGGCCGATTATGTGCGCACCAGGGAGTTGAAGTCGGACGTCGTGCCTGCGTTGGCGGCGGTGGCGGGCGATATCGGCGCCCAGGTCAAGACGCATGGCTCCCTCGCGCACGTGCCGGCCGCTGCGGTGGCGAACGTGCGCAACGATATGTACCTGGCGTCCGAGGCGATCCGCTTTATCGAAAAAAGCGACGCCGTCAAGCTTGACGGCGACGCCAGGGCCAACCTCAAGGCGTTCAAGAAAGAGATCGACGACGCGACCAAGTTCATTCCGCTGTGGGTCAAAGTCGCAGTGGCGATCGCGCTGGGCCTGGGAACGATGATCGGCTGGAAACGCATCGTGGTGACGGTCGGCGAAAAAATCGGCAAGACGCACCTGACCTACGGGCAGGGCGCGTCGGCTGAACTGGTTGCGATGTTGACCATAGGCGCGGCGGACATCTACGGCCTGCCGGTGTCCACCACGCAGGTGCTGTCCTCGGGCGTGGCCGGCACCATGGCGGCCAACAAGTCTGGATTGCAGATGTCGACGATACGCAATCTGCTGATGGCCTGGGTGTTGACGCTGCCCGTAGCGATCCTACTGTCCGGTTCGTTGTACTGGACATTCACGCAGATCTTTTAAAAAAACCTCCGGCATGCCGCGGCGCACGCGCCGACATGAAGCCGCAACATTAATATCGTGGAATAGCACCCTGTGCTCAGGAGGGTGTCATGACCACGACTTATTACGCGGCGATGATGGATGCGGAAACCGGCGGCAATCAAAGTTATCAGTTCGAAGCCGCGCCGGACCTGTTCAGCCGGCCCGCCCGCGACATCGTCGATGCCTTCATTGGTTCACTCGACTGCTACGGCGGGCGTGCTGCACCGCTCGCGTACGAGCTCGATTCGGCGGTGGTCAAATCCGACAAGCAGGTCGTCATGGCAACAGGCTTGCTCGACGTCGGTATCGGCGGCATACCGTTTCTCCTGATGATCTCGCCGGCCCCGCGCAAGGCGCCGCCAGGTTGAAAGCCACGGCGCGCTTCATGCCGCGTGCGACAGGACTTCATTCAGGGCACCGCGCGGAGTGTCGCCGCTGATCGCGTCCAGAATGTTGCGCGCAGCCTCGATTTCGGCTTCCTTGTCGAGCCAACGCGACATGACGTTGGTGACCCAGATGCCGCGCCGCGTGCATGCCGCGATGTCGATGTGCTCGGGAATGCGGAACGCGCATGCAAGCACGCGCAGTTGATGACATTCCGCCAGCAGTGAGGCATCGATGCGCTCAGGTGTGGCGACGAGCATACCGCTGGCGTAACGGGCAGCGTCGCTAAACTCCTGCCGCGCATAGGCGGTGTGCGTGCTGACAAGCGCCACGTCGCAAACGGTCAACAGCAATTCGACGGCATCTGTGTGCACCCGGTGCGTAAGGATGACGAGCGGTTTCATGGGTGGTGGTTCCTCCGTTAAGTGGCGGCGCCGATGGTAGCGGTCGAATATTGCGCGGTGATTTCGCAGTTCCGTCCATCGTATGCGGGGCGTGATGCCTGCTTATCCCGCACGGCAACCTTTGTAATATGCAGTTAACAATGTGACGGTAATGTCGAGAGTTCCGCTAACGCATCCTGAAGGATAAATAATGACCCCGGCACGTTCGCTCGTCCTGTTACTACTCACGTTCGCCCTGGGTGCCGGCGCCATGCCGGCGGACGCAGCCCCCTCGGTATCGAGATTGACTCCGCCCAGTGAATTGTTTTCGTCGGGCGTGCCGGACCCGGTCATTGCGCGGTTTTTGCCCGGCCAGCGTTTCGACTTGCAGGCAACGATACGGCCCGACGATGCAACCCGCACGATTTCGGAGGTCAGTTTTTCGATCGACGGCAAGCCGGTGAAACTGCCTGTTGCATTGCGCGAATGCGCGAGCGGCTGCGTAGACAGGACGCCCGCGAATACGGCAATTGCTACGGTGCGTGCGGTGTCGATCGACAAGCCGGGCGCGCACGTATTTCTGGTCAAGGCGCGGCAGAGCGATGGCCAGACCGTCACTGCGGGCGGCAATTTCGAAGTGGTAGGGATCGCCAAAGGCGGCGAAAAAATCCGCAATGTGATAATTCTGCTCGGCGACGGCATGGGCGCCGCGCATCGCACCGCGGCCCGCATCGTTGCATCCGGTTACGCACAGGGCAAACCGCGGGTGCCGCTGGCGATGGATACGTTCCCGGTCACCGGCATGGTGCGCACGTCGTCGCTCAATTCCATCGTTACCGATTCGTCGCCCGGCATGTCGTCGTACGTGTCCGGCAACAAGAACAACAATAATCAGGAGGGCGTGTTCCCCGACGACACCGTCGATCCGTTCGACAATCCGCGCATTGAATATCTGTCGGAATATATGCATCGCACGCGCGGCACAGCGCTCGGCCTGGTAACCACGTCCGATGTGTTCGACGCGACGCCCGCCGCCAACGCCGTACACACGGCGGCCCGCGGCGCGGGCACCGGCATCGTCGATCAATTTTTCGACGATCGCGACGTGCACGGATTGCATGTGCTGATGGGCGGCGGCCGCAAATGGTTCCTGCCCGAAGGCACGGCCGGCAGCGCGCGTTCCAGCGCCAACGACTACACGTTCTCGGCCAGCGATCCGCATACGGCAGAAATCGTCAGGCAATGGAAAACGGCGCCTGGCGCGCTTGACGCGGGACGCAATCTTATTGCGGACTTCGAAGCAAAGGGCTTTCACTATGCGGCGACGCGCTCGGAAATGAATGCGGTTAGCCCTGCGGGTACAGACCGGTTGCTCGGGCTGTTCGCTTTGTCGAACATGAACGTCGCGCTCGACAAGATCAACGGGCGGCGCGGCGACAAAGGCGGCGTGAACGGTGGCAGCGTGGTCGATGATTTCGGGCTGCCCGATCAGCCCATGCTCGACGAAATGGCCGCCAAAGCGCTGGGCGTACTGGCGCGTCACAAGCAGGGTTTTCTGCTCATGATAGAGGGCGCTTCGATCGACAAGCAATCGCATGCGCTGGACACCGAGCGCTGGATACTCGACACCATCGAGTTCGACCGCGCGGTGAAGGTGGCGCGCGACTTTGCACAGCGCACGCCCGGTACCCTGGTCATCATCACGGCCGACCACGAATGCGGCGGTATCGCCATCATCGGCGCGTCGCGCGTACCCGATTCGGCGCTGCGCGACGCCGCGGCAAAAGGCGGCAGCGCGGCATTGCGCGACAAGGCGGTCGGCATCTACGAGCAGGCGGGTTTTCCGCGCTACACGCTCGCGGCCGACGGCTATCCTGTGACCACCGATGTCGATCAGCGCATTTTGATCGGCTATGGCGCGAACCCGGACCGCAATGAAGACTGGCGCACCAACGCTCTGCCGCTGCAGGACGTGCAGCAACCCATGGTTAAGTTGCCTCCGCTGAATGCTCATCCGGCCGGTCCGCTTGAGCGCGACAAGGCTGGCGGTTACATGGTGACGGGGCAGGTAGGCGGGGATTCCGGCGTCCATACCGCGACTGACATTCCACTGTCGGCCTTTGGCCCCGGCGCGATTGCGTTTACCGGCGTCATGGACAACACCGATGTATTTTTCAAGCTGGGACAGGCCATGGTCGGCGGCGTGAGCGAGCGGCTGCAGACGCTAAGCCCCATTCCGACCGCGAAGGGCAAGCGGAAATAAGCTACTTAAGCGAGCGCTCTGAGCCCGGATTCCAAGTCCGGCGCGGAGTTCTGCCCGCTGGCTGGTGAGAACGCGGGCGCGCTGCCAAGCGCTCGAACAATGTGGCTCCGAGCTTCACGCGCAAGATCCCGACGATGTCTGCCAGTACAATCAAGGGCGGGCAAAATCTGCAAGTGCGCATGGACGGCTGGTTGCGACAGTATTCGCAACAAGGACCCGAGCAGCGTTTTTTCGCCGGTGAAGTCGGCCTCGGCGCACAAGCGGCCATCCGGCCGCGCATAGCGGATGGCGACCGCTTGCAGGCGCGCGTTGCCCATTACCGCGGGCTGCAATAAGGGCGGACGAAAAGGCAGGACACTGCTGCCGTCGGTAGTGGTGCCTTCCGGAAAGACTGCTACGACCTCTCGTTGCTCTAGCAACGCACCTATCCGCGTATTTACCCTGAGGATATCGCGCGGGCGCCGGCGGTCGATAAATACAGCGCCTGCATTTTGCGCAAACCTGCCGATCAATGGCCACCTGCCGATCTCCGCCTTAGCGACAAAAATTGCAGGGAAAATCGAGTTCAGCGCGCACACGTCGAGCCACGACACATGGTTGGCGACCAGGATGGTCGGCTTCATTCCGCCTTCGAGCGCACCCGTCACTTCCAGACGGATGGCTAGTATGCGCAGCAGTTGAGCTGACCAGCGCTGCATGTAATCAGTACGCCGCCCGCGGGGTAGGCGCGGGAAAAAACGGGCGGCGGCCATTCCTTGAACCAAGTGCAGCGCAACGCGCGCAGCGCGCAGCACACCGATGGCCGGGTTAATGGCCGTCTTTCAGGAAATGCCGCGCATAGCGCGTTGTGATGCGCGCCATCGGCAGCATCATCAAGAGGTCGGCCGTATTGAAATCCGGGTCCCATGCCGGCGCGCCGCAGATGTAGGCACCCGCCCGCACGTACCCTTTGATCAGTGGCGGCAGTGTGCACGCGTGGTCGACGCCATACGCGTCCAGCGGCAGCTCACAGCGCGGGAAAACGCGGTACTCGACCGGCGCTAGATTCGTCGCATGCAGCCGGTGATATATGCCTGCCCCGGCATGACCGCCGTCCGCCATGCTGATACTCGCGCAGCCCAGGAGGTAACGGTAGCCATTTAGCTTCATATAGTTGGCGAGTCCAGCCCACAGCAGGGCGAGCGCCCCGCCGCCGCGGTAGTCGCGATGCACGCACGAGCGGCCCACTTCCACCATGTCGTCGCGCAAGTGGTTGAGCCGCGTCAGGTCGAACTCCTCGTCGGCGTAAAAGCCGCCCGTGCGTCGCGCCTTGGCGCCATCGAGTATGCGATAGGTGCCGACCACCTGGTGCGTGTCGGTGTCACGCACCAGCAGATGCTCGCAATGGGCATCGTAGTAGTCGACGTCCATGCCTTGTTCACCACCACGCACGCGTGCGCCCATTTCCTCGACAAACACTTTGTAGCGCAGGCGCTGCGCTTCGGCTACTTCGCGCGCATCGCGCGCCAGAGTCACCGCGAGCCCCTGGCGCGATGGCATGTGGCGACGTATCTCACTCTGCAACATGGCAGCCTTTCTTAGTTGATGACGGGCATCACATTAGTGAGGCTGCGTTACATGCCGGTGACCGAAAATTGACGCTTTAATTAAGGTGAGTTGAAGAGCGTGCGAAAAAATCCAGAAAACCTATGGCGCCTGTTGCGCAAACTACCTATACTTTGCAAATCCATGGCGGTTATTTTTTGATACTCAATCTGACGGCGGACCAGCTTAAACAACATGGCGGTTTACTCCACTCTCGCCGCAGTCGATCTCGGTTCCAACTCGTTTCACCTGCAAGTCGCGCGCGTCGTCGGTGACCAGATCTACCCGCTCGATTCCCTGCGCGAGCCGATCCGCCTCGGCGCCGGCCTCAACCGGGAAAAGCGCCTCGACGAAGATTCGCAAAACCGCGCGCTCGATTGCGTGCGCCGCTTCGGCGAGCGGCTGCGCGGGTTCGATCCGCATGCGGTGCGCGCGGTCGGCACCAATACTTTGCGCGTGGCCAAGAACGCCGCGGGTTTTCTCAAGCAGGCCGAAGCGGCGCTCGGGTTTCCGATCGAGGTCGTAGCCGGACGTGAAGAGGCGCGTTTAATCTATGGCGGCGTGGCGCACAGTCTGCCCGCGTCCAAAGACAGGCGGCTGGTCGTCGATATCGGCGGCGGCTCGACGGAGTTCATCATCGGGCGGGCGTTGAAGCCGCTCAAGCTCGAAAGCATTTATATGGGCTGCGTGAGCTACAGCCTCAAGTACTTTCCCGACGGCGAGATCACCAAGAGCGCAATGAAGCAGGCCGAGCTCGCCGCGCGCAACGAACTGCAGACCATGGTTGCCGAGTTCGCCAAAGGCAAATGGCAGGAAGCGGTCGGCTCATCGGGCAGTGCACGCGCCTTGTCTGAAATCCTCCAGCTAAACGGATTTTCCGATGCGGGCATCACGCCCGACGGGCTCGAGCGCCTGCGCGCTGTCATGATCAAAGCCGGCAACGTGAGGCAGCTCGGCCTCGCCGGCATCAGAAGCGACCGGCTGCCGGTGCTGCCCGGGGCGCTGGCGATCATGAGCGCGGCAATTGCGGAGCTCGGTATCGAGTCCATGGTCGTAGCCGATGGCTCGATGCGTCAGGGCATCCTCTATGATCTGCTCGGGCGTTTTCAGCACCACGACATGCGCGACATCACGGTTTCGCAGTTCATGCAGCGCTACCACGTCGATTCGAAGCAGGCGCGGCGCGTCGCGAGTTTCGCCTTATCGCTTTATCGCCGCTTTACAGTGGGCGACAATGCGAGCGACGACGCGGCGCCGCACTACATCGCGTGGGCCGCCAAGCTGCACGAAATCGGCATTTCCGTCGCCTATAGCGGTTATCACAAGCATTCCGCGTATATCGTGCAAAACGCGGACATGCCGGGCTTCTCGAAAATGGAGCAATGGCGCCTCGCCACGCTGGTCCTCGCGCACCGGCGCACGCTGAAAAAGATATTCACGCGCGAAGTCGAGGTTGTCGACTGGCGCATGGTCATGGCGCTGCGGCTGGCCGCGCTGATCTATCGCAGCCGCGCCGACATTCCGTTGCCCGCGATCGAAGCGAAGGTAAACGGGCATACCATGCGCCTGGGCATGGAGCGCGACTGGCTCGCGCAAAATCCGCTGACCGTAACCGCGTTGCACGAAGAAATCGACGAGTGGGCGGCGGCGGGTTTCAAGCTCGACATCAAGTCGTTGCGCGAACTGGAGGCGAGCGTGGAAGCGCAGGCGGCCTAGGCTGCGCTAAAGCGAATAGATTGCTTCCCAGCTTTTTGCGCTGCGAATAAAAAAGCGCATTAACTAGCGCGTCCGTCAAGCCGGCGGCCGCCGTCGCTCGGTGAAGAGGCTGTTACCAGCGATGCGTTTGGCTTGCTTTTTTGCGTCCGCCGCCGCTGCCGACACCTCGAGATGGGAAGTCAGTTCGTTCGCGTGCACGACCACTGCGCCGATCGACAATGTCGGAAATGGAAAAAACATTTCCTGGCCGCGCCGGTCTTCGCCGACGAGGCCGCCGCGTGCCCGGTCGTCCTCGCTCAATAAGGTGGGCACTTGCAGCGCGAACTGCTCGAGCGCCGCCCGGCAGCGGTGCTCCCAGTCCATGCTCTGAAACAGCACGATGAAGTCGTCGCCGCCGATGTGCCCGATGAAATCACGCTCGGGATCGGATTGCTGCGACATCACGCGCCCCGTCATGCGGATTATCTCGTCGCCCTTGTGGTAACCGTAGACGTCATTGAACGGCTTGAAGTTGTCAACATCGCAATAGCATGCGCAAAACGCAGTGCCCGCACTCAGCAGGCGGTCGATGTGTTCCGTGATCGGTACATTGCCGGGTAGCAGCGTGAGCGGATTGGCGTAGCGCGCGGCATTGATCTGCAATTGCGTGATTTCACGGATCAGGTCGCGCGCCGTGCCGATGCCGAGGTAGCGTCCGTTCTGGGCGATGATGAACCCGTCCGCGAGATAGCGCGGGTCGCCGTCAGCTACCAGCGCACTCAAGTCCTGAATGCTTATATCGTGCTCGACGACCAGCGGCGCCGTCTGCATGAACATGGTGCACGGTTTGCGGCCGTACAGTTCGCGGCGAAAGGGGCGCGTGAAACGGTCGATCAGGTTGTAGCGGTGGATGAGTCCGACCGGCATGCCGTCCCGCACAACGGGTAATGAAATCAGGTCGGGTTGCTCGTTGAAGATCGCATAAACCTCGTCGTTTTCGGTGATGGGGCTCACCGGGCTTACTTCTATCATCAGCTTGCGCGCCTTGATGGTGCGGTTGGAAACGCATTCAATGCCGGGATAGACCGCGATGCCGTAGGATTGCAGTGCCTGGCGCGCCGCGGCGTCCGGTTCACGGGCCGGCTGCGCGGCTGGATGCGCGATGAAGTAGCCCTGCCCATACGCGATTCCCAGATCGCGCACGACGCGAAAGTCCTGACGGTTTTCAATGCCTTCGGCGACTACGCGCGAGCCGCAGCACGCCGCGATCTGTTGGATTGCTTTGACGAATTCGAGCTTGAGCGAATCCTGGCTTACGCCTTGGATGAAATGCTTGTCAACTTTCACGAAATCCGGCCGCAACTCTGACCAAAGCCGCAGAGAAGAGAACCCTTCACCCAGATCGTCGATAGCGACTTCGAAGCCGAGCCCGCGGTAATAGAGGATCGCGTCGCGCATCTGCGCCAAGTCGTAAGTCGGTTGATTTTCTGTCAGCTCGATGATGAGCCGCTCCGGGGAAAGACCGATGTCTTTTACGTAGGCGGCGAGATTGCCGCGCTCGACGGGCGATTGCGCCAGCAGGTCAGGACTGACATTAAGGAACAGTTTGCCTGGAAGGCGCAGATTAACGAAGGTTTCGGCGACCACCTGGCGGCTAAGGTGTTCGATTTCACGCGCGTGGCCGTGGCGTCCCGCGATCTCGAACAACCATCCAGGCATGTGCAACGGACTGTCCACCGGTCCGCGTATCAACCCTTCGTAGCCAACGATTTCCCCCGTTCGCATGGTGATTATGGGCTGCAGAACCGCATGCAGCCGCCGGTTGGCGATGATGTCCTGCAATACGACTTGCAGTTCATGCGGCGGTAAACCGGATACCGCCGCCGCGTGCTGGTGCGCGCCAGGTGGCGGCGGTCCCGGTTGCGTCGGCGCGAGTTGCGCCGATACTGGCGAGGGAACTGGCGACTCGTTCAATACGGATTGGGTCACGGCGTCAACCTTTGCGCGGACAGCGGGCGGTACCGTCGAGACTAGAGACTAAATATGACAGAACCGTGAATTTCGGGCGCCTCCCTTTGCGCCGGGGCCGATGACACTAGGCTGGCGCTTTTACTGCGAGCGATTGCAGCAGTTTGTCCTGCACATGAGCAAGCTTGCGACGTCCCGACTTGCGCCGCTTGTAGTGGCCGTAGGCAGACATTTCCCAGACGTCACCGCTGCGTTCCAGGAACGGCGCCAGGCCTTCGCGGATCACTCGCTTCTTGAGCCGCGCGTCGAGCACCGGGAAGCAGACCTCGATACGGCGGAAGAAATTGCGGTCCATCCAGTCGGCGCTTGACAGGTAGACATCCTCCGCGCCGGCATTGTGAAAATAAAATATGCGCGAATGCTCGAGAAAACGGCCCAGCACTGAATGTACTCGGATGTTGTCGGAAACGCCCGGAACGCATGGCCGCAGCGCGCAAACGCCGCGCACGATCAGGTCGATCTTGACGCCGGCCTGCGAGGCGTCGTACAGCGCGGCGATAATCTCGGGCTCGAGCAGCGCATTCATCTTGGCGATGATGCGCGCCTTCCTGCCTTCGCGCGCGTTCTTCGCCTCGGTCTGAATTGCCTTCATCGTGCGTTGATGCAAGGTGAACGGCGACTGCAGCAGGTGCTTGAGCTTCAGCGCCTTGCCGAGTCCGGTCAGCTGCATGAATACTTCGCTTACGTCGGACCCGATCTCTTCGTGGCACGTGAACAGGCCGAAGTCGGTATAGAGGCGGGCGGTGCGCGAATGGTAGTTTCCGGTCGCGAGGTGCACGTAGCGCCGCAGGCGGTCGTCTTCGCGCCGTACGACCAGAGCCATCTTGGCATGCGTCTTGTGGCCGACTACGCCGTACACGACGTGTGCGCCGACTTCTTCGAGCCGCTGCGCCCAATTGATATTGGCCTCTTCGTCGAAGCGCGCCATCAGCTCGACGACCACGGTGACCGCCTTGCCGTTGCGCGCGGCATGGATCAGCAGGTCCATCATTTCCGATTGCGCGCCGGTACGATAGACAGTTTGCTTGATGGCGACGACCTGCGGATCGTTGGCGGCTTCCTTCAGGAAGTTCACCACCGGTGCGAACGACTGGTACGGCTGATGAAGCAATATGTCGCCTTTGCGGATGGCGTCGAAAATGTTCTGCTGCTTCGCAAGCTCGCGCGGCAGCGCCGGTTCGAACAGCGGGAATTTCAGATCCGGCCGGTCGACCTGCTCGGGGATCTGTATGAGGCGCACGAGGTTGACCGGGCCATTGACCTGATAAAGGTCGTCGCGCGTAAGGCCGAACTGCAGCAGCAGCGCGTCGGCCATGCCCGGCGAGCACAGGTCGGCGACTTCCAGCCGCACGCTGTCGCCGAACTGGCGCTGCGTCAACTCGCCCTGCAGTGCCTTGCGCAGGCTCTTCAGTTCGCGCAACTCTTCCTCGTCTATGTACAAATCGCTGTTACGCGTGAGCTGGAACTGGTAGCAGCCGAGGACCGCCATCCCCGGGAACAATTCCGCGACGTGCGCATGCAGTATCGACGATAGAAAAACGAAGCCA
>JANYDM010000190.1 GCA_025363575.1 Betaproteobacteria bacterium | reverse complement strand
ACTTCGACGAAATGCGCGAGGTAATTCTTCAGGTCATGTATTACGCTGGCCAGTCCAAGGGACTGTACGCCATGCGGCGCCTGAAGGAGGTAATGGCGGAGACCGGCGGCAAGTTCGCACCACCCGCGGTAAAGTAGAACGCCCGTGACCGACAGTTTTCCGCTCAGCAGCCTGCCGGTTTACCGGCGCTCGTTCGACTGGGACCAGTATTGCCGCGACTATCCGCTGCCCGACGTTTTCGAGCAGACGGTTTACCGCTACTCCCCGCAGAAAGTGCGTGCGCTGCAGAATGAACGCTTCATGAAAGTTGTCGCGGCCGGCTGGGCCAATCCCTTTTACCGCCGGCGCTGGCGCGAGCAAGGGCTCGTGCCGGGCGACATTTGCGGCATCGATGACATTGCCAAGCTGCCGATGTTCAATTCCGAGGACATCAAGCAGAGCATGGAGGCCGACCCGCCTTATGGCGCCTTCCACGGCATCGGCCATGACGGTCTCGCCTTGTTGCCCTTCAAGCTCCAGACCAGCGGCGGCACCACGGGCATTCCGCGCGGCACATTGTCGGAGCCGCTCGCGTGGGAAACGCAGGCGTTGAGCAGCGCTCGCGCCATCTATATTCAGGGCGGGCGGCCGGGCGATGTCATGCAGATCCCGATGACCTGCTCGCTCGCCAACGCGCCGTGGCAGACCTACAAAGCCTGCCACGATTTCCTCGGCATAATGCCGCTGACTACGGGCAGCGGCGTCGTTACCTCCAGCCGACAACAGCTCGAAATCGCATTCCGCTACGGCACGAACCTGTGGACGAGCTTTCCCGAATACCTGACGCGGCTGGCCGACGTTTGCCGCGAGGAACTTGGACGCGACGTGCGCGAGCTCAAGACCAAATTCGTGCGCAGCTATCTCGGCCCGGATCTCGACGGTGCGCTGCGGCGTGAACTCGCCGACACCTGGGGCTGTCCCGTTTACGACACCTACGGCACCCACGAAATGGGAACCTGCGGCTTCGACTGTCGCGAGCAGTCCGGCATGCATGTGATGGAAGACACGCTCTTTCTGGAAATCGTCGATGTCGAATCGGGCGAGCCGGTCGCGCCAGGCGAACGCGGCAACATGGTGGTTACGGTGTTCTTTCGCAATGTTCCGCCCGTGATCCGTTACAACCTGCGCGACCTCGGCCGTATCCTCCCCGATTCGTTGACGAAGGCCTGCGGTTGCGGCAGCCATTTCCGGCGTATGGATCATTTCCTTGGCCGCAGCGACGCGATGGTAAAGCTGCGCGGAGTGAGCGTCTATCCCATGGCATGCCTGCCCGCTGTAAAAAGCGACGCGCGCACAACCGGTGAGTGGGTGTGCGTCGTCACACGCAACGAGACGGCCGGCAGCGCACGCGACGAGATGGAAGTCCTCGTCGAAGTGAAGCGTGACGCCGCGAACCGCGAGGGCTTGAAGGAAATCCTCGAGCAGCGGCTGCGCGGGGATCTGGGCGTATCGGTGCAAGTGCGGCTTGCCGATCAGGGCAGCCTCGCGGAGCTCGCCAATACCGGCGGCCGCGAGGGCAAGGCGCGTCGGCTGGTGGACCGCCGGCCAGCTTATGCAGCCCTGAACCCGCGTTAAAAAGGAGAATCCGCTTTGTCAGAATCAACCCGCAAGACGAAATTTTTCGACTGCCATTCGCATTGGGGAACCGTAGAGGGGCATATCTTTCGCACCCCCGCTGAATTGGCGCGGCAGGAAAAAATATGGAAAACGAAGGGGCGCAACTGGACCGAGGACGAGATGATGGATTACATGCGCGGCAACGGCGTGCGCACCATACTCGACCTGTCGTTCCACAAGCTGTATCCGATCGAAGAGATTCGCGCGGTCCACGACTACGCGTTCGGCGTGGCGCGCCGCCACCCGGATGTAATTTTCGGCCATTGGCTTCAGTTCGATCCCCGGCGCAGCGAAGAGTCGCTAGCCGAGTACGAGCGTGCGCGCGCCGCCGACGCGGGCTTCATGGGTTTTGCGGTATCCGGTCAGGGCGTGGGCGTGCCGGCGAGCGATCCGCTGTGGTTTCCGTTCTACGAACGCGCGATTGAGCACAATGCGCCGGTCATGATCATGACGGGACTTACCGGCATCGGCCAGGGCGTGCCCGGAGGCTACGGTTTGATACTCGACCACGGACACCCGCGCCACATAGATTTCGCGGCCGCGCGCTATCCGGAACTGCGCATTCTGGCGGCGCGGCCGGCGTACCCATGGCAGGACGAGATGATCGCGGTGCTGCTGCACAAGGGCAACGTAAGCTACGAACTGCACGGGTGGGGGCCCAAACAACTCTCCGACAACGTCAAGAAAGAGGTCGGCCGCCGGATGCAGGACCGCGTCATGATCGGGTGCGACTTTCCAGTACTCGAATACGCGAAGATCGTCGCCGACTGGCGCTCGCTCGGTTATGACGAGGAAGTGCTCGAAAAAATATTTTACCGCAATGCTGAAGCCTATTTCGCGTCGGTAAAGCGTTGAAAAACGAATTCAGCATCGCTCAAGAAGCGGCACGACATCACGATGTTGTTATCCGCGGCAAGCGACGCACTATGCATTGACGCCGCAGTTAGCGCCCTCCTACAATCCCAGTCCGGCGTTACCGCGTAGAAATTCCATGACAGAAAAGAAACCCCTCGGCAAACTCCCGCGCGACTCGATCCGCATGCTCGAATTGCCGCGCCTGCCAGCCGAAATCGTCGACGGCTTCAAGGCGCTCGTCGATCTCACCGGCACGATCTCGGATGCCTGCGATCTGCTCGGCATCGTCGGCGTGATCCCCGCCTATGTGATGCCGCCGGTGAACAGCGGCAAACGCATCGTCGGGCCCGCGCTCACCGTGCGCAACATCCACCATGCGACGCAGATCCACAAGGCTGCGCAGGACAACGCGAGCGGCCAGGGCGAAACCGAAGCGCACAATCTCGCGACACACGGCGATGTGCTCGTGATCGAAGGCGTGATGGGTTGCTCCAACATGGGCGGCCAGTCGGCCACTATCAGCCGGCGCGAAGGCTGCATAGGTGCGGTAGTCGACGGCACGCTGCGCGATCCCGATCAGTATCGCGAGATGGGCTGGCCCGTCTGGTGCAAGGGCTTCTCGCCGATTACCGGCAAATGGCGCATGCAGACGGTGGAAATCAACGGCATCGTGCACATCGCCGGCATCGGCGTGCGGCCCGGCGACCTCGTATGCGCCGACGAAGCGGGCATCGCGTTCGTGCCCTATGCGCGCGCCGCGGAGGTTCTCGAGGTTTCACGAAAAATCGACGGTGCCGACACCAAACGCAAAGCCGACATCGACAGCGGCGTGCCGCTTGTCGAAATCCTGCAGCGCAAATATAAATGACGCCAGCGAATCACATCGTCATCCTTTCGGACGAGCACAACAAGCGCGTCACGGGCTGCTACGGCCATCCGCAAATCAAGACGCCCAACCTCGACAAGCTTGCCGCGCGCGGCACGCGATTTACCTCCGCCTATACGAACTGCCCGATCTGCGTGCCAGCGCGCGCGTCGTTCGCCACGGGCCAGTACGTGCACAAGCACCGCTGCTGGGACAATGCGATCGCATATAACGGCACGCCGCCGACGTGGGGCCATCGCCTGATGGCGCAGGGCCATCGCGTTACTTCCATCGGCAAACTGCACTATCAAGACTGCGACCCAAAACGCAACGGCTTCGACGAAGAGATACTGCCCATGCACATCGTCAACGGCGTCGGCGATCTGCTCGGCCTGATCCGCGACGAGTTGCCGGTACGCCAGGGCTCGAAGAAGCTCGGCCCGGAAGCGGGGCCCGGCGAATCCGAATACACGCAGTACGATCGCGACATAGCAGCGCAAACACAGCAGTGGCTGACGAACGAAGCGCCCAAGTACCGTGACAAGCCGTGGGTGCTCTACGTCGGCTTCGTGTGCCCGCACTTCCCGCTGATCGCGCCGCCGGAATTTTTCAACATGTATCCCGAAAAAGACGTGCCGTGGCCGCTCATGTACGAGAAAGCCGAACGTCCGCGCCATCCGTTCACCGATGCGATGCGGCTATGCCAATGCTTCGACGAGCCTTTCGACGCGCCGATGGTGCGGCGCGCGATCGCTGCCTACTTCGGGCTCACTTCGTTTCTCGACGACAACATCGGCAAGATTCTTTCGACACTCGAAGCGACCGGACTCGACAAGACGACGCGCGTGCTCTACTCATCCGACCACGGCGACAACCTCGGCACGCGCGGCATGTGGGGCAAGTCGACGATGTATGAAGAGTCAGCGGGCATCCCGATGATCCTCGCCGGCCCCGACGTTCCGCCGGGCAAAGTCTGCGCCACGCCGGTCATGCTGGCCGACGCATTTCAGACGCTTGTCGAAGGCACGGGCGCAAAAACCGACCCGGCCGATGCGCAGCTGCCAGGGCATTCGCTGATCGACATCGCGCAAGGCAATGCGCCCGCGCGCACAATACTTTCGGAATACCACGCCGCGGGTGCGATGACTGGCGCTTACATGATCCGCCACGGCAAATACAAGTACATCCACTACGCGGGCCTGCCGCCCATGCTGTTCGACCTTGCGGCCGATCCACACGAGCGCAACGATCTCGGCCGCGACGCAAACGCCGCCACCATCGTCAAAGAATGCGAAGCGGCGCTGCGCAAAGTTGTCGATCCGGACGCAGTAGACAAGCTCGCAAAGTCCGACCAGAGCGCGAAGATAGCTGCGGTCGGCGGCAAAGACGCGATATTGAAACGCGGTACGTTTCGTTACTCGCCACCGCCCGGATCGAAGGCGGCCTACTACTAGCGCCGGAGGCTGCAATGCTGCCGCTCCGATTTTCCATCGTCACCTATAACATCTGGCTCACGCAGCGCTGGCCAGTGCGCAGTCCTGCGCTGCGCGGATTTCTCGAATCGTTCGATCCCGATATTCTGTGCCTGCAGGAACTGCAGGCAGAATCGCGCGCCTTCATCGACGACACTTTGCGCGGGCATAAACGCGTCGACGATGCGCTCAAAGGCTGGACTTGTGAAAGCAACATTTACTGGCGCGACGCATTGTTCAGCAAGATTGAGCACGGCGCTGAAGACGTTGGCATCCCCGATGGCCATCGCCGCCTGTTCTGGGCGCGTCTGAAAATTCGCGAGCTCGACCGCAGCATGCTGGTGGCGACCGCACACCTTACGTCCCAGCGCAATAAGCAAGAATGCGAAACCGGCCAGTCGCCGCGCGTCGGCCAGATCCGCAACATCATCGCCGCTCTGCAGCGCCTTAACCGCGCCGGCGAGCCGCTGTTTTTCATGGGCGATATGAACGACCCGGTGCACCCGCCGCGCATGCTGCAGGAAGCGGGCTATGTGAGCTGCTTTGCGTCGCTCGGTGTGCAGGCGCCGCCGACCTACCATTGCTATCCGACCGCGGACATCAAGCCCGGCGATCGCGTCGTCAATCAATGCATAGACTGGCTGGTCGCCAATCGCGAAGCCCGCGCGATCGCGGCAGCAGTGCCGCATTTCTATCTGCAGGACGCCGCGCCGTCGGATCACTGGCCGGTGCAGGCCGTGTATGAAATCGCCGTTGCGCAAAACCAGTGAATAAGGCGCGCGCGCTGAGCGCACTGCTCGGCATGGCGCTGCTGCAAGCCGCCTCTGCCGCGGACGTGCTGCTGACGGCCGCTCCTGCCGCTAACGTCTATCCTGCGCGTCCCATTCGTTTTCTCGTGCCCGGCGCCACCGGCAGCTCGCAGGACGTGCTGTCACGCATTGTCGCGAACAAGCTGGCGCAGCAACTCGGTCAGCAGGTGGTCGTCGACGTGCGCGCCGGCGCATCCGGCATCATTGGCATCGAGCTCGGCAAGGCCGCCGCGCCCGACGGCTATACGCTCATTGCGGCCACGTCGACTTTGTTCGCCAGCCTGCCCGCTCTCAAAACGAGGCTCGGCTACGATCCCGACCGTGATTTCACACCGCTGACGCGCATGGCGTCGGTCGCCAACGTGCTCGCCGTCTACGCAGGCCTCGGCGTCGACAGTGCGGCCGGCTTCGTGCAGCTCGCGAAATCGAAACCGGGCCAGCTCAACTACGGCTCCGCGGGCAATGGCACGCCGGCACATCTGGCCGGCGCAATGTTCGATCTGCTCGCCGGTGTCAAAACCAATCACATACCGTATAAAGGCGCCGCGCAGGCGCTGACGGATGTCATTGGCGGCCAATTGCAATATCTGGTGACATCACCGCTCGTCGCCATGCCGCAGGCCAGAAGCGGCCGCATCAAGGTACTCGCGACCACCGGCGCAAAACGCGATCTGCTCGTGCCCGAACTGCCGGTGCTCGCCGACACCGTTCCCGGCTATGAGATCACGCAGTGGTGGGGCGTGGTAGTGCCGGCTAATACGCCGGCAGCGCTCACGGCGAAGCTGCATGCGGAGCTCATCACAGCATTGCAAGCGCCGGAAGTGCGCGACCTGATTGCGAAACAGGGCGCGACAGTGCAGCCTGAGTCGCCCGCGCAATTCGCCGCGTTCATGCGCGCCGAGCGCGCGCGCATTGCCAACCTCGGCAAGCAGGCCAACATCCGCCTAGACGATTAGTGATCTTTCGAAAATAAAAAGCGAAATCTGCCACAGAGAACGCAGAGAAATTAGAGCAAGTCAGGAATTTCTCGCATAATTCTGATTTGTTTTTCCTCTGTGAGCGCTGTGCCGCTGTGGCCAATAGCTCTTGTGAATTTTCAATTGAGTTTCAGGAATTGTCATGACCGCTCCCGCCAATCTTATTTTCATCCAGTCCGACAACCATAACCGCGCCATCACGGGCTGTTATGGTCACGCGATCGTCAAGACGCCGGCTCTCGACAGGCTGGCTGCGCGCGGCGCGCTTTTCGCCAACAGCTACAGCACCAGCGCGCTGTGCTGCCCGGCACGCGCGGCGATGGCGACCGGCCGCTACGCGTTCGAGACCGGCTATTGGGACAACGCGATCGCCTACGACGCGCGCTTTCCGAGCTGGATGCTGCGCCTGCGCGAACAGGGCCATACGGTGACCGGCGTCGGTAAGCTGCATTACCGCGAGAGCACGCCGGCGAATGGCTTCTCCGAGGAAATCATCCCGATGCATCTGCACGAGGGCCAGGGCGCGATCAAGAACCTTCTGCGCGGCTACGATGCCGAGCCGCCGCTGGAAGATGGCAGCAAATGGGATCTCTACACTTTGCGTTCTGGCGCGGGTGAGACGCACTACCAGGAATACGACCGGCAGATCACCGAAAAATCGATCGCATGGCTGCGCGCGAACACCGCGCCGCATGCGAAGCCGTGGGCGCTCAAGATCGGCTATATCAGCCCGCATCCGCCGTTCACGGTGCCGCAGCGATTGCTGGATCTTTACCCCGAGAACGCCATGCCGTTACCGGAGCGTTACCGGCCGGGCGACCGGCCCGAACATCCGGCGGTGCGCCATCTGCGCGAGATCGACGGCTATCGCGACATGACCGACGAGCGGATTTTGCGGCGCATCGCCGCCGCCTACTTCGGTCTTATTACGCATATGGACGAGCAGGTCGGCGCGGTAATGAAAGCCGTTGAGGAACTGGGCCTGCTCGCCAACACGCGCATCATCTACACCAGCGACCACGGCGAGCTCTTCGGCTGGCACGGTCTCTTCGGCAAGAAAAGCCTGTGGGAAGGCTCGGTCGGCGTGCCGCTCATTGTGTCCGGTCCCGGCATAGCGGCGGGACAGGTCCTCGATCAACTCGCCTCACACGTCGACTTGTTTCCAACCGTGGTCGCCAATGCGGGTGCGCAACTCGCAGCGCCCGACGCCAGTCTGCCCGGCGTCTCGCTGTTCCCCGCGCTGAGCGGCCAGGCTTCGACGCGCACGGCGTTTGCCGAATATCACGCGCAGGCGTCCAAGAGCGGTCAGTTCATGCTGCGCGACGGCAACCTCAAGCTCATCTATCACGTCGGCATGCAGCCGCAGTTGTTCGATCTCGCGGCCGATCCGGTCGAAGCGCACGACCTCGTCGAAGAAAACCGCGACGGCGGCCGCGCGCAGGCACTCACGGCAAAACTGCGCGCGATCTGCGACCCCGAAGAAGTCGACCGCCGCGCCAAAGCCGATCAGCGCAAGATGGCCGAATTCTGGGGCGGCCCCGACAAACTGCGCGGCGCGGAGCAGATCATCTTCACCCCGCCGCCGGGCGTGTCGAGCACGGAGGCGTGGGCGATACCGCGGCGGTGACCGGCATTGGCACGCAAGCGGGCAAACCCGGCTTAAAAGCGGGGCGACAGCAGGATTGGCCCGTTATAAGTTCGCTGGCGTACAGACTGTGTCTGCTCGGCGCAGGATAATTCTCCCTCAAAATAGGCACCCATAGGCACCGGCCGCAGTATGGCCGCAATAGAGAACGCCTGCACGCGGCCAGAGCAATGTTGCCCTGACGAATTAAATCAACCGGTTTTTCCGCGCTTATCCCGCGCGTGCACCAGCGGGATTGGCCCGCATTCGACTGTACGCTTTCTACAAAGGCAGGGTTTGCTAAAAAAAGAAAGCGCGGCAGAGAATCCCGCCGGGACCGGGACTGGGCTGCCGCCCACCGCAGATTACAAAACGGCGTCGCTGACCGGCGCGGCGCTGCTGGTTGCGCTGGTGGTAGCGCTGTCGTTCTGGGCGTTCAAGCAGATCGAGATCTCCACCGACGCGCGCAAGCTCACTTACGACGTCATCAGCCGCGCGCACGCGCTGCTCGCCGAACTGAACGATGCCGAAACCGGCCAGCGCGGCTATTCGCTCAGCGGCAATGAGACATCTCTGCAGCCGTATCTGGCCGCCCGCGATAAAGTCGACGGCCATCTCGACGAGTTACGCCGGCTGACTCTGATCGGCGCAGCGCAGCAGCAACTCGACGTATTGACGCCGCTGGTGGTGGGCAAAATGGAGCAGATGACGCGCATCGTCGACCTGCGCCGCCATCTGAAGATGACTGCGGTCCTGACGGCGGAAAGCAACGGCGAAGGCAAGCGGTTGATGGATTCGATTCGCGCCGAGACCGGCCGCTACATCGAAATCGAGGAAGAAGCGCTGGCCGGCTACGACGCCAAACTGAAATCGGATATGCGCCGGCTGTTCGCCCTGATCGTGACGGTCAGCGTGCTGACATTTCTGTTTGCGCTGTCGTTCGCGTGGCTGATCTACCGGGAGTCCCGGCATAAACTCAACGAACTGATTCATCTGGAAACAACGCACCTGCTGAAAAAGCAGGAAGAGTTGAATCAGGAGCTGCAGCGGACCAATGCCATCGTGGAGATCAGCGAGGAAAAGTTCGCCATTACCCTCAATTCCATCGGCGACGCGGTTATCGCGACGGATGCCGGCGGGCGCGTGACCCTGCAGAATCCGCTGGCGCAGAAATTGACCGGCTGGGCTCTGGCAGACGCGCTTACTCGTCCGATCGAAGACATTTTCAACATTATCAGCCAGCAAACGCGACTGCCCGTCGTCGCGCCGGTTCGCGACACGCTCGCGAATAGTACAACCCGCGGCCTGACCAATCACACAATTTTGATCGCGCGAGACGGCAGCGAATGCGATATAGCCGTCAGTTGCGCGCCGATACGCACGCGCGCCGGTCACACCGTAGGCGCCGTGCTGGTGTTCCGCGACGTCACCGAACGCACGCGCCTCGATCAGTTGATCCACGCCAAAAACACGGAGCTGGAGGACGCGCGTGCCGTCGCCGACAAGGCCAATCTCGCGAAATCGGATTTTCTTTCCAGCATGAGCCACGAGCTGCGCACGCCCTTGAGCGCGATACTGGGGTTTGCGCAGCTCATCGAATCCGGCTCGCCCGGGCCGACTGCCGGCCAGAAACGCAGCATCGACCAGATACTAAAGGCGGGCTGGTACCTGCTCGACCTGATCAACGAGATTCTCGATCTCGCGCTGATCGAGTCCGGCAAGCTGTCGCTGTCGATCGAACCACTGTCGCTGGCCGACGTCATGCACGAATGCGCGACCATGATAGAGCCGCAAGCGCATAAACGCGGCGTCAGCGTGACCTTTCCAAGGTTCGCCGCTCCTTGCTTCGTCAAAGCCGACCGCACGCGGGTGAAACAGGTCCTTATCAACCTGCTTTCCAATGCGATCAAGTACAACGCCGAAGGCGGGACGGTGATTGTGACCTGCACTACGCCCATGCCGCACCGTGTGCGGGTGGCCGTCAAGGACACCGGGGCGGGATTGCCGGCCGAGAAGCTCGCGCAATTGTTCGAACCGTTCAACCGCATGGGCAAGGAAGAGGACACCTCGGAAGGCACCGGCATCGGTCTCGTGGTGTCCAAACGGCTGGTCGAGTTGATGGACGGCGTCATCGGCGTCGCCAGCACGGTTGGCAAGGGCAGCGAGTTCTGGATCGACTTGAACGTGACGACCGACACGCAGGCCGCTGCGGCCCGTCACGCAATGCCCGCGCGCCTGCCGGCGCAACCCGATGCGCCGCTGCGCACCGTACTTTATGTCGAAGACAACCCGGCCAATCTGATGCTGGTCGAAGATCTGATCGCGCGCCGGCCCGATCTGCGCCTTTTGAGCGCGCGCGACGGCGCCAGCGGCATCGAGATGGCGCTGGCGTCGATGCCCGATGTCATATTGATGGACATCAACCTGCCCGGCATCAGCGGCATCGAAGTATTGCGTATACTCACGGAGGACCCGACGGTGACGCATATCCCGGTGATTGCGGTGAGCGCCAATGCGATGCCGCGCGACATTGAAAAAGGACTCCAAGCCGGGTTCTTCCGCTATCTCACCAAGCCGATCAAGGTCAATGAGTTCATGGATACGCTGGACGTGGCGCTGCAGTTCGTGAAGAGCCGGGCAGACCGCGCAATTCTTAAGGACAAAACACTATGACGAGCGCACCCGACGTTCTTAACGCCGGCATTCTGATCGTCGACGATCAGGAGACCAATGTCACGCTGCTGAAGGAATTGCTGAGCGCAGCGGGCTACGTCAACGTCGCCACGACGATGAATCCGCAGGAGGTCTGCGCGCTGCACCGCAAAAACCACTACGACCTGATCCTGCTCGACCTGCAGATGCCGGAGATGGATGGCTTTGCCGTGATGGCGGGGCTCAAAACGAACAACGCCGACAGCTACCTGCCCGTGATCGTGCTGACGGCGCAGCCCGCGCACAAGCTGCGCGCTTTGCAGGCCGGCGCCAAGGATTTCATCAGCAAGCCGTTCGATCTCGTCGAAGTCAAGACGCGCATCCACAACATGCTGGAAGTGCGGCTGCTGTACAAGCGTCTCGAGGACTACAGCAAAATCCTCGAGCAGAAGGTCGCGGAACGCACCGCCGAGCTGCGCGAAAGCGAAGCGCGGTTTCGCAGCCTGACCGAGCTCGCGTCCGACTGGTACTGGGAACAGGATGCGACCGGCGCTTTCACCAAGGTGTCCGGTCCGGTGCTCGAGATGCTCGGCATCCGCGTCGATGGGCTGACCGGCGAAAATATCGAAACAGACGCGACTGGCTGGAACAAGGCGGAGCGCGCGGCACTGCACGAAAAAATCGCTGCGCGCCAGCCGTTTGTCGACTTTGCTTTCAGTCGCGTGAATGCCGACGGCTCGCACCAGAAATTCCAGGTCAGCGGCGAGCCGATGTTCAACCAGGCGTGCGGCTTCATCGGTTACCGCGGCATCGGCGTTGAACTGGATGACCAGCAGAAGGGGGCTGCGACATGATTGCCACACGCCCTCTCCACAGCCCCGATCAAAATCACCTGCTGGCCGCGCTGCCCGCGGCGGAATTCGCGCGCCTTGCCCCGAATCTGGAGCTCGTGCCCATGCTGCTTGGCGACACGCTCTACGATCCGGGCGGTCAATTGCAGCATGTTTATTTCCCCACCACCGCGATCGTATCGCTGCTCTACATCCTGCAATCGGGTATGTCGGCGGAGATGGCCGGGGTTGGTAACGAAGGGGTGCTCGGCATTTCGCTCTTCATGGGCGGCGATACCACCCCCAGCTCGGCCGTCGTGCAGACCGGCGGACACGGCTACCGGCTGTCGGGGCGCCTGCTGAAGGAAGAATTCAACCGCGGCGGCCCGACCCAGCGGTTATTGCTGCGTTACACTCAGGCCCTCGTTACCCAGATGTTTCAGACGGGCGCATGTAACCGCCATCACTCGATAGACCAGCAATTGTGCCGGTGGCTGCTGCTGACACTCGACCGCATGCCCGGGCACGAGCTGGTGATGACGCAGGAACTGGTGGCGTGCGCGCTCGGCGTGCGCCGCGAAGGCATCACCGAGGCCGCTGGCAAACTGCAGCGTGCCGGCGTCATCCGCTATCGCCGCGGGCATCTCACCGTGCTGGAGCGGGCCGGGCTCGAAGCCGGCGCCTGCGAATGCTATGCCCTGGTCAAGAAAGAATTCGCGCGCCTGCTGTCCGACGTGCGCAGCCCGCAGGTCATGCCTGCTACTAACTAAGCCGCCGGCGGGCCGCGCACTCTTACTACTGCAAGGCGGAGAGTTCACCGTGCGACGAAAGCGCTTCCTGACAATACCGCGGCAGCGTGTAGCCATTGGCCGGGTCGTTCACGGCTTCGATCACGATCAGCGGCTGGGTCGATTTAATCGTCCCGAACATGGTGGCGAAGGAGACATCGGCTGCGTCGCGGCCGGTGCCCAGCCTGACCAACCCCATCGGCGGCGACACGCCCGTCGGGTCGAACAGGTACCAGCGGTCGCTCAGGTAGACCTCGACGTACGCGTGAAAATCCGTCGGCCCCAGCGCCGGATCCGCGCCATAGTCGATGCCCGATACGAAGCGCGCGGGGATATTTACCGCCCGGCACAACGCGATCATCAAGTGCGCGAAATCGCGGCACACGCCGACCTGCTCGATCAGCGTGTCGACTGCCGATGTGCTGCCATTCGAGCTGCCCGACAGGAATTTGGTGCGATGGCGCACCCAATCGAGGATCGCCTGCACCCGCCAGTAGCCCTGGCGCAAGTGGCCAAACTCGCGGGCCGCGTACTTGTGCAGACGGTCCGACTGGCAATAGCGGCTTGGATAAATAAAAGGCAGCACCTCGGGCGCCACCTGTGCAATAGGCACTTCGACGAGGCAGCCCGGCGACTCGCTGTAATGGTCGATGTCGACAGTCGCGTCATAACGCACCGTGAGCTGCCCGGGCTCAGCCTTCAACCGCATGTAACGAGTGCCGAATGCCGGGTCCGCATAGATCACAGGCGTGATCTGCTGGCTCAGGTGCAGCGCCTCCGTAACCACCGTCTGGTGGCGCGTTTTCGCTGCATGAATGTTAAATATGAAATCGCTCGCATAGTCGACGATTTCGTATTGCAGACTGATGGAGAATTTGAGTCTGATCATTATTGCTGCCCCGACTCTTCGTGTCCCGGGCTCTTTACAGCGGCGGCTTGCGATCGCCGATGAATCTCAGCAGGATAACGACGACGGAAATGTTCAGCAGAACATGGATAAGGCCGCCCATCGTATACGAAGTGACAAGGCCGAGCAGCCAAAGGATGATGAGAACTACCGCAATGATATACAGCATGATGAAACCTTTCGTGCCCCGGCTACGGGGCGGATTAGCTTGCCAATCGAAGCGGCAATTCTCGTCGTAACGGCTGGTGAATACTGTGCGTCATCCCACATACAGCGAATTCAACTTTAGATGGCGCAGCGAACATGCAGCGGAATCATCATGAATTTGCGTTTACCGCGTCAGATTGCGCGTACGGTAAATGGACGGGGCAGTCAGGAGGGATGGTGTTGACGGGCGGCCGCGGCAAAGCGCGATATAGACGTGGCGCGGCCGCGCTTATGCGGGATTGACGGGCGTCTCGTCATGCAGACGACGGTCGCCCCCCGCGCTGGAAGCGGCGGGCTGATGAGCACTGTCGGGAATGATGCGCCATTCGCTGCCGCTGCGGCGGGACAATCGCAATGCCAGCCCCGCGCCCAGCAAAGGCACCAGCCAGACCACCAGCACGTCCAGCAGGTAAGGGATTCTTTGTTGATCCGCTTCGGCAATCAACAGTTTGTGATACTCGTTGACGACCAGCGCCGCGCGGGCATCCGTGGTGAACGACGGAAACGCCAGGCGCGTGCCGTTGGGCGTGCTCACGATACGCGGGTCCAGCGACCAGGCACCGCGCGCAGGCGTCGCGGGGGCGCCTTCGCCGCGCAATATCGCGAGAGACTCGCTGGAAAGGCCGCTTAGAAACTGGGGATCGTGCGGAATATACCGGGCTCGCGGCAAGTTAAGCCAGCCGTACGCAGCTGCGATGAGCGTCCACACGACCGCCAACGCCATCCAGCTCCATCGCCACGCGCGAGATTGATTCGACATGAAGCCAGTGTCCGCGTCATCGCCGCTGAGGTCTGTACGGTAGCGCTCGCACGCCGGTCTTCTCAGTGCGATGCGAAGCGCACATCAGCGTCCCAGCAGATCGCCGATTGCGTGCAGCGAGTCGACGCGGTCACAGATTGCCTTGGCGATAGCGACCAGCGGCGCACCCAGCAGCAGCCCTGCAACGCCCCACAGCCAGCCGAAAAACAACAATGCAATGAACAATACCGCCGGATTCACGCGCGCGAGGCGGCTTTGCAGCCACGCCACGAACACGAATCCTATGCTGCCTGACACAAGCAGAGAGACCGCGGCTACCAACAGGGCGGTGGACGGCGTCCCGAATTGCAGGAAAGCGGCCACGCCGCTGAAGAGAGCAACAATCAGCGGGCCGAGATAGGGTATGAAATGCAGGATGCCCGCCGCGACGCCCCACACCCCCGCCTGTTCCACGCCGAGCGCCGCGAACGCGAGCCAGGTGCATACGGCAACCAGCGTATTCGACACCAGCATCACGAGCAGATAACGCTGCACCTGCGAATCGACCTCCTCGAGTATGCGCACGGCGTCCTTCTTGCGCGTAAGCGAAGGGCCCACCAACTGCACCAGCTTGCGGCGGAAATGCGTGCCCGACGCCAGCAGAAAATAAGTGAGCAAGAGCACGATGGGCGTTTGCGCGGCGACGGCAAACAGCAGCGCGGATTGCGCCAGCGCGTAATCGCGCAGCCAGGCGGTGGGCTCGGGAGGCCTCACCGCGGGAGCGCGCGCGCCTACCTTGGCGCCGGCGTCGACGGCCGCCGCCTGAATTTCATTGGCGGCATCCTGCATATTCTGCAACGCGGTCGGACTGCCCGTGCGCGCCTGATTCAGCTTCTGCCGCAGCTTGCGCGCCGCTTCCGGCAGTTTTTCGATCATTGCCGCAGCCTGATCGCGCAGGGAATAGGCAATCCCGCCAACGCCACCGGCAAGCACGGTCAGCACGAGGGCCGCCGCCAGCAGGCGCGGTACGCGGCGCGCGTCTAACCAGTCAACCAGCGGAGTCAGCGCGTAGCTTGCGAGTATGCCTATCAGCAACGGGACAAAAAAAAGCGCGTGCCAGATACAAAGCCGCAACCAGAGCGATGACGGTGAGTATGCCGACCGCGACGGTAAGTCGCGCGACGCGCGTGGCGCGGCCCGCTACAGGCGTCGCTTCGTCGAGGGCCGGGTCGGCCACTGCGGGGACCGCGGCGCCGGCTGAACCCGCGGTTTCAGTCACGGCGCGGGCGGCGCTTATTTCTTGACGCTCATCTCATTGCCGACGCTGCGCACGCCTTCAATGCCGCGCGCGATTTCGAGCGCACGGTCGATCTGGTTCTGGTTGTCGACGAACCCGCTCATTTGCACTTCGCCTTTGCGCGTCACCACGGCGATGTCGAAGCTCTTGACGCTGGCGTCCGCCAGCAGCGCGGCCTTGACCTTGGCGGTCACGATGCCGTCGTCGACCTTGTTGCCAACGGTCGTCGCGCCTTCTTTGACGCTGACCTTGTTGTCGACGCTCCTGACGCCCTCAACGGCGCGCGTGACTTCGACCACGCGGTCGACCTGCGCCTGGTTGTCGACGAAGCCGCTCAACTGCACTTCGCCCTTGTGCGTATCGACCTTGAAACCGAAGCTCTTGATGGCCGGGTCCTGAATCAATGCGGCCTTGACGCGGGTGGTCACCACCGTATCGTCGATCTCGGTGCCAACGGTCGTCTTCGGCGCAGGAGTGCCGGCGGGTGCCGGCGGCCGGTCGCAACCACCGATGACTATCACCACTGCCAAAGCCAATATTCTGTAACTGTATGCGGGCATTCCGGTTCTTTCTTGTGTGGGCAACTGCTCTGTCCTGGTGGCGATCGGATCAGCATGCGAACATCCGCCTTTCGGCCGTTTTTTTCTGTGCGCTAGCACACGTTGAGGGTGCGCTATTCGTGTCATTATGACGACACTTCCCGCCGGCCTCCAGGCCGCGGAATTAGAACAAATTATCCAGGGCAGCCGGGCGGCGGCTGGGAGATGTTCCGCACGCGCCGCATGGCCCCGCCAGCATGGCCTCATACGAACGTCCCGATTTCATGCACACAAGGAAATCTCACAATTGAAATTGAGCGGTGACACGATTCCCGCCGCGTGGCGCGCGCTCTTCGCGAGTCTGCGCGGCGGCCATCGCGGCAAACGCAGGCCCATCGACAACGAAGCGCCGCTGCGCGCGGAATTGTTCAGCGCCGCCCAAATGGAGCAGCACGGCAAGGACCTCGCGGCCCTGCACCGCGTAAGCCTGGGGCGCGCACCCGACCTGCTGCTCGTGCGCCTTGGCGAAAACGAACAGGTGCTGTTCGAAACGTGCAACGTGCTGGCCGCAGCGGTGAAAGCCAACCGCCGCATATCCCCGGCCGGCGAATGGCTGCTCGACAACCTGTACCTGATCGAAGAGCAGGTCCGCACCGCGCGCAGACACCTGCCGAAAGGCTACAGCCGCGAGTTGCCGCGGCTCGCCCACGGTCCTTCGGCCGGCCTGCCGCGCGTGTATGACATAGCGCTCGAGGCCGTATCGCATGGCGACGGCCACGTCGATGCCGACAGCCTCAGCCGTTTCGTCGCCGCCTACCAGAAAACGACGCAGCTCAGGCTCGGCGAACTGTGGGCGATACCCATCATGCTGCGCCTGGCGCTGATCGAAAACCTGCGCCGCGTCGGCGCGCGCGTCAGCGCCAGCACGACCGACCGCGAGCGCGCGGACGTATGGGCGGATGAAATGATGGAAGTCGCCGAGAAAGACCCCAAGAGCCTCATTTTGGTGGTCGCGGACATGGCGCGCTCGAATCCGCCGATGGCAAGTTCCTTTGTCGCGGAGCTTGCGCGGCGACTGCAGGGCCAGAGCGCCGCACTCGCGCTGCCGCTGACGTGGATAGAGCAACGCCTGTCGGAATCGGGCGGCACGATCGAACAGCTCGTGCAATCCGAAACCCAGAAACAGGCATCGGGCCAGGTTTCGATCAGCAACAGCATCGGCAGCCTGCGCTTTCTTGCCGCGATGGACTGGCGTGAGTTCGTCGAAACCATGAGCGGTGTCGAGCAGAAACTGCGCGAAGACCCGGGCGGCGTGTACGGCACGATGGATTTCGCAACGCGCGACCACTATCGCCATGCCGTGGAGAAGATCGCCAGAGCCAGCCGCTTGTCTGAAATCGAAGTCGCGCGCAAAGCCATCCAGCTCGCGCATGAAGGCGCGGCGGCGGCGCTCGCAATAAGCGTCCAGGCGCCGGCCGCGGAAGCGGCGGTCTCACCGCGCGATGCCCATGTCGGCTGCTTTCTGATCGGCGAAGGGTTGCTGCTGCTCAAGCGCGCGGCGGGAACCCGGTGGTCTGCGGGCGACGCCGTGTGCCAGGCCGCGCGCAGATTTCCTTTGCTGCTCTATATCGGATCGATTGGGCTGCTGACGCTGCTCTTCTCGGCGGGCCTGCTCAGGCAAGCGCTCGTCGGCGGCATTCATGGATGGCCGCTAGCTACGCTCGGTCTGCTCGCTGCCGTCGGCACGAGCCAGCTGGCGGTCGCGCTCGTCAATTGGTGTGCGACGCTGCTTGCCGCGCCGCAAGCCCTGCCGCACCTGGATTTCACGCGGGGCATACCCGCGCAATGCCGGACGCTCGTCGTCGTGCCGACGCTGCTCGGCAGCGTGGAGGGCATCGACGAACTGGCCGAGGCGCTTGAAGTCCGTTATCTCGGCAACCGCGATGCGCACTTGCATTTCGCACTGCTGACCGACTTTGCCGATGCGAGCGAAGAAAAGCTGCCGCAGGACGACGCACGGCTCGCGCGCGCGCGCGATCGCATCGACGAGTTGAACCGGAAATATGCCGGCGGCGAAAGCGACGTATTTTTTCTGTTTCACCGCCCGCGGCGCTGGAATCCGCGTGAGAAGCTGTGGATGGGCTATGAGCGCAAGCGCGGCAAGCTCGGCGAACTGAACGCGCTGCTGCGCGGCGGCGCCGCTGGACGTTTTGCCCTGATCGCCGGCAACACCGCCGTCCTGTCGGGCATCAAGTACGTCATCACGCTCGATACCGACACGCAGCTTCCGCGCGACGCGGCGCGCCAGTTCGTCGGCGCCATGGCGCATCCGCTCAATCGCCCGCGCTACGATCCCGCATGCCAGCGCGTCACCGCGGGCTACGGAATCATGCAGCCGCGCGTCGAGACCAGCCTGCCGGGCACCAACCGCTCGCGCTATGCGCGCCTGTTCGGCGCCGAGCCCGGCATAGACCCGTACACACGCCTGGTCTCCGATGTGTATCAGGACCTGTGCGGCGAGGGCTCGTTCATCGGCAAGGGCATCTACGACGTCGACGCGTTCGAGCTCGCGCTCAAAGATCGTTTTCCCGAAAACCGCATTCTCAGCCACGACCTGCTCGAAGGCTGTTACGCGCGCTCGGCGCTGCTCAGCGAGTCACAGCTGTACGAAGAACATCCGGTCCACTATTTCGCGGACGTAAGCCGCCGCCACCGCTGGATACGCGGCGACTGGCAGATTGCTTCGTGGCTGCTGCCGCGCGTTCCCGGCGAGGCCGGCGGGCCGCGCAAGCCCAATCCACTGTCGTGGCTCTCGCAGTGGAAAATCCTCGACAACCTGCGCCGCAGCATTGTGGCGCCCGCGTTGACGCTGCTTTTACTGCTGGGCTGGAGCGTGTTTCATCCGGCCTGGTTCTGGACAGCGGTCGTCGTCGGCATCATTGCCCTCCCGCCGTTGTTCGCGTCCGCGCTCGATCTGCTGCACAAACCGCCGGACGCGCCGCCGCGCCAGCACGTTGCAGCATCGCTGGAGACTCTGCGAGGCCATCTGGCGCGGGCGGGGCTGACATTCGCGTGCCTGCCGTTCGAGGCTTGGTACAGCTGCGACGCCATCCTGCGCACCAACTGGCGCATATTGGTTTCGCACACGCGCCTGCTCGAATGGACGCCTTCGAGCGGCGTGGAAAGGAGCGTGCGCACCGGCTTTGTCGCGAGCTACCGGACGATGTTGATTTCGCCCGTGATCGCAGCAGCCGCCGCCGCGTACCTGGCGAACGCGGCGCCGCGCGCGCTCATCGTCGCCGCGCCCGTGCTCTTCTTGTGGACGCTGGCGCCGGCGATTATCTGGTGGCTCGGCCGGCCGCGGCCGTCGCGCGCCGCCAGGCTCACCAGCGGACAGAGCGCCTTTCTGCAGACACTGGCGCGCAGGACCTGGGCTTTTTTTGAAACGTTCGTGAGCGCTGAAGATCACTGGCTGCCGCCGGACAACTATCAGGAACAACCGCTGCCGGTGATCGCCCACCGCACATCGCCGACGAACATCGGGTTGTCGCTGCTCGCCAACCTCGCCGCCTACGATTTCGGCTTCATACCGGCCGGACAGCTGATCGTGCGCACCACCGATACGCTGCAGACCATGCAGGGACTCGAGCGCTACGAAGGTCATTTTTACAACTGGTACGACACCCAGACGCTGCGGCCGCTGGCGCCCCTCTATGTTTCTTCGGTCGACAGCGGCAATCTCGCCGGCAATCTGCTGACGCTGCAGCCGGGCCTGCTGGCGCTCTGCGATGACAAGGTCGCCGGCACGCGCTGGTTCGAAGGCATAGCCAATACGCTGGCCGTGCTGGTGGAAATCGCCGGCGATGCGGCAACACCGCAGCACGCGCAGCTGCAAAGAGACGTGGAATCCGCCTTCGATTCGCGGGCCCCCACGCTCGCCGCCGTGCACGCCTGGCTGACGCGTCTCGCCCCGGCCGCCGCAGAGCTCGCGCGCGGCAGCGGGGATGCTGCTGCGCCGGATGGCAGCGCGCAATGGTGGACGCAGGCGCTGACACGGCAGTGCCGCGATGCGCTCGAAGAACTGCTGTTGCTTGCGCCGTGGCTCGCGCTGACGGGGCTGCCGGACCGCGTGCGGCACCTCGTCGAATCCATCGACATTCCATCGTTGCGTGAGCTGGCCGCGCGCGACGAGCAATGGCTCAAAGAAATCGCGCAGCGCGTCGTGCCGGCCCCCGCTCCGGCCGAGCAGACGGCGCTCGACGAATTGCAGCGCTGCGTCGCGCTCGCCGGCGCGCGCGCCCGCGAGTGCGCGGCCGCCATCGAGCGCCTGGCCATGCAGGCCGCCGAGATGGCCGTCATGGACTACGGTTTCCTCTACGACCCATCGCGTCATCTGCTTGCCATCGGCTACAACGTCAGCGACCGCCGGCGCGACACCAGCTATTACGATCTGCTCGCGTCGGAAGCGCGGCTGGCCAGCTTCGTCGCCATCGCGCAGGGCCAGCTGCCGCAGGAAAACTGGTTTGCGCTGGGTCGCCTGCTGACGGCGAGCGGCGGCGAGCCCATGCTGCTGTCGTGGAGCGGCTCGATGTTCGAATATCTGATGCCGATGCTGATCATGCCGAGCTACGAAAATACCCTGCTCGAACGCACCTGCGAAGCAGCCGTCGAGCGCCAGATCGCCTACGCGACCCGGCGCGGGGTGGCATGGGGCATTTCGGAGTGCGGCTACAACACGGTCGACGCCGCGCTTAATTATCAATACCGCGCATTCGGCGTGCCGGGACTGGGGCTCAAGCGCGGACTGGCCGAGGATCTTGTGATCGCGCCTTATGCGTCCGCGCTCGCGCTGATGGTGGCGCCTGCGCGCGCATGCGCCAATCTCGAGCGGCTCGCGGGCGAAGGTCTTGCCGGCGGCTATGGCTTGTATGAAGCCGTCGACTACACCGCCGCGCGTTTGCCGCGCGGACAAACGAGCGCGGTGATCCGCTCGTTCATGGCGCACCATCAAGGCATGATTTTCCTCGCGCTCGCGTACGCGCTGCGCGACCGCCCCATGCAAAAGCGCTTCGCCGCCGATCCGCAATTCCAGGCGACGACCCTGCTGCTGCAGGAGCGCGTGCCGCGGGCGGGCCCGGTCCAGCTGCATACGAGCGAATTCTCGTCGATCCGCGCCACGGTCAACGACGTTGAAATGCCGGTGCGCGTCATCCGCACGCCAGACACACCGGCCCCCGAAGTGCAGCTGCTGTCCAATAGCCGCTATCACGTGATGATCACCAATGCAGGCGGCGGTTACAGCCGCTGGAAGGAGCTGGCGGTCACGCGCTGGCGCGAGGACACGACATGCGACAACTGGGGCGCGTTCTGCTATCTGCGCGACGTGTCGAGTGGCGTATTCTGGTCGAACACGCACCAACCGACGCTCAAGCGCGCGGAGAACTATGAAGCGATATTCTCCGAGGGACGCGCCGAATTCCGCCGCCGCGATCTCGACTACGACACCCACACCGAAATCGTAGTTTCCCCTGAAGACGACATCGAGCTGCGCCGCATCCGCATCACCAACCGCGCGCGCACGCGGCGCACGATAGAAGTCACGACGTATGCCGAAGTGACGCTCGCGGTGCCGGCCGCCGACGCGCTGCATCCGGCGTTCAGCAATCTGTTCGTGCAGACCGAGATCGTGCGCGAACGCCAGGCGATATTGTGCACGCGGCGGCCGCGCTCGGACACCGAGCAGCCGCCGTGGATGCTGCACGTAATGGCGGTGCGCGGCGCGGAGATGGGCGATATCTCGTACGAAACCGACCGCGCGCGCTTCATCGGTCGCGGGCGCACTGTGGCCGCGCCGCAAGCGCTGGGCGAGCACGGCGCGCTGTCGAACAGCGCGGGTTCCGTGCTCGATCCGGTGATCGCCATCCGCTGCCGCATCGCATTGGACCCGGAGCAGGCAGTGGTGGTCGACGTGGTCACCGGCGTCGGCGCCACGCGCGAGGCCGCGCTGAATCTTGCCGCCAAATACCAGGACCGTCATCTCGCCGACCGCGTGTTCGAGCTCGCGTGGACGCATAGCCAGGTCGTGCTGCGGCAGATCAACGCCACGGAAGCCGACACGCAACTGTACGCGCGCCTCGCCGGTTGCGTGGTTTACGCCAACGCCAGCCTGCGCGGAGAATCGCGCGTGCTGGCGGCCAATCGCCGCGGCCAGTCGGGCTTGTGGAGCTATGCGATATCCGGCGATCTGCCGATCGTGCTGCTGCAGATCGGCGAGTTCGAGAATATCGAACTGGTTCGCCAGCTCGTGCAGGCGCATGCCTACTGGCGGCTGAAAGGGCTCATCGTCGACCTCGTCGTCTGGAACGAAGACCGTGCCGGCTACCGCCAGCTGCTGCAGGACCAGATCATGGGGCTGATCGCCGCCGGCATCGAAGCGCACGTGATGGACAAGCCCGGCGGCATCTTCGTGCGGCGCGCCGAGCAGATATCAAACGAAGACCGTATCCTGGTGCAGGCGGTCGCGCGCGCCATCATCAGCGACCGGCGCGGCGCGCTCGGCGACCAGATCAACCGCCGCGGCATGCTGGAAGTGCGCGCGCCGCACCTGAATCTGCCGCGCTTGAAGCCCACTCGCACACTGCGTCCCGAGATTGCGTCCACCACCGTGCCCGTGCGCCAGGACCTGCTCTTCGGCAATGGCATCGGCGGCTTCAGCACCGACGGGCGCGAATACCTGATCGCGACGGCGCACGGCCAGGTCACGCCCGCGCCCTGGGTGAACGTGCTCGCGAACCCTTACTTCGGCAGCGTCATCTCCGAGAGCGGCATGAGCTATACCTGGAGCGAGAACGCGCATGAGTATCGCCTGACGCCGTGGAACAACGATCCGGTGAGCGACAGCGGCGGCGAAGCGTTCTATATCCGCGACGAAGAGAGCGGTCATTTCTGGTCGCCCGCGCCGGCGCCCTGCCGCGGCGCCGCGCCGTACTTGAGCCGCCACGGGTTCGGCTATAGCACATTCGAATACGAGGAAGGCGGCATTCGCTCGGAACTGACCGTCTATGTCGCGCTCGATGCCGCAGTCAAGTTCTCGATGCTGAAGATATCCAACACCTCGGGACGCGCGCGGCGGCTGTCCGCGACCGGCTATGTCGAATGGGTGCTCGGCGACCTGCAGCCCAAAACCTCGATGCACGTCATCACAGAAACCGATCCGGTGAGCGGCGGGCTGTGCGCGCGCAATTCGTACAACACCGAGTTCGCCGAGCGCACCGCGTTCTTTGACGTCGACGACGCGAAGCGCACCTTCACCGGCGACCGCGCCGAATTCATCGGCCGCAACGGCACGCTGCGCAATCCCGCGGCGATGCTGCGCACGCAGCTCTCGAACAAGGTGGGTGCGGGGCTCGATCCGTGCGCGGCGATCCAGTTGCAGTTCGACATCGCCCACGGCGAGCAGCGCAACTTCGTTTTCCGTCTCGGCGCCGGCCGCAACCTCGACGATGCGCGCCAGCTCATGCACCGCTGCCGCGGCGGCGCCGCGGCCAACGATGCGTTCGAGAAAGTGCGGCGCTACTGGCAGCGCACGCTGGGCGCAGTGCAGGTCGATACGCCCGATCCCGCGCTCAACGTGCTCGCCAACGGCTGGCTCGTCTATCAAATACTGGCGTCGCGGCTATGGGCGCGCAGCGGGTTTTATCAGTCCGGCGGCGCGTTCGGCTTTCGCGACCAGCTGCAGGACACCATGGCCCTCGTGCACTCGGAGCCCGCGCTCCTGCGCGAACAGCTCTTGCGCTGCGCGGCTCACCAGTTCCGTGAAGGCGACGTGCAGCACTGGTGGCACCCGCCCTCCGACCGCGGCGTGCGCACGCACTGCTCGGATGACTATCTGTGGCTGCCGCTTGCGCTGTGCCGCTATGTCTTCAGCACGGGCGATACCGGCGTGCTCGACGAGCCCGTGCCGCTGCTCGAAGGCCGCCCCGTCAATCCGGAAGAGGACTCGTATTACGATCTGCCCGGCCATTCATCGGAAGCAATCAGTCTTTATGCGCACGGCGTGCGCGCGATCGAGCATGGGCTCAGCTTTGGCGTGCATGGCCTGCCGCTGATGGGCACCGGCGACTGGAACGACGGCATGAACCTCGTCGGCGCGCAGGGCAAGGGCGAAAGCGTGTGGCTCGGCTTTTTTCTCTACGAAGTGCTGATGCAGTTTACGCGGCTCGCGCAACTGCGCGGCGACGGCCAGTTCGCCGAACGCTGCCAGCGCGAGGCCGCGCAGCTGCGCCAGAACGTCGAGCGCGACGGCTGGGACGGCGAATGGTACAAGCGCGCGTTTTTCGACGACGGCCGGCCGCTGGGTTCCGCCGAAAATGCCGAATGCCAGATCGACGCCATCGCGCAAAGCTGGTCGGTCCTGTCGGGCGCGGCCGAAGCGCGGCGCGCCCGCACGGCAATGGGCGCCGTCGACCGCCGCCTCGTGCGCCGCGATCATCGCCTGATCCAGCTGCTCGATCCGCCGTTTGACAAATCCGACATGAACCCCGGCTATATCAAGGGCTACGTGCCTGGCGTGCGCGAGAACGGCGGCCAGTACACGCACAGCGCCATCTGGACCGTGATGGCGTTCGCCGCGCTCGGCGACAGCCAGCGCGCCTGGGAATTGTTCGGCATGATTAATCCGGTGAACCATGCAAACTCCGCCGCGGCAATCGCGACCTACAAGGTCGAGCCCTATGTCGTCGCCGCCGACGTTTACGCGGTGGCGCCGCACACGGGGCGCGGCGGCTGGACGTGGTACACCGGTTCGGCGGGCTGGCTTTACCGGCTGATCGTCGAATCGCTGCTGGGCCTCAGGCTCGAAGTCGACAAGCTGCGTTTTGCGCCGTGCCTGCCGGCGGATTGGGAGTCGTTCGGGCTGACTTACCGCTATCGCGAAACGACCTACCATCTCAAGGTGTCGCAAACGCGCGCGGTCGACGGCAAATTGCGCGTCAGCGTCGATGGGGCCGAACAGCAGGAAGCATTCGTTCCGCTCGTCAACGACCGCGCCGAGCATGCAGTCGAGGTGACCGTCCCCCGCGCTTGAGTCCGCGGTGCGGCGCCGTCTACGCCGCGCCGTTCAGCGCGGCATCGACCATGGCCTGCGCCTCGCGCAGGATATCGTGCAGATGGCCGTCGCTGCGGAAGCTCTCCGCGTAAATCTTGTAAATGTCTTCCGTGCCGGACGGGCGCGCCGCGAACCAGCCGCCCGCCGCCACGACTTTCAATCCGCCAATGGGCGCGTCATTGCCCGGCGCGTGGCTCAGGATGTGCTGAATTTTTTCGCCCGCGAGCTCCGTGCTCTGCACCTGCTGCGCCGATAGTTTCGACAGGCGTTGTTTCTGCGCGCGCGTGGCCGGCGCATCGATGCGCTGCGAATAAGACGCCCCGAACTCGCTCTCCAGCGCACGATAGCTGGCGCCCGGATCGCAGCCCTGGCGCGCGGTCATCTCCGCCGCCAGCAGCGCTGCAACAATGCCGTCCTTGTCGGTCGTCCAGACAGCGCCGTCGCGGCGCACAAAGGTTGCACCGGCGCTCTCTTCGCAGCCGAAGCCGAGCGTGCCGCCGTAAAGACCGTCGACGTACCACTTGAAGCCGACCGGCACCTCGTAAAGCTTGCGCCCCAGGCGCGACGCGACGCGATCTATCATCTGCGTGCTGACGACGGTCTTGCCCACCGCTGCCGCAGCGCTCCACTGCGACCGGTGCTGAAACAGATAGTCGACTGCGGCCGCCAGATAGTGGTTCGCCGGCAGCAGGCCGCAACCCGGCGCGACGATCCCGTGCCGGTCATGATCGGTGTCGCACGCGAACGCGATGTCGAAGCGGTCCTTCATGCCAACCAGATTCTGCATCGCATAGGACGAAGACGGGTCCATGCGTATGCGGCCGTCCCAGTCGACCGACATGAAGCGGAACGTCGGATCGACAACGTCATTCACTACCGTCAGATCCAATCCGTAGCGTTCGGCAATCGCGGGCCAGTAACGCACGCCGGCGCCGCCGAGCGGATCGACGCCCATGCGTATGCGCGCGTCGCGCAGCGCGCGCATGTCGATCACATTGCCGATATCGGCCACGTAGGCCGTGAGAAAATCGTAAGGGTGCGTGGTGTTCGCACGCACGGCCTGCGCGTAGGGAACCCGGCGCACGCCCCGCAGCGCGTCCTTCATATAGTCGTTCGCTCTTGCTTCTATCCAGCCGGTCGCGTCTGTATCGGCGGGCCCGCCATTCGGCGGGTTGTACTTGAATCCGCCGCTGTCGGGTGGATTGTGCGAAGGCGTGACCACGATGCCATCCGCAAGGCCCACTGTGCGTCCGCGGTTGTAAGTCAATATCGCGTGGGAAATCGCCGGGGTGGGCGTGTATTCGCCGCCTTTTGCAATCAGCGTCTCCACGCCGTTGGCCGCCAGCACCTCCAGCGCGCTCTCGAAGGCGGGTTTCGACAAGGCATGCGTGTCGATGCCGATAAAAAGCGGGCCTTCGATGGCCTTGCTCGCGCGGTATTCGCAAATCGCCTGGGTGATCGCCAGCACATGCCACTCGTTGAAGCTGCGCTCGAGCGCTACTCCGCGATGACCCGACGTACCGAACAAGACGCGCTGCGCGGGCTCCGCCGGATCGGGCTGCAATGCGGCATAGGCGGCCAACAATGCGGGCACGTCGACCAACAAGGAATCCGGTGCCGGCTTGCCGGCCAATGGGCTGATCCCGCTCATGCTTGTGTTTCCCTCGATTGACGGTAGCGCCTGATGAGCGCGTTGGTCGAGCTATCGTGCTCGAGTTTCGGCTCGTCCCGGGATTCAAGTTCAACGGTGGTGCGCTCGGCCAGCGCCTTGCCCAGCTCGACGCCCCATTGATCGAATGAATCTATATTCCAGATCACGCCTTGCGTGAATACGCTGTGCTCGTACAGCGCGACCAGCGAACCGAGCGTGCGCGGCGTCAGAAGATCGGCAAGCAGGGTGTTGGTCGGGCGATTGCCTTCGAAAACGCGGTGCGGCGCCAGCCATGCCGGGGTGCCCTCCGCCGCCACCTGCTCAGCGGTCTTGCCGAACGCAAGCGCCTCGGTCTGCGCGATGAGGTTGGACATCAGCAGATCGTGATGACGGCCCAGCGGATTCAGCGTCCGGCAGAAGCCGATGAAGTCGCAGGGAATCACGCGCGTGCCCTGGTGAATGAGCTGGTAGAACGAATGCTGGCCGTTGGTGCCGGGCTCGCCCCAGTACACCGGCCCCGTCTGACAATCGACGCGCGCGCCCTCGAGCGTGACATGCTTGCCGTTGCTCTCCATCGTCAGCTGCTGCAGGTAGGCAGGGAAACGTTTGAGATATTGATCGTACGGCAACACCGCGACTGTCGGCGCATCGAGGAAATTGCAATTCCAGATTGCCAGCAGCGCCATCAGCACCGGCAGGTTGTGCGCGAACGGCGCAAGACGAAAGTGTTCGTCCATCACATGGAAGCCCGCGAGCATCGCCTGAAAATTTTCGGGGCCTATGGCCACCATCGTCGACAGGCCGATCGCGGAATCCATCGAATAACGCCCGCCGACCCAATCCCAGAAACCGAACATGTTGGCGGTGTCGATGCCGAATTTCGCGACGCTTTCGGCATTCGTCGAGACGGCGACGAAATGCTTGCGCACGGCTTGCTCGTCGCCGAGCTTCTGCAGGCTCCACGCGCGGGCCGTGCGGGCGTTGGTCAACGTCTCGAGCGTCGTGAAAGTCTTGGAGCAGATGATGAAAAGCGTTTCCGCAGGGTCGAGATCGCGCACGGCTTCCGCAAAGTCGGTGCCGTCTACGTTCGACACGAAACGAAATGTCATGTCGCGCTGGCTGTAATAGCGCAAGGCCTCATAGGCCATGACAGGACCGAGATCGGAGCCGCCGATGCCGATGCTGACGACGTTAGCGATGCGCTTGCCAGTATGTCCGCGCCACTCGCCGCTGCGCACGGCGCGTGCGAATGCCGCCATGCGCTCCAGCACCGCATGCACTGCGGGCACGACATCGGATCCATCGACGATCATGCGCGCGGTCGCGGGCGCCCGCAGTGCGACGTGAAGAACGGCGCGCTTCTCAGTCACATTGATGGGCGCGCCCCCGAACATCGCCTCAATGCGCTCGCGCAGACCGCACTCCGCCGCCAGCTTTGTCAGTAATCCTATCGTCTCGCCGGTAATGCGGTTTTTGGAATAGTCCAGATAAATCCCCGCGGCCTCCGCGGTCATGCGCTCGCCGCGCCGCGGATCTTCGGCGAAGAGCTGCCGCAGATGCCGGT
Source organism: Betaproteobacteria bacterium (assembly GCA_025363575.1). The sequence goes on along the minus strand of JANYDM010000190.1, from coordinate 20,058 downwards.
CGCGTATCGTTGCGAAATGCGCGGCGAGTGCCCGCCACGCGGCTTTTTGCGTCAGTGGCTGCGCCTGCGCAGTGCGCTCCGCGCCGCTCATGCGTGCCCGGCGGCGGCCAACACCGCGCTTTTTTCGGCGATGCGCGTCATGAGATCGTGCCATGATTTATTGAACGCCGCGGCGCCTGCACGCTGGAGATCTGAGCTGGCCCACAGCAGCCGTTGCGGCAGGGCGCCGACGGCGGCGAGCTTCTGCCAGCGCGGTGACGACAGCAGATTGCGATAAGCCGCGTATGCGCGCTTGGCGATTGCGATACCGAGGCGGTTGCGCAATTCCGCGCTTACTTTGTCCTTGACCGCGACGTCCCGCCGGCTGACGAAGATGGACGCGATGGACGTCCCGTCGTTCAGCAGCGCGCGCGTGATGTTATCGAGCCACAGGCTTTGTCCCAGTTCGTGCAACTGCTGTGCAGCATTCATGTTGCCTCCTGTATTTTGTCAGTGATGCCGGCCGCGCCGAAGCAGCCGGCAAAGTCGGCACCGGCCAGATCGGCTATGCGTTCGACCGCCATGTCGGCCGGCGGATAAGCGGTGAGATTGTGCGGATCGAGTGCGTAGTGACCCTGCCGCGGAAACACTGTCAGCAAGCGCGCGCCAAGCGCGCTTTTCATCGCCGCCAATATGGACAGCTTGTCATCGACCATTACGTAGCGGCGCGCCGGATAGCGTCGCTCGAGATCGTCGAGCATCTGCTCCTTATGGACATATACCAGCACGCGGCCCTGCACCGCCGCCTGCAATCCGGAGCGCTCGATCTTGCGCGGCTGATATACGACGTCGCCATCCGACAGAATGACTGTCGTGCCCTGCGCGCCGGCGTGCGCGAGAGCGTCGAGTGTACGCGGGTATAACCGGTCTGAAAACGGATAATCGAGCAGGAACCCGGCAACGGACGCGAGCCGGGGATCACCGCGCTCGGCACTGCTTGCCATGGCCCTGAATCGCTGCAGCGTTCCCAGGTAGTCCGCGTAACCGAGTTCCGCGCGCAGCGACTCGAAAATATTCCAGTAGCGATCGCGGTTGGCCGCGCCCAGTTCGCATTCAAGATGGCGGCTGAGATCATCGTGCAAAGCATCGTTGTCCAACAGCGTATTGTCGACGTCGAAAAGTACGACGAGATCGCTGCGTGCGCTCATGAATCCGCCTGCTGGCTTGCGGCTTCGTTACCGGGGCTCACGCGCGCGCCCGGCGGGCGGCCTGCCAGCGGCGCACTGCGGTTGTCGTCCCACAGGCGAAATCCGCCCGCAAATGCGCAGGCGAAGGAACCGTCGCGTCCGATCAGCGCTGCGGTATGGCAATCGCCGATCAGCGCATGGTCTTCAATCGGCAGGGGCATCGCCGATTCCAGGGCGGTACCAGCCGCCATCTCCCGCGATCAACGCATCCGCCTCCCTGGGTCCCCAGCTATGCCGCGGATAAACGATAGCGCGAGGATGTTTCTTCAAAACAGGGTCGACTGCAGCCCACGCCGCCTCGACTGCATCTTCGCGCGTGAACAGCGCGCCTTTGCCGGTTATCGCGTCGCCGATCAGGCGTTCGTAGGGCGATTCCTCGCCTGGCCGCTCGTCGATCATGTAGAGCTCATGCTGGTCGCCGACGAATTCCTGGCCGGCGCGCTTGACGCGCGCGGCGAGCGCCACCGCCGAATTCGGCGACAGCCGGAAGCGCAGATAATTGGTGACGCCCCCGGGCGGCGCCGAATCGGCAAACAGCCGCTGCGGCGGCGGCTTCAGCTTGACGATGACTTCGGCAACGGTAGCAGCGAGACACTTGCCCGAGCGCAAGTACCATGGCACGCCGGCCCAGCGCCATGAATCGATGAAAAGGCGCAGCGCACAAAAAGTCTCCACGTCGGAATTTCTTGCGACTCCGCGTTCCTTGCGGTAACCCGCATACTGGCCGCGCACCATGTCGGACGACTTCAACGGCCGCATCGCCTGCAATACGTCCGCGGTTTCTCCGTGCACGGCTTCGAAACCGCGATAAGTGGGCGGTTCCATGGCGAGCAGCGCGACGATCTGGAACATGTGGTTCTGTATGACGTCGCGCAGGCAACCGGCGGTCTCATAAAATGCACCGCGGCCGTCGACACCGAAGCTCTCGGAGAGCGTGATCTGAACGCTGGCGACATAGTTGCGGTTCCAGATCGGTTCGAGGAAAGAATTGGCAAACCGGAAATAGAGGATATTCATGATCGCTTCTTTGCCCAGATAGTGATCGATGCGGAATATCGAATTTTCCGGAAAGACGGAGCGCGCGACGCCGTTGAGCTCGCGCGCGGAAGCCAGGTCGCGGCCGAACGGCTTCTCGACGATGACGCGCGCATTGGAAGCCAGTCCGGCCGCGCCGAGGCTTTTGATGACGGTTGAAAACAGGGCGGGCGGGATAGCGAGATAAAAGGCGGGGCGGCGCGCGACGCCAAGCGCTTTTTTAATCATGGCAAACGTGGGCGGATCATTGTAGTTGCCGCTGACGTAGCTCAGCAGAGACAGCAAGTGATGTAACGCGCGCTGGTCGTCAATGCGGCCGTACTCCTTGATGCTGTCGGTCGCGCGTTTGCGCAGCTCCGCCACGCTAAGCGGCGACGAGGCCACGCCGACGACGGGCACGTCAAGTGCACCGCGCTTCGCCAGCGCGTAGAGCGCGGGGAAAATTTTCTTCTGCACAAGATCGCCGGTCACGCCGAACAGGACGAGCGCATCGGACCGCGGCGTGCCCCTCTGGGTCTTGTTCATTTCAGCTTCGCCCCTTTTTTTTCTCGTCGTGCCCGCCGAACTGCTTGCGCATGGCAGATAGCACGCGATTGGAGAAATCCGCGCCGCCGCGCGAACTGAAGCGCGAGTAAAGGGCGGCGCTAAGCACGGGGGCCGGCACCGCTTCGTCGATGGCGGCCTCTATCGTCCAGCGTCCCTCGCCGGAATCCGATACGCGGCCGGCATAATTCTTGAAATCGGCGGCATCCTGCAGCGAAGCAGCCGTCAGATCCAGCAGCCAGGAGCCAATAACGCTACCGCGGCGCCAGAGTTCCGAGATTTCCGCCAGGTCGAAGTCGTATTGGTAATACTCGGGGTTACGCATAGGGGCCGTTTCGGCATCCGCAACGCGCGCTCGTTTGCCGGCGTTGGCGTTGCGCAGAATGTTCAGACCTTCGGCGTACGCCGCCATGAGGCCGTACTCGATGCCGTTGTGCACCATCTTGACGAAATGGCCCGCGCCGGCCGCGCCGCAATGCAAATAGCCGCGCTCGGCGGTGCCGGCATTGTTCTTCCGGCCCGGGGTGCGCGCTGCGGCCTTTACGCCGGGCGCTATGCTCCTGAAAATCGGGTCGAGATATTTGACGGTCGATTTCTCGCCGCCGATCATCAGGCAATAGCCGCGCTCGAGCCCGAACACGCCGCCGCTCGTGCCGCAATCGACATGATGTATGCCCCGGCGCTTGAGCGACGTCGCCCGCAGGATATCGTCACGGTAGTAGCTGTTGCCGCCGTCGATGATGACGTCGCCGGCGTCCATGTGCGAGGCCAGCTCATCGATCGTCTTGCCCGTGACGCCAGCGGGAACCATCACCCAGACCGCGCGCGGTTTGGCGAGCTTCGCGACCAGTTCTTCGACCGAAACTGCGCCGCGCACGCCGCGGCCCGCCATCTTCGTCACGACGGCGGGGTTCACGTCGTAAACGATGCACCGGTGGCCGGCCCGCGCCAGACGCCGCACCAGATTTGCGCCCATGCGCCCTAATCCGATCATGCCGAGTTGCATCTTGATTCTCCTTATTAACTGCGCGTCGCGAGCGTAGCGAACAACTCCGTGATTCGGCAAACAGCATCGCACGCCAACGCCCGCGCAGGCGTACTTTCGGAATCCGCCACGCGGGTTGTCAAAACTCGCGGGGGCGGTTTACGCTACGACACCTGCTCGCGGCGGGCAACCACTCGTCCAGTCGAACACGATCGTCAGCGACACTCGGACTCATTGCAAGAGGATCGTGCTGCTGCGACATTTCGTTTGAGCTGGTCGTCTGCGCTTCGTGGTGCAAGTGACGGCACTCAGCGCATAAGCCCGAGCCCGATCAATTCGGGATGCATCGCAATGCTCCTTCAGGTAGCGGCATGCGTTGCGCGGGGCCGCCATTGCCAGTTGCGGATTTCCGGCATGTCCTGGCCGTGTTCATTGATGTACCGGCGATGCTCGACGAGCTTGCCCTTCAACTGCTGTTTCAGTGAAGCGCCCGCGTCGCCTGTTTGCGGCAAACGATCGATGGCATCCATCACAAGCTGGAAGCGGTCCATATTGTTCAGCACCGTCATGTCGAAAGGCGTGGTGATGGTGCCTTCTTCTTTGTAGCCGCGCACGTGGATGTTGTCATGATTGGCGCGGCGATAGGTCAGGCGATGTATCAACATCGGGTAAGCATGGAAGGCGAAGATGACCGGCTTGTTTGTCGTGAAGAGCGCGTCGAAATCCTTATCGCTCAATCCATGCGGATGTTCGCTCTGCGGTTGCAGCTTCATGAGGTCGACGACGTTGACGACGCGTACTTTCAGATTGCTCAGATGCTCGTGCAGTATTGAAACCGCCGCGAGCGTTTCAAGCGTGGGCACGTCGCCGCAGCACGCCATCACGACGTCGGGCTCGCCGCCTTGATCGTTGCCCGCCCATTGCCAGACGCCAATGCCGGCGGCGCAATGCCTGACTGCGGCCTCCATCGTCAGCCACTGCGGTGCGGGGTGTTTGCCCGCGATCACCACGTTTACGTAATGGCGGCTGCGCAGGCAGTGGTCCATCACAGACAGCAGGCAGTTTGCGTCCGGCGGCAGGTACACGCGTACGATCTCGGCCTTTTTGTTGACCACGTGATCGATGAATCCCGGGTCTTGATGCGTGAACCCGTTATGGTCCTGGCGCCATACATGCGATGACAATAAATAATTCAGCGAAGCAATCTTCGCGCGCCACGGTAAATGGGCTGTCACCTTCAGCCACTTGGCGTGCTGATTGAGCATGGAATCGACGATGTGGATGAACGCTTCGTAGCAATTAAATAGACCGTGCCGCCCGGTCAGCAGATAACCTTCGAGCCAGCCCTGGCACTGGTGCTCGCTCAGCATTTCCATGACGCGTCCCGCCGGCGCGAGATACTCATCGTTCGGCGCCAACGCGGCCACCCACTGGCGGTCGGTCTCGCCGAACACCGCCTCCAGTCCATTCGATACTGTCTCGTCCGGGCCGAAGAGACGGAAATTACGCTGCGCATCATTCAGTTTGATGACGTCGCGCAGAAAAGGGCCCAGTGCCCGTGTATCGCCGTTGCCGCGTACGCCCGGCGCCGCAACTTCCGACGCGTAGCGGCGAAAATCCGGCAGCTCCAGATCGCGCAGCAGCAGGCCGCCGTTGGCGTGCGGATTCGCGCCCATGCGGCGCTCGCCGGCGGGAGCCAGTTCCGCCAGTTCCTGCAACAGGCAGCCGCGTTCGTCGAAGAGTTCCCGCGGACGGTAGCTCATGAGCCAGTCTTCCAGCAGCTGCAGATGCTCCGGATGCGCTGGGGACACCGGAACCGGCACCTGATGCGAACGAAACGTGCCTTCGTTCGGCACGCCATCAACGGCGACAGGCCCGGTCCAGCCTTTCGGCGAGTTCAACACGATCAGCGGCCAGCGCGGGCGCGCAGTGTTGCCCTGGGTGCGGGCGGCGCGCTGAATTGCGCCTATCTGTTCGATCACAGTATCGAGCGTGGCCGCCATTGCCTCGTGCATTAGCGCGGGCTCATGGCCTTCGACAAAATAGGGCGTCCATCCGTAGCCGCGAAGCAGCTGTTCGAGCTCTTCGCGGCTGATCCGCGCCAAGAGTGTCGGGTTCGCGATTTTGTAGCCGTTTAGATGAAGTATCGGCAGCACCGCGCCGTCGTTCACGGGGTTGAGAAATTTGTTGGAATGCCACGCGGTCGCGAGCGGCCCCGTCTCCGCCTCTCCGTCGCCGATGACACACGCGACCACCAGTTGCGGATTATCGAAAGCTGCGCCGAACGCGTGGCTCAGTGAATAGCCGAGCTCACCGCCTTCATGGATGGACCCCGGGCATTCCGGCGATGCGTGGCTGGGAATGCCGCCGGGGAACGAGAACTGGACAAACAGTTTTCGCAACCCGGCTTCGTCGCGGCTGATGGCGGGATAGACCTCGCTGTAGGTTCCCTCGAGGTAGGTATTGCTGACGACCGCCGGGCCGCCGTGACCGGGCCCCGAGATGTAGATCATGTCGAGGTCGTACTTTTTAATGACGCGGTTGAGATGCGCGTAAATGAAATTCTGGCCCGGCGTTGTGCCCCAGTGCCCGAGCAGCATGTGCTTGACATCGGAGATTGCGAGCGGCCGCTTGAGCAGCGGATTGTCGAAAAGATAGATCTGCCCGACCGACAGGTAGTTGGCCGCGCGCCAGTACGCATCGACCTTGCGCAGCAGGTCAGGCGTAAGTGTGAATGTGGTCATCGCTGTAACTAAGGCGCGCAGCTATTTGGGCCGCGGCTCCTTCACCTTGGGCTGCACCGCTTGCAAGCGGCCTGCGCGCAGCTCACTCACGGCGTGCGCAACCGCGCGCGCCACATTGCGCGCTTCTTCCTGCATGGCTTCATCGCGATCGAGCGCTTCGTGGCTGGTTGCGTACGGTTCATAATAGCCGATGTAGCGGTCAAGCCGCGCTGCCGCGCCTGCGTCGATAAAGCCCATCCCGTCGAGCCAGTCCGACAGCGCGCGGCGCGTTTCCTGGGTGCCGGCCACGTCGCCATGTACGATCAAGCCGTACGCGCGTCCGGCCAGATGCTGCGGATAGTCCCAACCGGCCATTTCGATCTCCTTGGCCTTGGCCGGTTTTTTGCCGCCAGTCGAGGTCGGATCGCGATTGCCGCCGTCCGCGCACACCAGCCGGTCTATCATCAGTTTCAAGGGGCTGGGGCTTTGGTACCAGTACACCGGACTTGTTATCAGCACTGCATGCGCCGCGGTCCAGCGCTCGTAGATTTCGGCCATCCAGTCGTTGGTCTGATTAAGCGAATGGTTGGGATAACAGCTGCACGGCCAATGGCACAGCGGCATCGCCGTCGATACGCAGCCTTTGCAGGGGTAAATTTTTTTTCCGTACTCCGACGTCAACAGGCTCAAGTCGAGCAGATCCGGCTTGATACTGGACTGTTCGAGCACATCCCGCGCCAGTTCCGTGAGTCGAAACGTTTTCGACATCTCACCGGGACAAGTGCCGTCATTGCGCGCCGAAGCGCAGATGAGAAGGACGCGCGACGGTGTGGCGGCCTCCTGCCAGCGCGATTGCGCGTCATTGATGCGCCGCCTCGTCGCGGCCCACTCAACGGACAAATCATAATCCGGATCGGCATAGCCCGCGCCCGCCTTCTGCGTCACCGGTGCCTTGCGGCTACCGGCATAAGCTTGCCACGCGATGTCCTCCAGCCGCGCAATCGCGGGATCTTCCGCACGAAATGCCGGGTCTGCAAATGACGCGCGAAACCGCTCGCTGAATTCGGCGCGCGCGAGATGCGGCGGCGCCTGCCCCTTCCGGACTTCGGTCATGGCTGGTCTGCTGGTGTCAGCTCGAGGTCATCATCGAAGCGGTCGCTACTGTTTTTTCGGGCCGCGTTTCACTGTCGACCCGGCTAGCGGCTAGCGGCGCTTACACGCCAGATGATGTTGCCGACGTCGTCCGCGACGAGCAGCGCGCCGGTCTTGTCGAGCGCGACGCCGACCGGCCGGCCGTAGGCGTCGCCGTCTGCGCTCAGGAATCCGGTCAGCACGTCGCGCGGCGCGGCGGACGGCTTGCCGCCGTTGAATGGGACGAAAATGACTTTGTAGCCGCTATGCGGCTTGCGGTTCCATGAACCGTGCTGGCCGATAAACATGCCACGTTGAAAATCCGCGGGCAAGGTTGTTCCCTGCGCCGACGCTAGGCCGAGCGACGCGGTGTGCGGCCCCAGTGCGTAGTCGGGCGCAATCGCCTTCGCGACCCTATCGGGACGCGGCGGCTGCACGCGTGCGTCCACATGCTGGCCGTAATAACTGTACGGCCAGCCATAGAACGCGCCGTCTTTCACCGATGTCATGTAGTCCGGCACAAGGTCGCTGCCGAGCTCGTCGCGCTCGTTGGCGACGGCCCACAGCACGCCGCTGTCCTGCTCCCACGCCATGCCGTTCGGATTGCGGATGCCGGTCGCGAACAGGCGCTTGCTGCCGGTCTTCAAATCGATTTCCCAGATTGCTGCGCGCCCTTCCTCCTTGTCGATGCCGTTTTCCGCGGCGTTGCTGTCGGAGCCCACCGTCGCGTACAGCCGCGTGCCATCCGTGGACGCAATGATGTTCTTCGTCCAGTGATGGTTGATTGGGCCCGCGGGCAGGTCGGTAATCTTGACGCCGGGCGCGGATATACGATCCGCGCCCGGCATATATGCATACCGCATTACGGCATCGGAATTGGCGACATACAAATCATTGCCGACAAGCGCCATGCCGAATGGCGAGTTCAGGTTTTCGAGATACACCGATTTGCTGTCCGCGATGCCGTCGCCGTTCGCGTCGCGCAGCAGCGTGATGCGGTTGGCGCTGGGCGTGCCGGCGCCGGCCCTGGCCATTACTTTCTTCATGACCCAGCCTTTGATGCCTTTGCTATCGTCCGGCTTGGGTGGCGCGTTGCTCTCCGCGACGAGCACGTCGCCATTGGGCAGCACGTACAGCCAGCGCGGGTGATCAAGGCCCTCAGCGTAGCGTGCGACTATCGTGCCCGCCGCTGCAACCGGCTTGCCGTCCGCCGGCCAGCCCTTGACAGGCGCGATCTGCACAACGGGGATCAGTGATTTTTCCGGCTGCGGCAGCGCGGGGTTCGGCCCGGTGCCCTCGGCAACCGTATGCTGCGCGGCACCGCCGCATGCGGCGAGGCTGCCTGCCACAAGAAAACCCAATGCACAGCGACAAAGCTCAGTAAGCATCACGTTGGGGTGCATGCAAGGGAAAAACAACGACAACCAGCAGGGAAGATTCATCACTTTGAGGGCGCACCGTGGCTTAGTCCGTGCGCTGGCGCACACACTGGATTGCGCGGTGCAAGACAACTACGGTCGTCACCTGTCCGCGCACTGATGGTGCGCCACCGCACAGAAATCTTACGGTCACGCGGGCACTATATGAAGAACTTCCGCGTCAACGCGTGCATTCAGGGAGCGGCCGTTCGCCATCCGGTCGCATCGCCGTTGCTCAGTCCCTTATGATGGTTCTTGAGGAGATACAACATGTTCAGCAAAAAAATCCTGCTCTCGGCAATGTTTGCCGCCGGAATTCTCGGCGCGCCCGTGGTAGCGCCGCTGCCGGCGATGGCCGCCGTCGATGTCTTCGTCAATACCGCGCCGCCGCCGCCGCGTCAAGAGCGCGTGCCCGCGGCGCGCCGCGGTTATGTCTGGGCGCCTGGCTTCTGGAACTGGCAGGGCCGCCGGCACGTCTGGGTCAATGGCCATTGGGAACGGGAGCGTAGGGGCTATGCTTACCGTCCGCATGAATGGATCGAACGCGACGGCCGCTGGCAAATGCGCCGTGGCGGCTGGGACCGGGACGGCGATGGCGTGCCGGACCGCCGCGACAATCATCCGAACGATCCGAACCGCCGGTAACCTGTTTAAGCGCTGGTTTGCGCCCGTCTAAACGGGCGTGCCAACCAGCGATCAACCGCCATAAAAACGGCGCGTCGCGAACGACGCGCCGTTTTTTCTTTTCCTGTTCAGGCGCGTTTCGCGCCGGAACTCCCGCGCTTTTCTTCGCGGTGCTTGTTGCTCAGAAAAATCCATTGGCCGATGGCGGCAGTCGCCAGCATCAGGACGTTCGTGACGACGAACACCCAGTTCTGCAGCAGCCAGCTATAGACGACGAAACCGCCCGACGCAGCGAGCTGCCCGATGAACAACCAGCGTGACAATCCCTGCGTGCTGCGCTGGCGCCATTGCGTATACACCTGACGGCTGATCGTGAGCAGCAGAATGGCAGCGGCACACCAGCCGATCAACTCCGTCCACATGCGAGGCGCGGGCCAGGTTCTGTCTGCATGTTCACGCGCGCCCGCAAACTCGCTGGTTCGCGAGCAGCGCCAGGGACTTGAGTGGATCGAAATCGACCCATTCGCCCGCAACGATGGTGCCATCGCTTGCTTCGACATCGACTGCGGCGTGTTTGCGTAGAATACGCGCCGCGGTCGCCTGCTGCGCCGGCGTGGGCGCGGCGACCGCGACTACGATGCCGGCATGCCGGTGCTCGCCCTTCGGGCCGGCGGCTTGCTGCGCTGGCGTCGCGCCATTATTGATTGCGCCGTTGGTGTTATGCAGCGCTCCATACAGTGAGCCGCCGTATGCGCCTACGCCCGCTGCAGCAACAGCCGCGCCGGGCCCGAGTACCGGCAGCGTTGCGAGGCCGACCACAGCGCCGATTGCACCGCCGACCGCCGCCTGGGCCGTGGAACCGCCCCCGGCTTGTTCGGTGCCGGGCGATTCGTCCCGGTCGCCGCCGACCGGAAATCGATCATGCTGCCCCGGCGGGTTGACGAAGAACATCGCGGTGCTGCCGTCCGCAAAACCGGCGCCCATCATTCCACCATGACCTGCTGCGCTGCATCCTGCTGCTGAAATCTGCCGTCGATGATCGTAGTCATCGTTGTCTCCTGGTTAGCGGGGGTCCGCGCGTTGGCCGCGGAGGACGCCGCGGCGGGACGACAAACCGGACCGTAACAATAATTATCGCGGCCGCGGATACGCTGATCTGTGCGTTCCCGAACAAACTCCATGAGCTAAGACGACTAGACCTGCGTGCCGGCTGTGGCGCGGGAGCGGGCCTGGTGCGAGCCCCTCGATTCCGCGTATACGCGCGTCAGCTCGGCGCCCAGGAAAAATATCTGCGACGAGTAATACACCCACAGCAGTATCACGACGAGCGAAGCCGCGGCGCCGAAACCCGTGGCAATATCGCTGCGGCCGAGATAGAGCCCGATCAGAAACTTACCGACGGTAAACAGCGCCGCGGTCACAATCGCGCCGAGCATAACGTCGCTCCACGCAATATGCGGATCGGGCAGCCATTTATAGATCGCCGCAAACAGCATCGAGACGACGACGAAAGACAATAAGGAGTTGGCGGCTTCCAGCAGCAGCCCCGTGCCGATGAATGAGCCTCCCCAGTATTTCTGCAACGCTGCAAGCGAGGCACTGACGACGAGAGAGATCAGCAGCAGAAATCCGACGGTCAGCACAAGCCCGAAGCTGAGCATGCGCCCGCGCACGAGCGCCCAGATGCCGCTGCTGGCCGGCCGTTTGCGCCCCCAGACCACATCGAGGCTGTCTTTCAGTTCCGCGAATACGGTCGTGGCCGCGATCAGCGAGGTGACGCCTGCGACGAGGCTGGCCCAGATGCTCATGTTCGAATGATAGGCAGCGGCCAGCAGTCCCTGAATGGTCTGCGCGCCATCCTTGCCGACCAGGCCGCTGAACTGCGCGACCACTTCACCGCGCGCTGCGTCGGCGCCGAACACGAAACCGGCGAGCGCGATCGCAATGACGAGCAGCGGCGCCAGCGAAAACGTCGCGTAAAACGCAAGCGCGGCGCCCATGCTCGAAGCGCGGTGCGTCGACCACGAGCGGAATGTCTCGCGCAACACGGCCCCGCATCCCGGCACATTGCTGTGGCGGGAGTCGCCGACGCTATCAGCGGGCCTATCGTTGGCCGCAATCACCGGTGAGTTAACGTAGTCTTGAGTGTTCACGCTGGCGCGTCATCTGCGGGCGGTTGGCGGCGCACTTAATGCGCAGTGGCTGCTGTGTAATGCTCTCAGTGCAAAGCGCCGATTGAAGGTTGAGAAGCACTGACGGTAACGTTTTGGCTGCGTACCGCCCGGAGTTCCGCGGCTGCTACCGCGCGGAATTGATGCCGCTGCCAGGCAGCGCGTGCCTGCCTTGCGAGGAAGGGCCAGGCCGGCCTGCCATAGCGCATGAACGATGCCAGCAAGAGGCCGGCCAGCGATGTCTTCACAGCAGGCCCGGGCGCTGCCGCGGCACGCCGTGTGCGCGATCTGCGCATGAGCCAAAAGCCTAACAATCCGGCCGTCGCCGCCACCGCTATGAGGGTTTGAGGTCGCGCCAGTCGAGCGCGCAGCAAGGCACGTTGCGCGCGAAGCGAGGTGCGCGCTCGCGCGAGGCTGTCGCCGGTGCGCTGCCGCGCCTGCACAACCCGCAATTCCGCGGCATATATCGCTTCCAAAGTGGGTGGCTGCTTCATTGCCGCACCGGCACTGCGGGAGGTTTGCCCGCCACTTGCCGCCGCGTCGCCGGGAACAGCAAGGCGCGGCTCTGACCCATGCAAAATTTGGCGAGCACTGCGGCCGCAAGGCCGTTCGTGAACGCGATCGCTACTACCGCAGCGACGGGATGAACGCCCAAAGAGACTGCCCACATGCCAAGCGCCAGCATAATGCCCAGCCATGCTGCGACCAGGCATACCCCGGCCACCAGCGCCGCCATCAACATCCCCATTAGCGCAATACTTGCGCGGTGCGCCTCGAGAGCGGCCAGTTCGCACAAGTTCGCAATGACTGCGCGCGCCCCGGCGAGCGCACCCGATAATTCTTCGAGTACGCCGGGCGATGCGGCCGCGGAAGCGGGACGCTCTGCGGCCGGCGCGGCGCCGCCCTCAGGCGGTACCATGGCGTAAGGCCGGCACAGAACGTTCCACAGGGTTGCCAGGCGAGGGAGCACAGCGACTACAGAATGATGCGGCTCAGCAGGATACCCGCGACCAGTGCGATGCCCACTGACTTCAGCGGATTGGCCGAAACATAGCTGCAGGTATCATCCATCAGTTTTTTCTGCGCGGCCGTCAGGCTTTCGCCCTGCTCGCCCAGCCAGTCAGCGGCCGGCGCCGCGGCGCTTGCCGCCTTGTCAACTGCCTGATGTGCCATCCCCGCGACGCGGTCGATTGCCGGCTTCGCTTTGCGTGCAGCCTCGTCCGCGGCGCCGGCGAGCGAATTAACCGCCGCATGCGCGCTCGAGGATGCATTGTTGATGGCGCCCTCGCCCTTGCCTGAATTGCCCCCTGCGTTACCGCGTGATCCTGATTCCATTTTGAATCTCCTCTAAGGTGAACCGGTTGAAATTGAATAATACTTGCTGAAAGATTTGCATCGAACTCAAAACTCAAGACGCGAGCGCCCTCTTAAAACATCCGCGCCGGTCAGTGGAAAAACAGATAGACGAGCACCAGCACGAAAACCGGTACGCCCAACAGCCAACCCAGTAGATATTTGCCCATGATCGTTGCTCCGTCGGAAAGTTGATAAGTGCTCCACCTGCGCCAGTCGAACATCGCGGCAACCGGAGGATAGATACGACGATGAAAAGACTACGCGAGACGAAACCATTGCTCCGTGCGCTAACGCACGGAAAGCAAGCCGGCTTGCTCAATAGAATGCCGTGGTTGATTAAAAAAGCCGTGCCGGTTTGGCTTGCTTGTGCGCAGGTGCGGATTGCAGGGGCGCGGGCCATGGTTCGAGGCGCTGGTGCAAAGGGGTATACGCTACCGCGCGGTTGCCTGAAGCCGGCAATACGCACTACCTCCAGCTTGTCAAATATCAGGGGGGTCCATGCAGATTAATGGCATCCGACGCGAACAAATGACATCGATGGCGCCGCGGGCCCGATTGTTCGCATCACTCGTATCGTTCGCATGCGCAATGCGCCGCGCAGGCGCACAGTCCCTGGCAGTCCTCGTAATGGCCGGAGTCATGGGCGGCTGCGCCTCACTGCCCGGCGCCAATTATCCGAAGACGCCGTCAACGGCACTGGCCCAGCCGGAAGAAACTCGCCTTGGCAAGAATTTCGCGGCAATCGCGCGCGAGCGCGAAGGGAAGTCCGGCTACCGCCTGCTTACGCAGGGCATCGACGGCTTCCTGACACGCATACAAATGGCCGACGCGGCGGAGCAAACCCTCGATTTGCAATATTTTATTTTTCGCGCCGACGAAACCGGCAAGCTCCTGGCCGACGCAGTGCTCCACGCCGCGGACCGCGGCGTGCGCGTGCGCGTATTGCTCGACGACGGAGAAACCGTCGACGGCGATGAACAATTGGTCGCTCTTGCAGCCCACCCGCGAATCCAGATACGCATGTTCAATCCTTTTGGATACCGCGGCCATTCCGTATTCCTGCGCGGGCTCGAGTTCAGCTTCAGCGGCGGCCGGCTTGATTACCGCATGCACAATAAGCTGATGGTCGTCGACAATTCGATCGCGTTGCTCGGCGGACGCAACGTCGGCGACCAGTATTTTCAGGTGAAGCCCGATTCCCAATTCGCGGACGACGATGTGTTTGCCGTCGGCCCGATGGTCGAGCGGCTGTCCGGCACTTTCGACGAATTCTGGAACTCCGCGATTGCAATTCCGATTCAGGCGCTGGCGAAGGAAAGGACTACGGATGAGGCCCTGGCGGCGTACCGCAAAGTCCTCGCCGGGCACCAGTACGAAAAGAAAGCCGATGGCAGCGATTACGTCAGCCGCATCAAGACTGGCGAACCGCTGGCCAGCCTGCTGTCGGGCCGGTTGCCGGTAGTGTGGGCCGATGCTCAACTGGTATGCGACCCACCCGATAAAATGGCCGTCGAAAGAGACGGCATGGTTGGCCGCCTGATGCACCGGTCGGTTGCGAAGGCCGTCGCGGGGGTGCAGACCGAGCTGCTGATGATTACACCCTACCTCGTGCCGGGCGAAGAAGGCATGCAACTCTTCGCCGGCTTGCGGCAACGCGATGTGCGCGTGCGTATCCTGACCAGCTCGCTTGAATCGTCGAACGTCATTCTTGCCCACTCCGGTTACGTCAAGTACCGCGTGCCCCTTCTCGAGCAAGGCGTACAGCTTTATGAAATACGGTCGCTGCTGGGCGATACGCGCGGCAGCGGCGAGACCGCGCGCCTGGCGCGTTTCGGCAATTATTCGCTGCATGCAAAGCTCTTTGTGTTCGACCGCCAGCGCCTGTTCATCGGCTCGATGAACTTCGATCAACGCTCGATGCACTTGAACACCGAGATCGGGCTGATCATCGACAGTCCGGAACTTGCCGCGCAGACGGTGCAACGCTTTGAGGCGATGGTGCGTCCCGCGAACAGCTATGCCATCGTGCTGGTGCCGCGCGGGGGCGACCGTCCGCCGGTGCTCGCCTGGCGCACTGAAGAAAACGGGCGGGCGATCCAATATGACAAGGAGCCCGCGCGCACCGGCGGTCAGCGCTTCATGCTTAACGCGCTGTCGCTGCTGCCGTTGGATGCCGAACTATAGTGGGCCGTTGCGCTACGCGCAAACTGCACGGCGGAACTGCGCCAGGCACGCCGCAAGTAGCCCAACGATTTCCGCTGCGGGCCGCGGCTGGCGCGAAAGTTTTGACACCTTCGCCAACCACCGCGACATTCTGAAAATTGCAAGCGAAATTGCGCTCTGCCATCCGGCAAATCAATTCGATATATTTTCGCTTACGCCGCCGGCCGCGCCCGCTGTTCCGCCGCGGTGATTCATCAGGCTGGTAAGCGCGGGAATCAGCTCGGTGCCTATGCACCGCTTGCACACATAAGCAGCCGCGCCCGCCTTGCTCGCGGCCGCGCGGTGGCTCTGATCATCGAACGTCGAAACCACGATCACGGAACTCTGCGGCGAACGCTCCAGCAGCAACCGCGTGCCGCTGACCCCGTCCATGCCGGGCAGGTGTATGTCCATCAGCACGATGTCGACCTTTTCCGCTGCGACGATCTTCAGCGCCTCGTCCACACAGCCGGCCTCGCGCATGCCGAGTTGGGAAAACGAAGCCCGGATGCGGTCGCACAAAGCGCGTCTGACCACGCCATGATCGTCTACGACAAGTGCGACAGGCCGACGCGGCGCATCCATGCTCATCGTTTGCTTAGTGCTCTTCCTGGGTTGATTGCGGCGGCGCCTGCGCGCCGCTCCCGCTTGCGCAGGCGCGGACAGCCAATCTAACGAAGGGGCACGCATAGCGCTGTCGGGAGTGACTGACAAACGGTGTCAGGGTTTTCCCGACAAGCGGCCGACCGGCTTATTCCAGCGACGTGATGCCGTTCTGGATCGCGAACTTGACGAGCGTCGCAAAGTCGTGGATTTCGAGCTTTTCCATCATGCGCGCGCGATAGGTTTCTACCGTCTTCGGCGACAGCGAGAGGCCGCTCGCAATGCTGGCCACTGCATGACCTTCCGCCAGCATCTGCAGGACCTGCCGCTCACGCGAGCTTAAGCGGGTCAGCGGATCATCCGAGGCACCCTTGTTCACCAGCTGATCGATGACCTCGTCGGCGAGTTGCTTGCTCAGGTAGCGGCCGCCCTTGTGCACCACGCGGATCGCCTCGACCACTTCCTTGGCGGCCGATTTCTTGAGCACGTAGCCGCTGGCGCCGGCTTGCAGCGCGCGCAGCACGTGCACGCGGTCGGAATACATCGAGAGCATGATGACGCGCGTCTGCGGCGAGCGCTCGCAAATCAGGTGGGTCGCTTCAGTGCCGTTCAATACCGGCATCGCATGGTCCATGAGCACAATGTCGGGGTGTGTTTCGAGCACGCGCGGTATCGCTTGCTGGCTGTCCTGGATGCAGTCGAGTACCTGCATGTCCGCCTGCGCCTCAACGACGAACCGCAGGCCATCCGCTACCACGCCGTGATCGTCGACGATGAGGATCCTGATCGTCATATCAATAAGGCACGCGCACGCTGACACGTGTGCCGCCGCCTGGCACGGCGCTGACCTCGAATTGGCCACCGACCGTCTGCGCGCGCTCTCTCATCGTCAGCATGCCGAGACGCGCGCGGCGCCTTGAACTGGCCACCGGCACGCTCTCAAAGCCGACGCCGTCGTCCGCCAGCGACATGACGCACTGCCCGCCCTCGTGCTGCAGCGCCACGTCGACGATGTTCGCGTGCGCATGCTTGACGATATTGTTGAGCGCTTCCTGCGCAATGCGGAACAGCGCAATTTCGGCGGAGGGTGGCAAGCGTTTCATGTTTTCGTCGCCATGCACTTTAACATCAATGCCCGTGCGCACGGAGAACTCGTTGCCGTACCATTGCAGTGCCGACAGCAGACCATAATCGTCGAGCATCGGCGGGCGCAGCTCCGAAAGCAGATTCTCGACGGAGCCTGCGGTGGACTCCAGCAACGCGGAAGAATCGTCAAGGCGCGAGCGCAGGGCGGCGTCTGCATCGCCTGCCAGCTGCGATTTGAGTATGTCGAGGTTGAGGCTCAGCGCGGTGAGGTTCTGGCCGATGCGATCGTGCAACTCGCGCGAGAACTCCCGGCGGTCGCTTTCCTGCACGTCGACCAACCGGCGCGACAATCCGGCGAGTTGCTCCGCATAAGCACGCAAGGCATCTTCCGCGTGCTTTTGGTCGGTGATGTCGAGGATCGAACCAAGCATGGTTGCCGCCCTGCCCCTGCCGCTGCCGACGACTTCGCCGAGGCTGCGAATGTAGCGCACCATGCCGCCCGGCTGCACTATACGGTAGTCGATCGTAAAGCCCTGGCCGCTCTGCCACGCGGCATCGACTGCACGCCCCGTCGCGAGCCGGTCTTCCGGATGCACGAGGTTCAGCGCAGTCTCGTACGACGGCTCAAACGTCCGCGCTTCGACGCCGTAAATCCGGTAGACCTCCTCCGACCAGACCATGCGCCTCTCCTGCGGCGTGTACTGCCAGCAGCCGACATGCGAAAGCTTCTGCGCATCGTTGAGCAGCGCGCGGTTCTCGAGCAGCTCCTGCTCGGCGACTTTGCGCTCGGTGATATCCATCACCGTTCCCGAAATAGGCGACTGGCGCAGATGCCGCCCCGGGCGCGCGATCGTGTGCGCCCAGCGCACGGTGCCGTCGTCGAGCAGGATGCGATAGTCAATCTCACAGTCATGCCGGCTCACAATGGCGCGGCGTATCGTCTGGCGCAAAAGTTCGCGGTCATCCTCGTGGACACGCAGCAGGACATCAGCGCACGCGAGCGGGCCCGGCCGCGGTTCCAGCCCGAAGATGCGGAAAGTCTCCTCCGACCACGTCATGTTCGAGTTGGCAGGATCGAGTGACCAGTTGCCGAGGTGCGCAATATGCTGGGCTTCGGCGAGGCTCGATTCGCTCTCGCGCAACGTCCGCGTAATTTCGCTGGCGATTTGCACTGCGCGGCGGCGCGAGGAGGCCAGGAAATAGAGCAGTGCCGAAAGTAGGAAACTCGACAACAATCCACTGACTAGAACCGCGAGCGGCAACAGTCTGTCAGTGTCATTGATAACTGAGTGTTTCTCCGCGCTGTACTCGAAGTTCCAGATCCGTCCCGCGACGGGAACAGGCAGTAGATGGACAAAAGAACTATCGGCGGAGCCCTTGGCAGTGACGGTCCGCGGCACCTTGCCAAGCTGTTCGCTATCGAACAATAAGCGCTTTGCCTCCGGGACCAGCGCTTCGCCCGACTCGGCCGCTGGCCCCGCGTCGTATAACTTGAACCGAATATGGCGCAACATTTCTTCGTCAAGCGCCTCGCGCATGAGGCTCTCGACATCGAACGCTGCGCCGACGGAGCCTAAATATGCGCCGCGACGCTGCTCTTTCGAGCCAAGCTCCGCACCTTTGCGGTATACGCCAAGCCGCATCGCCAGATATATCGCGTCCTTCGCGCGTTTCACGCGCAGCTGCTGGGCGGAGGCGCTGAGATCGCCGGTGTCTCGATGCTGGCGCACGGCTTCCGCTACTTTGTCCGGATTGGCCGCCATGGGGTTCGCGCCAATATCCAAGCCGAGAGCGAATTCGTAACCCGCCATCGGCTCCAGATACACGAGCACATAGTATTCCGGGCGTTCTCCGGGGGGCTTTATCGCAAAATCAGGATAACCGCTTCCATTCAGGCTCGCGTCGCGACGCACTGACTCCTCAAATTGATGCTTGTCGTGTGCGGGAACGTAGGTGGCATAGTTCAGCGAAATAAACCCCGGATAACGATGCTTGAGATCGAGAGATTCGACGAAGAAGTGAAAACGTCGTCTATCGATTGGCTCGTCAGTTGCGAACAGCGCCCGCAACGCATACAGAACGTCACTGTATGAGCGCAAACGGTCATCGATAATGCTGTTTGCGCTGTTAGCCTCGCGCTCGAAACGCAATCGCGCTACGCGCTCCACTGAATTTTGTATTAACAGGGCGAGGCATATCGAAGCCGGCACTCCGATCGCCAGCACAAGCCAAGGCAGCCCGGCGGACTGAATGATACGTCGCGTTACGTTTTCAACGGCCGCGAGAACGGCTTTCATCTATCTTCGATTGCCGGCTGATCGCGCATCCATCGCCCAGTTCTCTGATTACCCGTCGATCATGCAGGAACGATCGATCCGATTGGATTGTACAGAGTTCATTCCGCTTCAGATGAACTCAGCGGCAAAAAAAAAGCCGGATCGCTCCGGCCTTAAAACCTCCCCACGAAAGAGGGCATTGACATTGGCGACCGGAACCCCGCACGGGGCTTGGACGCCAGATGGGTGCAATTCAATGCTATTACCCTGCGGCCCATGCTACAAGCATAGAACCTAACTTCTAACGGCCGCGTTCGACATCGCGGCGTTTCCCGCCCGGATCGTTGCGTTTGACATCGCAGCATTGTCCGCCCTGATTGCCGCATTTGACATCGCCGCATTGTCGGCCCGAATCGCCGCATTCGACATGGCAGCGTTCCCCGCCCGGATTGCCTCATTGGACATCGCAGCGTTGTCCGCGCGAATTGCCGCATTCGACATCGCAGCGTTACCCGCGCGAATTGCCGCATTCGACATCGCGGCGTTGCCCGCCCGAATTGCAGCGTTCGACATGGCAGCATTGCCCGTCCGAATCGCCGCATTCGACATGGCAGCGTTCCCCGCGCGGATCGCAGCATTCGACATCGCAGCGTTGTCCGCGCGAATTGCCGCATTCGAC
>JANYDM010000177.1 GCA_025363575.1 Betaproteobacteria bacterium | reverse complement strand
ATCGAGCGAAAGCCAAAGCTGCGCGCGCAGAAGAAGAGTCCGGCGATGGCTGAGATGGACGATGACGAACTGCTGGACGCGCTAGGCGTAGAGGTCACTCCGCTCAAGGCCTCCAGCCGTACCCCGCGTGAGGAACGCATCATCGCAGGCTTCGAGGACATCCTTCGCTTTCATCAGACGCATGGGAGAGCACCGTTGCATGGCGAAGGCCGCGACATCTTCGAGCGGCTCTACGCGGTGCGCTTGGACCAGCTTCGCAAATTGCCAGAGGCTAAAGCCTTGTTAGCTGAACTGGACGGGCCTGGGCTGTTGTCTGGTGCGTCATCAGCCATTGCAAACGTCGATGCTCTAGACGAAGACGCTTTGCTGGCAGAGCTGGGCATTGGCGACGAACCTGCCGATCAGAACGACGTCACTGTACTTCGCCATGTGCGTTCAATCACTGAAAAGCGCGCGGCAGAGGAAATCGCCGACCGCAAATCGTGCGCCGATTTTGATAAGTTTGAGCCGCTGTTCGAGCAGGTTGAGAGACATCTCAAATCCGGAATTCGCAAGACGCTGCGCTTCGGACGCGACGCGAGCATCGCCGTCGGCGACTTTTTCATTCTTGGCGGGCAATTAGCCTATGTCGCTGAGATGGGCGAACAATATCGCACGCCCAACAAGGAGATGAACGCACGCTTGCGCGTTATCTACGTCAATGGCACCGAAAGCGATCTGCTACTTCGATCTTTGCAGCGAGCGCTTTACAAGGACGAGACGGGTCGGCGCCTGACCGACCCGGACATGGGGCCGCTGTTTGGCGATGCGCCCGAGCCGGACGATATCGAAACCGGAACCATTTACGTATTGCGTAGCCTTTCTACTCACCCTTTCGTTGCCGAGCATCGCGACCTTATTCACAAGATTGGTGTAACCGGCGGCGAGGTAGAAACGCGCGTCTCAGGGGCGGAAAAGGACGCTACTTATCTATTGGCGGCGGTGGAGGTAGTCGCGACCTATAAACTGCACAACCTGAACCGCACCAAGCTGGAAAACATCTTTCATCGTGTGTTTGGCGCAGCGCAGCTCGATTTGACGATCGAAGATCGCTTCGGACATCCAGTCAAGCCTAGGGAATGGTTCCTGGTACCGCTCCATGTAATAAACGAAGCAGTTGAGCGCATTCGAGATGGCTCCATTACGAATGTAATCTACGATCCCAAGGATGCGCGACTTATCGAAAAATAGCTCAAACTTCAGAAGCAATAGCAAACTTTTAGTTGACGAAAACAGGGTTTTCTTGTGGCTTGGGCGTTAGCGACGTCCATACTCGATCAGCTTTCGGATATTTATCGAGCCTTTGTTTTTCAGGCTTTTCCGAACTGCGTCGATCTCATCCAATACAGCCGCACGGTCCCACTTCATCTTTTGTGCGGGCACGATTTTGGCGACGATCCTTCCATGCCTGGTAATGACCGTTTCACCTCCCGATTGGGCGCGCTCAATTACTTCCGCAAAATGCGCTTTTGCGTCGGATACGTTAAGCTTTTCCATAGTTTTTTGCATAAACGTTGCGTTACTTCGCACCTACGGCTTTCGGCGCCACGTAGCCTTCGGCTTCCAGCAGCTGAAACAATCCACCGGCCTGCATCAGCTTCCTGAGCGATTCCGGCAAGGCCGCGGCCTTGAGCACAGCGCCGCTGCGCTGATTGCGCACGGTGTAATCTTCGAATGACACCTCGGCGACATCGCCTTCGCTAAATGCTGCGTCGATACCGGGACATTCGATGGCAGGAAATCCAAAATTCACGCTGTTGCGGAAAAATAATCCGTTGATCGACTCAGCGACCAGGCAGCCGAGCTTTAAATTGCGCAGCGAGCGCGCCGCGGGGCGGCTCGAGCCCATGCCGAAATTCCTGCCGCCGATCAGGATGTCGCCCGGCTGCACGAGATCGCTCCAGCCCGGCCGGTTCGCTGAAAACACGAACTTCACCTGCTCCTCCGGCGTCAGATAAAACGCGCGGTTAGGCAGGATCAAATCGGTGTTGATGTTGTCGCCGCATTTCCAGACTCTGGCTTTGAATTTCATTACCACTCTCCAGCTTGTAGCCGCGGATGAACGCAGATAAACCCAGATAGGTTCAAAACCATTTGTGTATTGAAAGCACAGGGCGAAGTGCAAAAATGATTGTTCATTCGTCGATGTTGGATCTTGTTTCGCATTTTCTTTTAATCTGCGTTTATCTGCGGCTATATTAGTTTAGGAATTCGGCGGGATGCGCGATCGCGCCCTTGATGGCGGATGCGGCGACGGTCGCCGGCGAAGCCATGTAGACTTTAGAGGTCGGGTCACCCATGCGGCCTTTGAAGTTGCGGGTGCTCGCGGTGATGCAGACTTCGTCGGGCCCGAGCACGCCCATGTGGCCGCCGCCGCATGCGCCGCAGGTGGGGTTGGTGATGACTGCGCCCGCCTCGGCGAGCGTCGCGATGACGCCGGTGCGCAGCGCCTCGCGGTACACGTACATCGAACCCGGCGTGATAAGCAGCCGCGTTTTCGGCGATACCTTGCGGCCGGACAGAACCTGCGCGGCGAGCGTCAGATCGTCGAGGGTGCCGTTCGCGCACGAGCCGATAAACGCCTGATCGACCTTCGTGCCGGCAACTGCGCTGACGTCGCGTGAATTCTTGAGCACCGAATCCGGCAGCGCCACCAGCGGCTCGAGTTTGCTCAAATCGATTTTTCGCACGTCGAAATATTGAGCGTCGCGGTCGGGATGCACCGGCTCTATGTCGATTTTGCCGCGTGCGCTCAGGTAATCTGCGAGCACGTTGTCCGCTTCGAACGTCGCGAATTCGCACGACAGCTCGGCCCCCATTGTCGACAGCGTCTTGCGGGCGTTCATGGATAATCCGGCCAGGCCCGCGCCGCCGAATTCGACGTTCTGCGTCGCATGATCTCCGTAGGTACCGGCGATGTGCAGAAAAACGTCCTTGGCTGTGACGCCTTTCTTGAGCGCGCCGGTCATTTCATAACGCACCGTTGTGCCGACACGGAACCAGGTCTCGCCCTTGGCCGCAGAGTACATAACATCCGGGCCGCCGACGCCGCGCGCAATGCAATTGAACGCGCCGGCGCTGCAGGTGTGTGAGTCGCTGCAGACGAGCACCGTGCCCGGCAGCGCATAACCCTCGTCCGCCACCACCTGGTGGCAGATGCCCTGCGTGCCGCCGACGTCGTGAAAACGCGCGATGTCGAATTTCTCGACGAACTTGCGCGCGGTGCGGTGCGCGGCCGCGCTTTGTATCGTCGGCGCCGGCACTCGGTGGTCGAGGATAACGACCACGCGCTCGGGATGCTCCATCTTCAGCACGTCCTGCCAGATGCTCGGCATGAAGTTGTTGTCGAACAACACCACGGTGTCGACTGTCACCGTCACCAGATCGCCCGCCGCCACGCGGTCGCGCCCGCTTTTCTTCGCGAGTATCTTTTCGGCTATCGTCATTCCCATTGCGCGGACTCCTCAACTACTGCCAGAACATTTGCCACAGAGGGCACAGAGAACACAGAGAAATGCAAAAATAGAAGTCAACCGCAGGATTCTGGTCCGGTTTTCCTCTGTGAACTCTGTCTCCTCTGTGGCGTACCTTGGTTTTCTTTACCAATTTTCAGGAAGTGAATTTCTTTTCGAGCTCGTCGAGCTCTTTCATGCCCATCAGGTCGTTCAATTCGTCGAACGACGCAAGCAGATCAGGACGGTCGACCACGCGGTTGTTCTTCACGACTTCTTCCTTGAAGACCGCCATTGCGTTCATCATGCCTTTCAGCGCGGCGGTCGACAGGATGCGCGGGTAGCTGACGCCGCCCACGCCCAGATCCTGCAATTCCTTCGGCGACATCAGCGGCGTGGTTTTGCGCGAGCGCATGCCGAGACCCATGTTGACGATGAGAGGCTTGGGCACGCCCTTGGCAACTTTGGCGATGTCTTCCTTCGATAACAGCGCGTCGGCATACATGACGTCGGCGCCCGCCTCTGCGTACATATTGAGCCGGCGGATTGCCTCGTCGACGCCGTGCGGGCCGGCAGCGTCAGTGCGCGAGACGATCACGAAATCCTGGTCGCGCCGCGCGTCGACCGCTGCCTTGACCTTCTGCACCATCTCCTCGGCGGGTATGCACGATTTGCCGGCCATGTGTCCGCAGCGCTTCGGCCACACCTGGTCTTCGAACATGAGCGCCGCCATGCCGGATTTCTCGAACGCGCGCACGACGAAATGCACGGTCATCGCGTTGCCATAGCCGGTATCGGCATCCGCGCGCAGCAGCAGGTCCGTGCAGTCGGCAAGCCGCCGCGCATTGTTCAGGTTTTCATCGAATGTCATCACGCCGCGGTCGGCCCAGCCCATGCGGCTTTCGGACACGCCGGCGCCGGAAATCGACGCGGTCTTGAATCCCGAGTGCTCGACGAGGCGCGCGGTGTAGCCGTCGTAAATGCCCGGCTGGATCAGAATTTCTTTTGCGTACATCAAATCCTTGAACTGCTTGCCCTTGCTTGCCATGCGCTGCTCCTCTGAATTGAATATCGTATGGGGGGGATTATTGCATATCGCCCCTTTGCCTTCAGCCGTCTGCGCCCCACCCCCCGCTGTTAGAATGGCGCTCCGCGCAGGGAACCGGGCGCGATTGGAGCAGCCAATGAAAGAAAAATCGACGACCCGCCTGCGCCGCCTGCTGGCGCAGAAAAAGACGCTGGTCAAGCCGGGCGCGCACAATGCGCTCGCCGCGCGCATCATCGAGCAGGCAGGCTTTCAATGCTGCGGCATGACCGGTTACGGCGTGTCGGTGTCGCTGCTCGGCCGGCCTGACGTCGGGCTCACCACGATGTCGGAAGTCGTCATGGTCGCGCGCTATATCGCGCAAGCGGTGAGCATTCCCGTCATCGCCGACGCAGACACCGGCTTCGGCAACGCGATCAACGTGATGCGCACCGTCGAGGAATTCGTCGGCGCCGGCGTCGCGGCGATCCATATTGAAGACCAGGTCGCGCCCAAGCGCTGCGGCCACGTCGCCGGCAAGGAAGTCATTTCGCTGGCGGAGATGGTCGGCAAAATACGTGCGGCCGACCGCGTGCGGCGCGAGCTCGATCCCGATTTCCTGCTGATCGCGCGCTGCGACGCGCGCGGTGTCGCCGGCGGCAGCGTCGACGACCTCGTGCAGCGCGCCAACGCCTATCTCGATGCGGGCGCCGACATGATATTTCCCGAAGCGCTGACGACCGAAGCCGAAGTGGAGCGTTGCGCACGAGAAATCAAAGGCCCTTTGCACTATAACCGCACGGGCGTATCGCCGCGCCTTACGCTGGCTCAGCTGAACGATTTCGGCATCGCCATCGTCAGCAACGCGACCGGCGCGCTGCGCTCGTCGATGATTGCGATGTGGGACTACATGAACACGTTCGCGAAAGAAGACGTCGCATTCGTCAAGGAGTTCACCGAGAAGCACCGCCAGCATCCGGCCGGCGACCTGCACGCATTCGTCGGTTTCGCCGAGATCAAAAAATTCGAGCAGGAGTTTCTGCCTGCGGATGACGTTGCGAAAAAATACGCGGGCGCGATCGGCTTTCAGCCGTGATCACGGTGACGGGTAATCACGGTGACGGGTAATAAGTGATGAGCAATGAGTAGAGAAGCGGTTTTTCTCATCGCGCTGACGATGCTCCCGGCCGCGGCAACAGCGCAGGAATATCCATCCCGTCCCATACGCATCATCGTCCCCAGCACTGCGGGCGGCAGCGTCGATACGCTCGCGCGCATGGTCGGCACGCAGCTGAGCCAGCGTTGGGGACAGCAGGTCGTGGTCGACAACCGCTCCGGTGCGGGCGGCATCATCGGCGGCGATATCACCGCCCACTCGCCGCCCGACGGCTACACCCTCATCATGGCAACCGTTGCAGCGATGGCGACAAACGTCAGCCTCGCGAAAAAATTGCCTTACGATCCGGTGCGCGATTTCGCGCCGGTCACACTGGTAGCCTTGCAGCAGCTCACGCTTATCGTCAACCCGGCGGTGCCCGCGAAATCGGTGGCCGAACTGCTTCAGCTTGCCAAAGCCAAGCCCGGACAACTTACGTTCGCATCCGCGGGCAACGGCTCCGGCGGGCATCTGTCGGGCGAGTTGCTGAAAATCCTGACCGGCATCGACATCACGCACGTGCCGTACAAAGGCATTGCGCCCGCCATCGTCGACGTGATCAGCGGCCAGGTCACGATGACTTTTACCAGCATCATTTCGGGCACGCCGCATATCAAGTCAGGCAAGGTGCGCGCGCTCGCCGTCACCGGGCCGCACCGCTCGCCCGCGCTGCCCGAGCTGCCGACCATGATCGAATCCGGCGTGAAGGGCTACGAATCGAGCACTTGGTACGGGCTGCTCGCGCCTAAGGCAACGCCACGCGCAATCGTAGCCAAGCTCAACCGCGAAGTCGTCTCCATCATCAACCTGCCCGAGATAAAGACGCATCTGCTCGCGGAAGGCGCGGAACCGGTCGGCGATACGCCCGAGCAGTTCGGGGAATTTATCAAGGCGGAAATCGCCAAGTGGGGCAAGGTTATCCGCGCCGCCGGGCTGCGCGCTGAGTAGCCGCGCCCTTGTGTAACAGCTTTTTTACATTGCGCGCTGCGCATGCGGTCGCGCGCGCTGCATCTGTGCGTCTTGAACCAATTGCACTTAAACTGTCTCAAATTCAAATAACGATCTGTGGGGCTGCGCATGAGTCGATATGCTTAATAGCAAACGTAAAAAAATAATATGGATAGCCGCTGGCGCGGTGCTGCTCATCGCAGCCGTCATTCTGCGTTCGTCGTTTCATGTGTCGAAGGCGGCGGATCCGGCTAAAGGCGGCGCGGCGGCAGTGCCCGCAACGACGACGACGGTCAAGGAACAGGATATCCCGACCTATTTGTCGGGCATCGGATCGGTGACGCCGTTCTACGCAGTGACTGTCAAGGTGCGCGTCGACGGCCAGCTCGAAAAAGTAACCTTCAGCGAAGGCCAGGATGTCGCCGCCGGCAGCGTGCTCGCACAAATCGACCCGCGGCCCTATCAGGCCACGCTCGATCTTGCGCAGGCGCAAAAAGCGCGCGATCAGGCGCAGCTTGCGAACAGCATCCTGGATCTCGAGCGCTACACCACGCTGTGGAAACAGGATTCCATCCCGCAGCAGACGCTGTCGACCCAGCAGGCCGCAGTCGATCAGCTCAAAGCCACGGTGCAAGCCGATCAGGCCCAAATCGATGCCGCGAAAGTCCAGCTCGATTACACGACGATACGCGCGCCGATCAGCGGGCGCACCGGGGTGCGCCTCGTCGATCCCGGGAATATCGTGCGCGCTGCCGACGCGACGGCGACCGGCATTGTAAGCATCAACCAGATCGATCCCATCACGGTCTTGTTTACGCTGCCTGAAGACCGTTTCCAGAGTGTCAATAACACGATACGCGAACAAGGCCAAAACTCGCTCGAGGTGCAGGTGTTCGGCCGTGAAGACAATACGCTGCTCGGCACCGGCAAGCTGGTGCTGGTCAACAATCAGATCGACACGACGACCGGGACCGTGCAGCTGAAAGCGCGGTTTGCCAACGCCGCGCACAAGCTATGGCCAGGCCAATATGTAAACGTGCATCTGGTGCTGGGTACGCGCCAGCGCGCGGCGACGGTGCCTGCCTCGGTGGTACAGCGCGGCCCTAATGGACTCTACGCGTACGTTGTGAATGCGGACGAAACCGTCGCCATGCAATCGATACGCGTCGGCCTGATCCAGGACGACGTCGCCATCGTCGAAGAAGGCCTGCAGGCGGGAACGCGTGTTGTGACTGACGGCCAGTACAAGCTCAAACCCGGTACGAAAATTGTCGAAGCGAGCAAGCCGGAAGCGCCCGGCAAAGGCGGCGGCAGAAAACGCGGGGAAAAAGGGAATACGGATAAGGCAGCGGCGGTAAAAGGGGACGCCGGCAAGGGCGATCCCGACAAACAGGCCGCGAATAAAGCCGCGCCATGAATATATCCGCGGCGTTCATCAACCGGCCGATCGGCACTTCACTGCTCGCCGCCGCCATGTTCCTTATCGGGGCGGCCGCGTGGCCGCTGCTGCCGGTAGCGCCTTTGCCGCAGGTTGATTTTCCGACCATCCAGGTGTCGGCCCAGTTGCCCGGCGCGAGCCCTGAAACCATGGCGTCCAATGTTGCGACGCCGCTGGAGCGCTACTTCTCGCTCATCGCCGGGCTGAGTGAAATGACGTCGGTGAGTTATTACGGCTCGACCAGCATCACGCTGCAGTTCGACCTCAACCGCGCGATCGAATCCGCGGCAGTCGACGTGCAGGCGGCGATCAATGCCGCCGGCGGCCAGTTGCCTGCGAACATGCCGAATCCACCGACGTATCGCAAAGTCAATCCCGCCGACCGGCCCATATTGATCATGGGCGTAAGCTCGGAAGCGCTGCCCCTGACGCAAGTATCCGATTTCGCCGACAGCATAGTCGCGCAGCAGATCTCGCAATTGGCCGGCGTCGGCCAGGTCAGCATCTTCGGCCAGCAGAAGCCCGCCGTGCGCGTGCAGGTCGATCCCGGCAGGATTTCCGGCCTCGGCCTCTCTCTCGAAGACATACGCACGCAGATTGCCGCGGCGACCGTCAATACGCCCAAGGGAGCGTTCGACGGACCGAAACAGAACATCACGGTCTACGACAACGACCAGATTTTTTCAGCCGACGCGTGGAACCGCGTAGTCGTCGCTTATCGTGGCGGCGCGCCGATCCGCGTGAGCGATATCGGCGTTGCGGTCGACGGCCCCGAAAACACCCGGCTTTCCGCGGCCGCCTATCAGGGCGCCGGCGGCGACGCGGACTCCGCGCAGCTGGCGAACGGCCGCACCATACTGCTGGCGGTATTCAAGCAGCCGGGCGCCAACGTGATCGATACGGTCGACGGCATCAAGAAAGCGCTGCCGCGCGTGCAGCAGGCGATTCCGCCCGCGGTGAAAATCGGCATCATTTCCGACCGCACGCAAACCATTCGCGCATCCGTGGTCGACGTCGAGCACACGCTGATACTGACCATCGCCCTCGTCGTGCTGGTGATATTCATCTTCCTGCGCAACGTCGCGGCGACGCTGATCCCGAGTGCGACGGTGCCGCTGGCGATTCTCGCCACGGCCGCCGCCATGTACCTGGTGGGTTACAGCCTCGACAATCTGTCGCTGATGGCGCTGACGATATCGGTGGGCTTCGTCGTCGACGACGCCATCGTCATGCTCGAGAACATCTATCGCCATGTCGAGAAAGGCATGCCGGCGCGCGAAGCCGCGCTGCTCGGCGCGGAAGAAATCGGCTTCACCATCGTGTCGATCTCGGTGTCGCTCGTCGCGGTGTTCATCCCGCTCCTTCTCATGGGCGGCATCATCGGGCGCCTCTTCCGCGAGTTCGCCGTGACGGTCACGCTGACGATCGCAATCTCGGTCATCGTGTCGCTGACGCTGACGCCCATGCTGTGCTCCCGTTACCTGAAGCACGGCGAGAGCAAGCACGGCGCGCTGTTCATGTGGTTCGAGCGCGGGTTCGACAGGCTGCTGGCGTTCTACGAGCGCACGCTGCGGGTCGTCATGCGCCACCAGCCGCTGACGCTCATGGTGTTTTTTGCCACCCTCGCTGCCACGGTAATCCTCTACATCTTTATTCCCAAGGGATTTTTTCCGCAACAGGACACGGGCTTCATCCAGGCCGTCGCCGAGGCGGGCCAGGACATTTCGTTTAAAGGCATGAGCGAACGCGCCGTCGCCCTGTCCGATATCGTGCGGCAGGATCCGGATGTGTACAGCGTGGGCAATTCGCTCGGCTCGAACGCGGCGAACACGGGGAATTTCTTCATCACCCTGAAGGCGCGCAAAGACGGGCGCAAGGCCGATGCCAGCGAGATCGTGGCGCGCCTGCGGCGCAAGCTCTCGTCGGTCGAAGGCGTCAACCTCTACATGCAGGTGCCGCAGGACATCAACGTCGGCGGGCGTATCGCGCGCACGCAATATCAATACACTATGACGGACGCCAACATCGCCGAGCTCGGCCAATGGGCGCCGCGGATACTCGAAGCATTGCGCAAACTGCCGCAGCTGGCGGATGTCGTGTCGGACCAGCAGACCAGCGCCGCGGCGGTCAACCTCACGATAGACCGCGACCGCGCTTCGAGCTACGGCATCACACCGGCGATGATCAACGCCACGATCTACGATGCCATCGGCCAGCGCCAGGTGACGCAGTACTTCACCCAGCTGAACGCGTACCGCGTGATTATCGAGGTCACGCCGGAGATGCAGCAGGACCCGAGTGTGTTCGACAAGATTTACGTCACCGCCCCCGCCACCGGCAAGCAGATCCCGGTGTCGACCTTCGCGAAGGTCGACAACACCAAAACCAATTTCCTGTCGATTTCGCATCAAGGCCAGTTCCCGGCCATCACGATCTCGTTCAACCTGGCGCCCGGCGTAGCGCTCGGCGATGCCGTCGACGCGATCCAGCGGACGATACCCGACATCGGCACGCCGTCGACCATCAACGGCGGCTTCCAGGGCACCGCGCAGGCGTTTCAGCGCTCGCTTGCCACCCAGCCTTACCTCATCGCAGCGGCGTTGATCGCGGTCTACATCGTGCTCGGGCTGCTCTATGAAAGTTACGTGCACCCGCTGACGATCCTGTCCACGCTGCCCTCCGCGGGCGTTGGCGCGCTGCTGATCCTGCTGCTGTGTGGCTACGACCTGAGCGTGATCGCGTTGATCGGCATCATTCTGCTGATAGGCATCGTCAAGAAAAACGGCATCATGATGGTCGACTTTGCGCTGTCGGCGGAGCGCGAGCGCGGCAAATCGCCCGAAGACTCGATTTTCGAAGCGTGCATGCTGCGTTTCCGGCCCATCATGATGACGACCGTGTGCGCGATGCTCGCCGGTGTCCCGCTCATGCTCGGTTCCGGGACCGGCTCGGAACTGCGGCGTCCGCTCGGTCTTGCGATGGTCGGCGGGCTCGCGCTTTCGCAGATACTGACGCTGTATACGACGCCGGTGGTTTATCTGTATCTCGACCGGCTGAACAACCGGCTGCAGCGTGGCAGGAACAAGCCCGCCGGCCATGGCGTTGTCGCAACTGCGGGCGAGCCCGCTGTGCGGGCCGGGCCTCCAGCGCTCTGATCCTACCTGCCGGTCGGCAGCTGCGCCGTGCTCCAGCCGCCGCCGAGCGCTTTCACGAGAGTTACCGCGGCAGTCAGGCGCCGCCCGCGTATGCCGACCAGCGTGCGCTCGTTGTTGATCCACGTTGACTGGACGGTGACGACATTGAGGTAGCTGACGGTGCCCGCCTTATACTGATTGATCGTAAGCTCGACCGATTGGCGCGCCGCAACGGTCGCCTCTTCCTGGATTTTTTCTTCGCCTTCGAGGATGCGCAATGCGGCGAGATTGTCCTCCACTTCCTGAAACCCCTCGAGCACGGTCTGGCGGTAGGTGGCGACCGTGGCATCGTAGACCGCGATGGCCTGGTTGGTCAGGCCGCGACGCAGTCCGCCGTCGAAAATGGACTGCGCGATCGCCGGGCCCAGCGACCAGAAACGGCTCGGCAACGACAGCAGGTCGCCGAAAATAGAACTTTGGAAGCCGGCCGATCCGGACAAGGTGAGCGCCGGGAAAAACGCGGCCTTCGCGACGCCGACGCGCGCATTGGCGGCGACCACACGGCGTTCCGCAGCGGCAATATCGGGGCGCCGCTCGAGCAGCTCGGACGGCAGGTCCAGCGGCACATCCGGCACGGCGACATTCAATTTTTGCGGCGCGATGGAAAAATCGGCGGGCGCCTTGCCGACGAGTATCGCGATCGCGTGCTCGAGCTGCGCGCGCTGCACGCCGGTATCGAGCGACTGCGCCTGCGTGCTTTTCAGCAGCGTTTCCGCCTGCACGAGGTCGACTTTGCCCGCGACGCCTGCCGTATAGCGGTTGCGCGTGAGCTCGAGCGATTTCTGGAATGCCGCGGCGGTATCGTCGAGCAGCATGCGCTGCTGGTCGAGCACGCGCAGCTGGAAATAGTCGAACGCGAGCTCGGCCTGCGCCAGCAGTCGCGCGGTCTCGACGTCCGCGGCGCTCGCCTGCGCGCCGGCGACGTTCGCGCTCACCGTATTGCGCACGCGGCCCCACAAGTCGACTTCGTAGCCCGCGTCCAGCGCCAGGTTGTAGCTGTTGCCTATCGAGCCCGGCTTCGCGGTAGTGCCGCTGGATTTGCTGCGCGTGCCCGATAGATTACCGGTGAGGCTCGGAAAAAGGCCAGCGCGGGCCTGCTGCACGAGGCTGCGCGCCTGCCGGAAATTCGCTTCGGCAAAACGCACGTTCTGGTTGGAGATATCGACCTGGGCGACGAGCCCGTTCAACTGGTCGTCGGCGAAGATTTCCCACCACTTGTCGCGCTTGACGTCGTCGCGCGGCTGCGCAACCTTCCAGTTGCCGGCCTCTTTGTAGGCAGCCGGTGCATCCATCGCAGGCCGCGTGTACTTCGGCGCGAGCGAACAGGCGCCAAAGAGGGTCAGCGCGCAAGCGGATGCGAAAATGTGCGGGATCAATCTGCGGCGCAACTTCATTCGGTCTCCAATACCACATGGCCCGGCCGGCGGTCCCAGACGCGCTGACACCACAGGCGAAACCGGTCGAGATAAATATAAACCACCGGCGTCGTATACAGCGTAAGCAGCTGGCTCAATATCAACCCGCCGACGATCGAGATGCCGAGCGGACGGCGCAGTTCCGCGCCATCGGCGAATCCGATCGCGAGCGGCACGGCGGCGAACAGCGCTGCCATCGTCGTCATCATGATCGGCCGGAAGCGCAGCATGCAGGCTTCGAAAATGGCCTCTTCAGCGCTCTTGCCGTCGTTGCGCTCGGTTTGCAGCGCGAAATCTATCATCATGATCGCGTTTTTCTTGACGATGCCGATCAGCAGGATCACGCCGATCAGCGCGATGATACTGAATTCGGTGCGAAACAGCAGCAATGCGATCAAAGCGCCTACCCCCGCCGACGGCAGCGTCGACAATATCGTGAGCGGATGGACGTAGCTCTCGTACAAGATGCCAAGCACGATGTAGACAGCGATGACGGCCGCGAGTATCAGCCACGGCTGGTTGTCGAGGCTCGCCTGGAACGTGCGTGCCGTGCCCTGGAAAGTGCCGTGGATCGACGTCGGCACCCCGATGCGCGCCAGGGTGTCGTTGATCACCCTGACGGCATCCGATAGCGATACGCCTTCAGTCAGATTGAAGGTGATCGTCGCGGCCACGAACTGCCCCTGATGGTTGACGGCCAGCGGCGTGTTGGTCGGCGTGTAGTAGGAAAACGCGGACAAGGGCACCATGGTGGCGGCGGACGTGCTGATGGCATTGGCGAGTGTCGTTGACGCGCCGGCATTGCCGCCGGTGGCCGTCGTCGATGTCACGCAGCCGAAGACAGTGACCGTTATGCACCCGCTGGTCGAAGCCGTGGTGTTGCCGCTGGTGGTGCGCGTGACGCTGCTGCCATTGGCGACTGTCGTGAGGCCGCTGCCCGCGCCGTCGGTGTTGCGGATGGGCGCTGCGCGCACGTAGATGTCCTTCAGCGATTCCGGACTCTGCCAGTATTGCGGCGCGACCTCCATCACCACCCGGTACTGGTTCAATGCCTGGTATATCGTCGACACCACCGACTGGCCGAACGCATCGTTCAGCGTGGCGTCGATCTGCCGGATGCTCACCCCCATGCGCGCGGCCGTAGGCCGGTCGATCATCAGCGTGGTCTGCAGGCCTTTCTCCTGCTGGTCGGCGCTCACGTCGGCGAGTTCCGGGACATCCGCCAGCGCGCGCTGCAGGCGCGGTGTCCATGTGCGCAGATCGTTCAGGTCGTCGCCCTGCAGCGTGAATTGATATTGCGCGTCGCTCTGGCGCCCGCCGACGCGGATGTCCTGCACCGGCTGCAGAAAGAGGTTGGCGCCCGGTTCCTTGTTGAGCTTTACCCGCAGCCGCGCGATCACCTGGTCGGCGGACACATCGCGCTCGGCGCGCGGCTTGAGCGAAATGAACATGAATCCACCGTTGCGCCGGCCGCCGCCGGTGAACCCTGTCACGCTGTCGACGGCCGGGTCGGTCTGAATAATAGCCACGAAATCGGACAGCTTTTCGCGCATCGCCTGAAAAGAGATGGCCTGGTCAGCCTGGATCGAGCCGGTGAGGCGTCCCGTGTCCTGCTGCGGGAAAAAACCCTTCGGTATGTAGTAATAGAGCACACCGTTCAGGACGATGGTGACCCCGAGTATGAAGATGATGAGCAGCGGATGACGCAGCGCCCAGCCCAGGCTGGACTTGTAACGGCCGAGCGCCCAGTCGAATGCGCGCTCGCTGGCCATGTAAAGGCGGCCGCGGCTCTCTTTGGGCTCCGGCCGCAGCAACCGCGCGCACATCATGGGTGTCGTCGTCAGCGACACGACGAGGGACACCAGTATCGCAACCGACAGAGTTATCGCGAACTCGCGGAAGAGGCGGCCGACGATGCCGCCCATCAGCAGGATCGGCAGGAACACCGCGATCAGCGAAACGCTCATCGACAGCACGGTGAACCCCACTTCGCGCACGCCCACCAGCGCCGCCTTGAACGGCGCGACGCCGCGCTCGATGTGCCGCGATACGTTCTCGAGCACGACGATCGCATCGTCGACCACGAAACCGGTGGCCACCGTGAGCGCCATCAACGACAGGTTGTTGAGGCTGAAACCGCACAGGTACATCGCGCCGAACGTCCCGACCAGCGACACCGGCACCGCAACGCTCGGAATCAGCGCCGCACGCCAGTTGCGCAAGAACAGGAACACCACGACGATCACCAGCAGCATCGCAATCACCAGCGTGCGTTCGACCTCGCGCAAGCTTGCGCGTATCGTCGTCGTGCGCTCCATCACCACGTTGAGGTCGATCGCGCTGGGAATCGACGCCTTCAGCAGCGGCAGCAGGTCGCGCACACGGTCGGCTGTCTCGATGATATTGGCGCCGGGCTGCCGGTAGAGAATCACCAGCACGGCCTGCTTGCCGTTTGAAATGCCGGCGTTGCGCAAATCC
Source organism: Betaproteobacteria bacterium (assembly GCA_025363575.1). Next base: position 6,681 of record JANYDM010000177.1, on the reverse strand, counting down.
TGCACCGAGTCGACGACGTCGCCGACATCCGAGAGGCGCACGGCGGCACCGTTGCGAAATGCAACGATCAGCGGCAGATACTCGGCCGCCGTCCGCGCCTGATCGTTGGCGTAGATCTGCCAGTTGCGCTCCCCCGCCTCGACATTGCCTTTGGGCCGGTTGGCGTTGGTGGCGCCGATCGCGCTGCGCACGTCTTCGAACCCGATGCCGTATTTGTTCAACGCCATCGGATTCAACTCGACGCGCACCGCGGGGAGCGAGCCGCCGCCGACGGTGACTTGCCCGATGCCCGATATCTGCGACAGCTTTTGCGCGAATATGGTGGATGCTGCGTCGTACATCTGACCGCGGTCGTAAACGTCTGAAGTCAGCGCGACGATCATGATGGGCGCGTCGGCCGGATTGACTTTCCGATAGCTGGGATTGCTCGGCATGCCGGTCGGCAGCAGCGCGAGCGCCGCATTGAGCGAAGCCTGCACGTCGCGCGCAGCGCCGTCGATATCACGGTTCAGATCGAATTGCAGTGTGATGCGCGTGTTCCCGAGCGAGCTCGAAGAGGTTATTTCGGTGACGCCCGCAATACGGCCGAGCGCGCGCTCGAGCGGCGTTGCCACGGTGGCCGCCATGTTTTCGGGACTCGCGCCCGGCAACGACGCCGACACCGAGATGGTCGGATAGTCCACCTGGGGCAAAGGCGAAACCGGCAACAGCCTGAATGCAATAGCGCCGGCGAGCGCCAGCCCTATGGTCAAGAGCGTGGTGGCGACCGGACGCCGGACGAACGGCTCGGACAGGTTCACGGCTGTTCGCCCTCCGCCACATCGGTTTCCGGATTAAGGTGCTTGCCGAACTTCTGCTTAACCCGCCGCGCCATGCGGTCAAACGTCAGGTAAATGACGGGCGTCGTGAACAGCGTCAGCAACTGACTGACGATCAGGCCGCCGAACATCGTAATGCCGAGCGGGTGGCGCAATTCGGAGCCCACACCCCAGCCGACCATCAGCGGCAGCGCGGCGAACAACGCCGACATCGTCGTCATCAGGATGGGACGGAAACGCAACAGGCACGCCTGGTGGATGGCTTCGCGCGGGGACTTGCCTTCTCGGCGCTCTGCGTCGAGCGCGAAGTCGATCATCATGATTGCGTTTTTCTTGACGATGCCGATCAGCAGAATGATGCCGATGATGCCGATGATGCCGAGATCGCTGCCCGAGATCAGCAATGCGAGCAGCGCACCGACACCGGCGGACGGCAGCGTCGAGAGGATCGTCAGCGGGTGTATATAGCTCTCATAGAGTACGCCGAGCACGATGTACATGGTGACGATGGCCGCGAGGATCAGCAGGAGCGTATTGCTCAACGACGCGCTGAACGCGAGTGCCGCGCCCTGAAAGCTCGTGCGCACGCTCGCCGGCACGTTCAGGTTCTTCTGCGTGGACTCGATTGCCTTGACGGCATCGCCGAGCGAGTACTTCGGCGCGATATTGAACGAGATGGTCGCCGCCGGAAACTGGCCTATATGGTTCACCAGGAGCGGCGCGGCCAGTTCCGTCACCGTCGCCACCGTGTCGAGCCGCACTTGCGTGCCGAACGACGAGGCGACGAACAATTCATTCAGGACTTCGGGCCCCTTGCGATATTCGGGTTTTACTTCGAGTACCACGCGATACTGATTAGATTGCGTGAAGATCGTCGATATCAGCCGCTGACCGAACGCATCGTAGATTGTGTTGTCGATGGTCGCCGGCGTGATGCCGAGGCGGCCGGCGGTTGCGCGATCGATCTTCACGAAAGCCTGCAACCCCTTGTCCGACAAGTCGCTCGCCACATCGATCAGCTGCGGCAGCTGCGCCATGGCGTCGACCAGCTTGTGCACCCAGGTATTGAGCTCGGCGGAGTCTGCGGTCTCGACCGTGAACTGGAACTGCGTGCGGCTCACGCGATCTTCTATCGTCAGATCCTGCACCGGCTGCATGTAAAGCGAAATGCCGGTGACCGCGGCGATTTTCGGCCGCAGCCGCTCGATGACCTCGGTCGCGCCCGGCCGCTGCGAATGCTCCTTCAGATTGATCAGCACACGCCCGCTGTTCAGCGTCGTATTGCTGCCGTCCACGCCGATGAACGACGAAACGCTGTCGACCGCAGGGTCTTCGAGGATGGCCTTGGCGAGCGCCTGCTGGCGGTCGCCCATCGCGGCGAAGGAGATCGACTGCGGGCCTTCGGAGATGCCCTGGATCACGCCGGTGTCCTGCACCGGGAAAAATCCCTTCGGCACGAAGACATAAAGCATCACGGCAACCACGAGCGTGCCAAAGAAGACGAGCAAGGTCAGCGCCTGTCGGTCAAGCACCCACTCGAGCATCACGCCGTAGCGCGCGATGATGCGGTCGAACCACGCGCCCGACCAGCGATAGAATCTGCTCTGCTCGGCTTCGGGCGTATGGCGCAGCAGGCGCGCGCACATCATGGGCGTCAGCGTCAGCGACACTGCCGCCGAGATCAGGATGGACACTGCGAGCGTGATCGCGAACTCGCGAAAGAGGCGCCCTACGACGTCACCCATGAAAAGCAACGGGATCAGCACCGCGATCAGCGAGAACGTCAGCGAGATGATCGTGAAACCGATTTGCGCCGAGCCTTTCAGCGCCGCATCGAGCGGTTTATCGCCCTCTTCGATATAGCGGGAGATATTCTCGATCATGACGATCGCGTCGTCGACCACGAAACCGGTCGCGATCGTGAGCGCCATCAGCGTCAGGTTGTTGATGCTGAAGCCGGCGAGGTACATGACGCCGAACGTACCGACGAGCGAGAGCGGCACCGCGATGCTGGGAATGAGCGTCGCTGCCACGTTGCGCAAAAACAGGAATATGACCATCACCACCAGCGCGATTGCCAGCAACAATTCGAACTGCACGTCATGCACCGATGCACGGATGGTGGTCGTGCGGTCGGTGAGCACGGCGACGTCCATCGCGGCCGGCAGCGAGCTCTGCATCTGCGGCAGCAGGGCTTTCACGCGATTGACGACCTCAATCACGTTGGCGCCCGGCTGGCGCTGGATATTGAGAATAACGGCCGGCACGTCGTTCATCCATGCCGCGAGCCGCACGTTCTCTGCGCCATCGATGACGTCGGCTACGTCTTTCAGGTAGACCGGCGCGCCGTTGCGGTACGCAATGATGATTGAGCTATAGTCGGCGGCCGAGCGCAACTGATCGTTGGCGTCTATCGTCGAAGCGCGCTGCGGTCCATCGAAACTGCCCTTCGCCTGGTTCACATTGGCGGCGGAGATCGACGTGCGCAAATCCTCGAGGCTCAGCCCATTGGCCGCCAATGCCTTGGGATTGGCCTGCACCCGCACCGCGGGACGCTGGCCTCCGCTGATGCTGACCAGCCCGACGCCGGCGATCTGCGAAATTTTTTGCGCCAGCCGCATGTCGACGATGTTCTGCACTTCGGTCAGTTGCATGGTCTTCGACGTGATGCCGAGGGTCAGAATCGGCGTGTCGGCCGGATTGACCTTGTTGTAGACCGGCGGCACCGGCAGATCCGACGGCAGCAGATTGCCGCCGGCGTTGATCGCGGCTTGGACTTCCTGCTCGGCAATATCCAGGCTCAGTTCCAGGCTGAACTGCAGCGTGATCACCGATGCGCCGCCCGAGCTGGTCGACGACATCTGCTTCAGTCCCGGCATCTGGCCGAACTGGCGCTCGAGCGGCGCGGTCACGGACGATGTCATGACGTCGGGACTTGCGCCAGGATAGAAGGTGACGACCTGGATGGTGGGATAGTCGACTTCGGGCAATGCCGACAACGGCAGTTGCCGATATGCGAGCACGCCCGCGAGCAAAATCGCGACCATCAGCAACGAGGTCGCTACCGGCCGCAGAATAAACAGACGAGAGGGATTCATGCTTCAGCGCCGGCTATTCGGCCGCGTTAGCCTTATCGCCTCGCCTGCCGCCGCGCTTCTTCCACCCTTCGCGCGCGCCATCGGCCTTGTCGCCGGCGGCTTTGTCGCTCGCGGCTTTATCGCCTGCATCTTTATCACCTGCGCCTTTGTCGGCGGCGGCTTGTTCACCGGCGGCTTTATCGCCGGCGCGTTTATCACCGGCGCGTTTATCACCGGCGCCCTTAGCACCGGCACCTTTATCACCGCTGGGCTTGTCGCCTGCATCGGCAGGCGCGCTTTTATCGCTGCCGGCTTTATCACTCTTGTCGCCAGCGCCCTTGTCGCCGCCTTTGCGACGCCCGCCGCCTTTGCGCCGCGTGCCATCGCCGCCCGTGGACGCGGCTGCCGGGTCCCTCGTTGTCGGCTCGACCTTCGCGCCTTCACGCAGCCGGTCGGTGCCGTCAATGACCACTCTCTCACCCGGTTCGACGCCGGATTCGACGACAGTTGCATCGCCTTCGGTCGGCCCGGTTTGCACTTTGCGCAGCGTGACGGTGTTGTCGTCCTTGACGACGTACACGTAAATCCCCTGCGCGCCGCGCTGGACCGCCGCGCTCGGCACCGTCGTGGCGCCGCGCCGGATCTCAACCAGCATGCGAATATTCACGAACTGGTTCGCGAACAGATTGTTGCTGTCGTTCGGAAATTGCGCCTTCAGGCGCACCGTGCCGGTCGTTGCATCGATCTGGTTGTCGACAGTGAGCAGCATGCCGGAATCGAGTTTGACTTTCTGCTCGCGGTCGAAAGCGTCGACCGCCACGCGCTCGCCCTCTTTCAGCAGCCTCATCACGGTCGGCAAATTGTCCTGCGGTATCGTGTAGATCACGGTAATCGGCTGCAGTTGCGTGATCACCACGAGCCCGTTCGCATCGCCAGCACGCACGATATTGCCGGGATCCACCTGGCGCAGACCAAGCCGTCCCGGAATCGGCGCGCCGATCCGCGCGTAAGCAACCTGCAGACGCGCGTTGTCGACCACGCCCGCGTCTATCGTAACCGTGCCCATATACTGGCGCACGAGCGCTTCCTGCGTGTCGACGAGCTGTTTGGCAATCGAGTCCTGCTTGAGCAATACCTGGTAACGATCCAGATCGATGCGCGCGTTCGCGAGCAGCGCCTGGTCGCGCGCCATTTGACCTTCGGCCTGGGTCAATGCCGCCTGGTACGGACGCGGATCGATTTCCGCCAGCACCTGGCCTTGCTTGACGAGATCGCCCTCGCGAAACAGGACGCGCATCAGTTCCCCGTCGACGCGGCTTCTGACCGTCACGGTCTTGAGCGGCGTGACCGTACCGAGGCTGTTCAGATAGACGTTGACGTCGGCAGTTTTCGCGGGCATTGCCACGACCGGCGTCGCGCGCGTGGGGTCGCCGCCGCCGCGCTTGCCGCCTTGCTGGGCGCCGGGCGCCGGCTGCTGCCAGCGCATGTACGTCCAGACCACCACCCCGGTGATTACGGCCAGCGCAACTACGCTGATCAGCAGCCGCTTCCAGTTCGAAGCCAGCCAGTTGGATGATTGCATGACTTGTTCTCTCGGTTTATCTGCGCAGCGAACCAGCGCGAATCGGTCGGAAATTACAAAGAAGCGGTTTCCGCGCAGTTTGCCGCGCATGTCATTTGAATATCGTCACCGTTCCCCGCGGCGAAGCGAGCGCGCATTGTATAGTTATTTGACCGGTTTCTATGTACCCGACCGCACAAAGAGCAACTTGACGGCAAATGCTAGGATGCAAGCATAAAACAGGAGGGTCCGGAATGGCCGTCAAGCCGTCAGTTTTAATTGTATCAATTGCAACAATTGCAACGCTGGCATGCGGCGCAGCCTCGGCGCAAGCCTATCCCGCCAAGCCGGTTCGCATGATCGTGCCTTTTCCGCCGGGCGGCGCCACCGATCTGCTCGCACGGGTGGTCGCGCAGAGGCTCGGTGAAAATCTCGGCCACCAAGTCGTCGTCGATAACCGCCCCGGCGCCGGCGGCACCATCGGCTCGCGCCTGATGCTCGACGCGCAGCCGGACGGCTACACGATCCTGATTTCCAGCGTCAGCACGCATGCGATCGGGCCGCATCTGTATGCGAACCCGCCCTACGATCCGACGAAGGATTTCACGGCCATTTCCGAAATATCGTTCACGCCGACGGTGCTTATGGCATCGGGCACGCTGTCGATAAACTCGTTGAAAGATTTCATCGCGCTGGCGAAAGCCAAACCGGGCCAGCTCAATTACGGCACGTCAGGCGTCGGCACGCAGTTTCATCTGTCGGGCGAACTGCTCAAAATTCTGACAGGAATCGACATCGTGCACATTCCGTACAAAGGCACCGCGCTCGTGTATCCCGATTTGTTTTCCGGTCAGATTTCGATGATGTTTGACACGCTGTCGGTGGCCATCCCATTCATCAAGGCGGGCCGCGTCAAGGCGCTGGGCGTGACGGGAAACAAGCGCACGCCGACGCTGCCGGATGTGCCGACCATGGCCGAAGCCGGCGTGGCGGGCTTCAACTCCGACCTGTGGCTCGGCCTTTGGGGCCCGGCCGGACTGCCGCGCGATATCACGGATCGCCTCTCGGCTGAAGTCGCCAGGTTGCTGAAAATGCCTGACGTCAGGGAACGCCTTGCGACCCAGGGCATGGAGCCCGTCGGCAGCACGCCCGCGCAATTCGCGGAATTCGTGCGCAAGGAAAACGCGCAATGGTCGAAGGTCGTGAAGTCGGCCGGCGTAAAGGC
>JANYDM010000169.1 GCA_025363575.1 Betaproteobacteria bacterium | reverse complement strand
GGTAGCGAGTTGCGGCCTGCGTGCTCGTTTGGCAGCGGGCGGCAGCAACCCGTGCGCAAGCGCTCGACATCCAGCACTTTCTGGTACGTCTGAGCGGGCGCCAAACCAGGCGACGAAGGCCGGTAACCGCCCCCGCTTTGTTCGCCGGAATGTGGATGCTCTTCCCGACTCTGGCTCTGCTTGAACATTATGATGTTGAACAACTCAAACAATACGCACAATTCATCTTCCCTAACCGATACGACAATCCTGAAGATGTGTAGATACCTATGCCCCACAAGGGGGAAAGGAGCACTACAACAAACAATGCGCAGAAAAAAGGTAGCCGCGCAGCTACCGAGTTACGCGTTTAATGCGCTCGTGCGTCGCGTATCGCGTGCCACAATTTCGACGGCGTGAACGGCATGTCGAGATGCGTGATGCCGAGCGGGCGCAACGCATCGATCGTCGCGTTGACGAGCGCGGGTAGTGAACCGCTGCAGCCTGATTCACCGACGCCTTTGGCGCCGAGCGCATTGGTCGGCGTCGGCACTGGATGATCGTGCACCGCTATCTCGCGCAACAAGCTTGCGCGCGGCATCGCGTAATCCTGGAAGCTGCCGGTCAGCAATTGCGCGGTCGCTTCATCGTAGATCGCATGCTCGCCAAAAACCTGGCCCGCGCCCTGCACCACGCCGCCATGCACCTGGCCTTCGACCAGTACTGGATTGATGACATTGCCGAGATCATCGACCGCGGTATAGCGTGCAATCACCGCGTTACCGGTTTCGGGATCGATCTCGACTTCAGCGACATGACAGCCATTCGGATAAGTCGCGCCAAAGCTGCCTTCAGCCACCGTGTTGAGCGGATGCGGCACGGCGCCCGCAAGCGCGCGCGCAAGTTCCAGAAAGCCGAGCGAACGGTCGCCTGCGTGAAACGTACCGTCGCTGTAGCGCAATTCGTTCTCGCCGACTTTCAATTGCGCGGCCGCATGCGCACGCGCGCGTTCGATCAAGGACTGGCCGAGCACGCGAAATGCGCTGCCGGTACCCAGCGCGCCGCGCGAGCCGCCGGTGCCGCTGCCGGTGAGCGTGGCGTCGGGCGGGCGCGGATGAAAGCGGATATGCGCGGTGTCGATGCCGAGCGCTTCGGCGACGATCTCGGGAAAGACGGTTTCATGGCCTTGTCCCGACGAATGCGTGACCGCGTACAATGTGATTTGGCCGTGGTGGTCGAATTCAGCCGCGACCTGATCCTTGGGCGCGCTGCCGCCGCCGCCCGCTTCGAGATAAGTTGCGATGCCGATGCCGCGCAATTTGCCGGCCAGCTCGCTTTGCGCGCGGCGCATCGCGAAACCATACCAGTCCGCGCGTTTAACTGCATCTTTCATCACTGCGGAAAAATCGCCTGAATCATACACAGTGCCGTTCGGCGTTGTGTACGGCATGGCTGAACGCGCAATAAAATTACGCCGCCGCAGTTCGAGCGGATCAAAACCATGTTCGTGCGCAGCGAAATCGACGAGACGCTCGATCGCATAGGCAATATCGGGACGTCCTGCGCCGCGATACGCGGACACCGGCGTTGCATTCGTATAAGCGAGCCGCGTGCGCGTGTACATCGCAGGGATGCGATAGACGCCGCCCATCGTAATCGTCACATTCTTGGTCGCGATATAAGGCCCGAACGCGGCCGCATACGCGCCGAGATCCGCCCGATCGTCGAAACGAATCGCGAGCATGGTGCCATTCGCGTCCAGTGCGAGCTCGCCGGTCAGTGACAACGCGCGGCCCTGAAAATCGGTCGTGAACATTTCGCTGCGCGTGCCGACCCATTTGACCGGGCGTGCGAGTTTTTGCGCCGCCAGCATCACGGCGAAATATTCGGGATACGCGGCGCCGCGCACGCCGAAGCTGCCACCAACGTCCTGGGTGACGATATCGAGCTTGCCCTTATCAAAGCCGGTGACCGCCGCCAACTGTCCGCGCATGCCGCCGATGCCCTGCAGCGGCAGATGCAGCGTGTATTTGCCGCTGCTTGCATCGCAGTTCGCAAGGCAAGCCCGCGGCTCGAGTGGATTGCCGACGAGCCGCTGGCTTTCGACCGTGAGCTTGCTCAGGTATTTTGCATGCGCGAAAGCTGCGGCCACCGCCTCCGCATCACCCGATTCATATTCGAATGCAAGATTGCCGGAGATGTCGGCATGCAATTGCGGCGCGCCGGCCGCGACCGCAGCGTCGAACGTAGCGGCTGCGGGAAGATCGCGATATTCAACGTCGATCAGATCGCGCGCATCTTCAGCGATCGCCTCCGACTCGGCGACCAGCATCGCGATTGCTTCACCGACAAACCGCACGCGGCCAAGGGCGAGCACCGGATGCAGCGGTTTTGCCATCGCTCGTCCGTCTTTACCGGTGAAGTTCACGACGTTAGGCAGCGACTTGAAACCCGCCGCGCGTATGTCGTCGCCGGTGAAGACGGCTTTCACACCGGGGTGAGCAAGCGCGCGCGTGGCATCGAGACGCACGATTTCGGCATGTGCGCGGTCGGCGCGCAGAAAAACCGCGTGGAGTTGCCCGGGCAGATTCCAGTCAGCGGTGTAACGGCCATGACCGGTGATCAAACGATGGTCTTCGCGACGCGACATGATGCGTTTGCTTTCGTGATTGAGCGGATGGGGTAGCTCGTAGTATGCGGGAAGTGATGCGTGATGCAAGCACGCTAAGCTTTACGCCTGCCGGATAACTTGGGCGTTCAGATCTATACGCCTGCCGGACAACGTAGGCGTTCAGAAGCTTTACGCCTGCCAGACGCCATAACCGGCTTCGCGCAAGGAAATCGCGAGTTCGATTTCCATTTCGCACGCGGCCGCGTAGGGCAGCGGGTTGTAGCACTCGTACAACTCGGGCAACAGACGCTGCCCGTACTTTTGCACATAGCGATTCGCGCGCACGCCGGCCTTGTGCTTATCAAACCTGGAATCCGGATCCAGCCCCGTCATGCCTACGTAAACGCAGGGCTTCGCCGGATCGTAATCGGGATTGCACTTTTTGAATTTCGGCTCGAAAAGAACATCCTTCGATAACAGGACGACATACACATGATGGTGATTGTGCGCCACACTCACTCCCGCGGCTAACCCGCCGTGATCCCCGCCTCGCGCACGACGCGGCGCACTACTCAGCGCGCATACCCGCTTCTTTTGCAACGCGCGCCCATTTTGCCATGTCGAGCGGAATCATCCTTCGGATTTCAGCGGGCGTTTTTATATCGACTTCAGCGCCTTCATTGGTAAAGCGCTTCTGCGTTTCGGGCATTTTCAGGTACGCCGCAATCGCCGCATTGAGTTTCGCCATGATATTTGCGGGTGTGCCGGCCGGCGCCGCTACCGCCCACCAGTTGCTCGCGTCGTAACCGGGCACGCCGGACTCGGCAATGGTAGGCAAGTCGGGCAGCGTCGCTGCGCGCGTGATGCCGCCGGTCGCGATCGGTTTTAGTTTGCCGGAACGGATATGCGGGATCGACTGCACGATGGAGCCGACCGTCATGTGCGCCTGCCCGCCCATCACGTCTATCATCGCCGGAAAGCCGCCTTTGTAGAGCAGTATCGTGAAGTCGACGCCGGAGAGGCTCCTGAAAAGCGCGGTGCCGAAATGCTGGAATCCGCCGGCGCTCGCCATCGTGACCACACCCGGTTTGTCTTTTCCGATCGCGAGAATTTCCTTGACCGTGTTTACCGGCAGCAACGGGCCGACCGTGAGCACGGTCGGGCCGGTGCCGAGCTTTGCGACCCAGTCAAACGCGGCCAGCGAATCGTACGGCAGCTTGCGCACCGCCGGATTCATCGTGAATGCGGCCGAAGCCAGCAGCAGCGTATAGCCGTCGGGCGCCGAGCGCGCGACGATCTCGGTGCCTATGATGCCTTCGGCGCCCGGCCGGTTGTCGACCACGACCTGCTTGCCGAATGTCTGCGTGAGATGGTTGGCAACATTGCGCGCCATGATGTCGTTGCTGCCGCCCGCCGCCTGCGGCACGAGCAGGCGCACGGGACGCACCGGATAGTCCTGCTGCGCCGCCTGCGCGCCAACGACGGTCAACAATGCCGCGATACAGATTACGGCGTATGGCTTCATGCGCCCTCCTCCGGGGGGACCCCGCTTGGCACGCATCATAGCGCGAGTCGCGCGAATCCGTGCGCCCGCCGGCCTCGCCGCAGTTTATAATCGTCAGGCCAATAGCGGCTGCGCGAGTTCGCCGGCCGTTCCCCGTTCAACCATCTACCCTGTTAGGAGTTCTACCCATGCTGACGCTTTATTTTTGCCCCGGCGCCTGTTCGACCGCTTCGCATATGGCGCTCGAAGAAACCGGCGCGCAGTACGTCGAGAAGCCGATCATGCTGCCCAAGGGCGAGCAGAAGACCGCGGAATATCTCAAGATCAATCCGCGCGGCAAGGTGCCCGCGCTCGACGTCGACGGCAAAATCCTGACCGAGAACACCGCGATCCTCACGTACCTGGCAACGACGTTCCCCGCGAAGAAACTGATCCCGACGGACCCGTTCGAGCTGGCGCGCTGCATTTCGACCATGGCGTGGTTCTCGAACATCGTGCACCCGTCATATACGCACTACATGCGGCCCGAGCGCTTCGCGCCGGACGCCGCGGCGCAGCCGGGCGTCAAAGAAACCGGCAAGAAAACGTTCTGGACCAGCGTGCAGGAAATCGATTCCCTGCTCGCGGGCAAGGACTGGATCATGGGCAAGGACTTTTCCGTCGCCGATTGCTACGCGCTGGTGTTTTACGGCTGGGGCCTGCGCGCCGAGCTGCCGATGAAGGACCTCGCCAACTACACCGCGTTCAAGGAACGCATGTTGAAGCGGCCCGCGGTCAAAAAAGTCCTGGTCAGCGAAGACAGCATATTGGTGAAGTAATTTAATTGCATTGAGCGCACAATAACGAAACTCCAACGAAAACTCGCGGGGGCCAGCCATGAACGATGTCGGCAAGCTGATTTTGAGAGTCGTGCTCGGCGCATTGATTCTGTGTCACGGCGTATCGAAAGTTATCAACGGCCCTGCGTTCGTCCTCGGGCTCATGACCAAAGCCGGCCTGCCGGAAGCCGCGGGCTATCTCGTCTACGTTGGTGAAGTGCTTGCACCGCTCCTGCTGATTCTCGGCCTGTGGACGCGCGGGGCGGCATTGGTCGTCGTGATCAACATGGCAGTGGCGGTGCTGCTCGTGCACACGAGCCAGTTTTTCACGCTGTCCAACACCGGCGGGTGGGCGCTCGAACTGCAAGGGATGTATTTCTTCACCGCGCTCGCGATCGTGTGTCTCGGCGCCGGCCGCTACAGCGTCGGCGGCGCCGGCGGGCGATTCAACTAGCGCGCCTCAGGCCGCACCCGTCAGCGGTTTTTCTCGAGACTCGCGCGCAGCGCGGCGCGGTCGACTTCCTTGCCGCCGACGTAGATTTTCGCAATGCGCCGCGTGTTCCGGATGTCGTCGAGCGGGTTGCCATCGAGCACCAGAAAATCGGCGCTCTTGCCCGGCGCGAGCGCGCCGGTGTTCTTCAGCCCGAGAAATTCCGCGGGCCGGCTGGTCGCGGCGACGATCACCTGCGCGGGCGTCATGCCGGCGGCGGCCATTTGCTCGAGTTCGCGCTGCTCGGCATAACCGAAAAAATGATCTTCCAGGCCCGTGTCGCTGCCGAGTATGATGCGCGCGCCGGCGGCATTGAGTTTCGCGAGGCTCTTCTGCATGTTCGCGTAAATCGCGCGCGCGCGTGACGTCGCTGCCGGGTCGCGGCCGGTGAACGCAGCCCTCATGCGCGCGATCACGTCGGGCGCCACCGTTTCATCGAGCAGCGCGACCAGATTCGGCTCGTCGATCCATGCGGGCGGGCTCGTATATTGCGCGCGCTCGGCGCCGCCGAGATTGGGCATGACGTAAACATTGCGCTTCACGATTGCCGCCACGAGCGCGTCGTCCATTTCCTTGTCGCGCACCAGGTGCGCGAGGCTGTTGATGCCGGCGTCGACCAGATCGACGGCGTCAACATGATAGTAGACATGTGCGGTGACCGGCAGCCCCAGCTTGTGGCCCTCGTCGATGCCCGCGCGAAACAGCACCGTGCTCAGGCGCGGCGCGCGTCCGCCGCGATCGTCGACCCAGATCTTGATGCCGTTCACTTTCTTCGCGGCCTGCTCCTGCACCGCGCGCCGCATTTCCGCTTCGGTCGTAACTTCGTACGCAATACCGGCATACGCGGGCGCACCGGGTCCCGCGTTGGGCGCGCCGATGCCGCGGCCGGCCACCAGTAACCGTGCTCCGCCCAGCTTGCCCGCCGCCTGGTCGGCACGGATTTCGAAAGCGATCTCACCCTTCTCGATGCCCTGCGACATCACGGCTGCGACGCCGAAATACAGCGCGCGATTGAGGTCATCCATGATGTTCTCGCGCGTGTAATTTGCGGCGGCGTAGGTGAGGCCTTTCTGGAAGCCCGGATGCCCGTGCGCATTGATGAGCGCCGGCATCACCGTCTTGCCGGTGAGATCGACGCGCTTGATGCCCCCTGCCGCACTGAGCCCGCCCTTGCGCCCGATGCGGGTAATGACGCCACGCTCGACCAGAAACGCCGAATCGTCGATCGCAGCGCTGCCGTCGCCGGGAATCAACCGCGCGCCCTCATACAGCACTGCTTCGGGTGTCGGCTGGCTGTACGCCGGCGCCATGAATTGGGCCGCTACGAGCAGCCCGCACAATGCGAGTGTATGACGATACATGTCGGCGTCTCCCCTGGTTACCAGCAGCCGGTCACGCAATTCGCGCTGCCGTCGAACTCCATCGTGCGTCCGCTGATCGCCGGATAAACAGGGCGGCCTTTGACCAGGCTCACGAATTGCTGGGTGCGCGATTGCGGCAGGATTTTGCCGCCGCTCGTCACGGCCTCGTTTGGATGCGACACGATTACCGCCACCGGCTGCACGAGATCGTTGATCGCAAAGGCTGCCGCCGGCGAATCGATGGCGTTCGGGCCGAGATTGAACAGCGCAAGATTCGGGCGGTGATAATCATGTATCACGGTTTTCATTTCGCCATGCAGGCCGGTATCTCCCGACAGATACACTTTGAGCCCGTTAGTGAATTTCACGATATAGCCGCTCGGCGTGCCGAGGCTTACGCTGATGTTGTCCGGCGCCAATGCCTTCTGCTGCGCGTCGGTCAGCAGCTCGCGGATGAGCGTGCTGTCGTGCGAGGCGAACACCGTGGTTATCTCGACGCCGTTCGCCGCACCCGCCACCTTCACGATTTTCGTTCCGCCCAATTCGATGGGCGCGATGCACGGCGCCGTTTGAACTGCTGCAATCGCACCGCCCGGCTCGGCGCAAGTGCCGGTCGGCTTGCCGCGGATGTTCTGGATTTTCTTCGCGAGGAAAAACGCCATGTTGCGGATCATGATGAGCGACGGGTTTTTCGCCGCCGCAACGTCGGCGGTATTCGAGTTTGGCAGTGCCGAAATCAGCTTCGGGCTGTCGCACGTGCCCGCATTGAGCGCGGCAAGTTTCTGGTCGCCGATATGATCGGTATGCGCATGCGTGAGCAGCACGACGTGTATCGTCCCCAGGCGCGGGTCTTCACCTCCCGTCACCGACTGGCCCACGTCGTAGAGGATGCGCACGCCTGTCGGGTCTTCGAAAATGGTGGCCCGATCGCGCGAGCAGAGTTCGCCCTCGTGAGTGCCGAGCGGCGTGATCCTGACGTTCTGCGCGCCGGCCGCCTGCCACGCGAGCGCGCAGGCCAGCGCGAGCATAAGACGAAAAAAGTGTTGCACGTTCATGCCGTCTCCTCAGTCTTTATAGGTTGGATCTGTTTTGTCGAGCATGCGTAAGTGCGCCTTCCACTCCGTTTTCTTCTCCTTGTACGCCAGTTTTTTGAACTGGGCGGCGACTTTTGCGGGCACGCCCGCCGGCGGCACGCGCAGTTTCGCCCCACCCGCCATCGCGTTGATCTGGCTCTGGCACGCGCGCTCGAGGTAGTACATCAGGTCGAACGCTTCGGCCACTGATTCGCCGCACGCGAGCAGCCCGTGGTTGCGCAATATCATCACCTTGTGCGCGCCGAGATCGCGCGTCAGGCGCGCCTGCTCGTCCAACTCGAGCGCGAGTCCCTCGTAATCGTGATAGCCGATGCTGTCGGTAAAGCGCATCGCGTGCTGCGACAGCGGCAGCAGCCCGGCGTCCTGCGCGGACACCGCAATGCCGGCGGATGTATGCGTGTGCATGACGCACGCGAGATCCGGGCGTGCGCGGTGCACCGCACTGTGGATCACGTAGCCCGCGCGATTGATGCCGTTGCCGGTCGGATCAAGGACAACTTCGCCGCCGAGCGTGACCTTGACCAGAGTCGACGCGCTGATCTCGTCCCAGAGCAATCCGAATGCATTGATCAGGAAATGATGCTCGGGCCCCGGCACCCGCGCCGAGATGTGCGTGTAAATCAAATCGGTCATGCGGTAGTGCGCGGCGAGCCGGTAGCACGCTGCGAGATCGACGCGCGTTTCCCATTCTTCCGGGCTGACGCGTGCTTTGACGTTCGAGCCGGCGAGCTTGCGTACGTTGGAACTCATGTTGCCTCCTTACGCTCTTCGAGCGCTGCCCGTCAGTCGAGCGCCTCGTTCACGAGCACGTTGATCAACTGGCGATAATGCCAGCGTATCGGCCCGGGCGCAGCGGACATGAATACGACCGCCAGCTCTTCCCTGGGGTCTCCCCACCAGTTCGTGCCGGAAGCACCCGGCCACGAGAAATCGCCGACCGAGCCTTCCATGCGCACGATGCCGGGCGTGGTCCTCACGGCAAGGCCGAGCCCGAAGCCGTAATCGGCGCGCGTCGGATCCGCGGCACCGATCAGGTTTTTCACGTTCGGGCCCAGCTGGTTCGACAGCATGAACTCGACGGTCTTGCGGCTGAGAATGCGCGTGCTGCCGAGCTTGCCGTGGTTCAGCAGCATTTGCGCGAAACGCAGATAGTCGCCGGCGGTCGATACCGAGCAACCGCCGCCGCAATCAAAACCCAGCGGCTTGGTCAGGTCCATCGTCGCTTGCGGCCGGCCGGTGTCGGGATCGACTGCCAGCGCTTTCGCATAACGCTTCGCCTTGTCGGCCGGCACGTTGAATCCCGTATCGACCATGCCTAGCGGCTTGAACAAGCGCTGCTGCAGGTACTGGCCGAGCGTCTGCCCGGACACGCGCTCGACGACGAGGCCGACGAGATCGATCGAAAAGCCGTAATCCCAGACCGTGCCCGGCTGGTACATGAGCGGCAGCGAGCCGAGCTTGTCGAGAAACTCGCTGCTCGACATCTTCGCGCCGTCGCTCGAACTCGCCGGATACATTTTATGCACGGCCGTACTGCCGCGCCCGCCGTAGATGACGCCCGACGTGTGGCGCAGGATGTCCTGTATCGTCATCTGCCGCGCCGCCGGCACGGTATCGATGACCGCGGTGTTGTCTGCGTTCATCACCGCGACGCGCATCTTCGCGAGCTGCGGCAGATATTTCGACACCGGCTCGTCGATCAGCACGCGCCCCTCTTCGTACAGCGTCAGCACGCCGACTGCGGCCATCGGCTTGGTCATCGACGCAATGTTGAAAATCGCGTCTTTGGTCATCTTCGTGCCCGCATCCTTGTCGGCGTAGCCGAACGCTTCGTAATAGACGAGCTTCCCCTTGCGCGCGACGGCGACGACCGCGCCGGGTATGCGGCCTTTGTCGATGTCGTCGCGCAGCACCTGGCCGATGCGCGCGAGCCGCGCCGACGACATGCCGACCGATTCGGGTTTCGCGCGCGGTAATGGATCTGCGGCGAGTGCCGGCCAAGCGAAAGCAAACGCAACGCAGACGGATATTAAAGCGCGGACGTGCATATTTTCTCCCGGTAGGAAAAGAAGCGCCGCGGCTTCAGATCAACCGCGGCGCTGCGAGCTGATTGCTTGAATTATTTACGCGGCCACAATACGCCCTGGCTGCCGGCGGCGACCGGGCCTACGCCCTTGTAGACAAAGCGCTGCACGCGCTTGCCTTCGTAAGTTTCGGTCGTGTAAAGATTGCCTTTCGAATCCGTCGCGATGCTGTGCACGCCGTAGAACTGGCCGGGCTGGCGCCCGCCGTCGCCGAAATTCGAAATCTCCTCGAGCGTCTCGCGCAGGATGATGCGCACTTTCTCGTTCTGGCCGTCGGCCAAGAACATGAAGCGCTGCTGCGGGTCCTTCGAGAACGTGACGTCCCACGCCGAGCCCGAGCCGAGCGTGTTCTTCGCATAGAACTGCTCTTTCACGAACTTGCCGTCCGGCTGGAACACCTGCACGCGGTCGCCCTGCCGGTCGCACACGTAGACGAGGCCGTCGTTCGAGCGCTCGACGCAATGCACAGGATTCCTGAACTGCTGCGCGGGCGGCGCGCTGGGATCGTACTTGCCGAGGTTCGCATCGTCGGGCTTGTTGCCGTACGCGCCCCAGTAGCGTTTCATTTTGCCGGTATCGGCGTCGAGCACTGCGACGCGCTTGTTGCCGTAACCATCGGCGATGTAGGCTTCATTGGTCTTGGGGTCGACCCAGATCTTGGCGACGCGCCAGAAGTTTTCCAGATCGTTGCTGCCGGCGTTCTTGCCGGAACGCCCGACCTGCATCAGGAACTTGCCGTCGTTCGTGAACTTCAGGATGTGCGCGTCTTTCTGGCCGTTGCCGCCGATCCAGACGTTGCCTTTGTAATCGACGTGCACGCCGTGATTGGATTCGGGCCACTCGTAGCCCGGCCCCGGCCCGCCCCACGAGCGCAATAGGTTGCCCGCCTGGTCGAATACCAATATGGGCGGTGCCGTACGGCAGCACTCGGAAATCGGCGGATTTAACTCCAGCCCCTTCTCGTTGTCGTGCAAGCCCCCCGCGCCGCGATGGATGACCCAGACATTGTCTTTTTCATCGACCCACAAACCGATGGTCCAGCCCATTATCCAGTGATTGGGCAGCGGTTTCGGCCACAGCGGATCGACTTCGAACATCGGCGCCTGCACGGTGCGTCCCTGCGCGGTGGCCTTGTTCTCGAGCACGGCCTGGCCTATGCCCAGCGCGACGATGAGCGCGCACAATGCCGCGCCTATATAGATAGTGCGTTTCGAGCGGATGGTTTGCATGTAATCCTCCCTGCGGTTGACGAGCCAGCGGCATGCGAATCCGGTTAGGACCGGTATTGTCAGGCCATTATACGCACACTCTTTTTTGCTTGTCAGTCGCCGCCTAATCCCATTACCCTGTGCAACACCGATGATCCACACGTCCGTCATATGCGACTATTGCGCCCGCGCGTTGCGCGCGATCATCGCGCTCGCATTGCTCGGCGCGGTGACGTGCGCGGCGCACGAAATTCCAAGTGATGTGCGGGTGCAGGCATTCGTGAAGCCGGAAGGCCGCACGCTGCAATTGCTGATGCGCGTACCGCTCACCGCGATGCGCGAAGTCGACATCCCCAAACGCGGCCCCGGTTTCCTCGATCTTGCACGCGCCGACGCGGCGCTGCGCAACGCGGCGAACCTGTGGCTTGCCGACAACATCGACATCTATGAAGGCGCGACGAAGCTCGCGTATCCGCGCGTCATCGATGCGCGCGTGTCGCTGCCGTCGGACAAATCATTTGCGTCATTTGCGGATGCGCGCGCGCACCTCGCCGGCCCGCGCCTGCCCGAGAAAATGGAGCTCTTCTGGAACCAGGGACTGCTCGACGTGCTGTTCGAATACCCGATCCAGTCGGACGCCGGCCCGTTCTCGATCCAGCCGCGGCTCGAGCGCCTGGGCCTGCGCGTTGCCGTCGCGCTCTACTTCCTGCCACCGGGCGGCGCCGAGCGCGCGTTCGAGTTTCACGGCGACCCCGGCCTGGTTGCGCTCGATCCGCGCTGGCACCAGGCGGCGCTGCGCTTCGTCGAATCCGGCTTCTTCCACATCCTCGAAGGCATGGATCACCTGCTCTTTCTGCTGTGCCTGGTGATTCCGTTCCGGCGCTTCGGCGCGCTCGTACTGATCGTCACGTCGTTCACCGTCGCACATTCGATCACGTTGATCGCATCGGCCTACAACCTCGGGCCCGACGCACTTTGGTTTCCCCCGCTGATCGAAATGCTGATCGCGATTTCCATCGTCTATATGGCGATCGAAAATGTCGTCGGCACGAACGTGCAGCGGCGCTGGATGATCACTTTCGCGTTCGGCCTCGTGCACGGGTTCGCCTTCTCGTTCGCGCTGCGCGAGCAGTTGCAGTTCGCGGGCAACCATCTGCTCACCTCGCTGCTGTCGTTCAATCTGGGCGTCGAACTCGGCCAGCTGCTCGTGCTCGCCATCATGGTCCCGGTGCTGGGATTCCTGATTCGGCGCGTCGTGCCCGAACGCATCGGCATCATCATCCTGTCGGTGCTGATCGGTCACACCAGCTGGCACTGGATGACCGAGCGCGCGGAACGCCTCTCACAGTTCCCGTGGCCGGCGTTCGATGCGGCGATGCTCGCCAGCGCAATGCGCTGGTTGATCGCGCTCATCGTGATGGTTGCCGCGATGTGGGCCGTCAACGCGGCGCTGCAGAAACGCGCGGTGAACAAGGACAAGGTGAACGGATGAGCGCTTCCGGATCCAGACACGCGACGGTATGGAACGCAGCTGCGCCGCTCGCGGCGTGCGCATTGCTCGCATTTGGCGCGGGGGCGGAGCGTGGGGCGGGCCTCGTCACGCTGCTTGCCGCCGCATTGATCGCGAGCGTGCTGACTGCGGTGCATCATGCGGAAGTCGTCGCGCACCGCGTGGGCGAGCCGTTCGGCACGCTGATTCTCGCGCTCGCGGTGACAACGATCGAAGTCGCGCTGATCGTCTCGCTGATGCTGGCGGGCGGCAGCGGACAGGAATTGATCGCGCGCGATACGATATTCGCGGCAATCATGATCGTCTGCAACGGCATCATCGGGCTGGCGATCCTGCTGGGCGGGATCCGCCACGGTACGCCCGAGTTCCGGGTCGAAGGCACGAACCCCGCATTGACTGTGCTCGCCGCGCTCGCGACGCTGACGCTCGTGCTGCCGACGTTCACGATCAGCGCGCCCGGCCCGTACTACACCAACTCGCAGCTGGAATTCGCCGGCATCTCCTCGTTGATCCTGTACGGCACGTTCGTGTTCATCCAGACCGTGCGCCACCGCGACTATTTTCTGCCGGCCGACAAATCCGGCGGGGAACAGCACGCAGCCCCCCCCACCGGCAAGGCCGCGCTCGCGAGCGGCGTGCTGCTGCTGATTTCGCTCGTCGCCGTCGTCGGCCTCGCCAAGGTCCTAAGCCCCAGCATCGAGCATCTGCTCGCGACCGTGGGCGCGCCGAAAAGCGCAATCGGCGTGGCGATTGCCCTGCTCGTGCTGATGCCTGAAGGGTTTGCCGCCATGCGCGCGGCGCTGGCCGACCGGCTGCAATCTTCGTTCAATCTGGCGCTCGGCTCGGCGCTCGCCAGCATCGGCCTGACGATCCCGGTGGTGGCAACGGTGTCGATCGTTTTCGCGCTGCCGTTGAGCCTCGGGCTCGGCCCGTTCGAGCTCGTGATGCTCGCGCTGACGCTGGGAATCAGCATCCTGACGTTTGCGACCGGTCGCCTGACGATCCTGCAGGGCGTCGTCCACCTCGTCGTTTTCGCGGCGTATATCTTCCTGACGATAGTGCCCTAGCCCGGACGTTACATCTTCTCGGGGAAACGCACGATGAAGCCGTCGCGGTTCGGCATCTTCACTTTCGGCAACGTCTCCGCGTTCATCGTCGCGTCTTCGGCGATCAGCTTGTTCAGCGCTAATACGTAAGCAGTCAGCGCGTAGGTCTCATCGTCGGTCAACGATTTCGGCTGCTGCCATGGCATCGCGCGCCGGATGAAATCGAATACGGTGGTCGGATACGGCCAGAAATTCGCAATGGTCTTCTGCGCCGCGCTGATGGTTGTGATCGGCTTGCCGCCGACCAGCGCCGCGGCGATACCGCCTTTACCTGCTTCGCCGTGACACGCGACGCACTTTTGCGCGTAAATGCGCGCGCCCTGCTCGGGGTTCCCGCTGCCCGGCGGCAGGTTGCCGCCGTCGGGAAGTATGCTGATGTCCCACGCGGCGATCTCCTGCGCGCTCAAGCGCTTGCCGAGATTCGGGCCTTCGGCGCATGCCGCACCGGCAATGAGTAACAACAATAGCGGCGCGACGACGGGCTTATGCGTAAACATGGCTCACCTCCCCGTTCGCGGCGATCGCCCAGCTCGTGAGGCTGTTGTAGTGCTGGTTCGGAAACGCGAGGATCGGCGCCGGCGCCGGCAGTTCGCCGCGCTTCGCCACGAATTCGGCGCGCAGCGGCTGCGCGTTGCCGGCTTCATCCCACGCACGGCTTTGCAGCACCGCCGGCCCGCCGTCCCACCGCCATGGCGCGCGAAAGCGCGTGAATGCTTTCGACAGTACCGGCTCCTGCAATGCGGCCTGCGCCCAGGTTTTGCCGCCGTCGGCCGACACCATGACGCGCGCGATGCGGCCGTTGCCCGAATACGCGACGCCGGAAATCTCGTAGTAGCCGTTGCCTTTCATCGCCATGCCGAATGACGGGTGCGTGATGAACGATTTCACTTCCTGCAGAAAATAAAACTGGTACGACTTGCCGCCCGGCAACAGCTGCGAATAAATCTTCGATTCGTAATAGGTCATCGCGGGCTGGTCGGTGAGCTTCAGGCGCCGCAGGTACTTGATGTTCATGTTGCCTTCCCAGCCGGGCAGCAGCAGCCGCATCGGATAACCGTTGCCGGGCATCAGCCGCTCGCCGTTC
>JANYDM010000140.1 GCA_025363575.1 Betaproteobacteria bacterium | reverse complement strand
TCTATTCTTTGGCGCGCCCGAACAAGCCGACAAGACCCGCCGATCCCTTCGTGTGGCCGTTCAATTTCGCAAACAGCTCGGCGCGGGTGAGGCCGGCCGGCAATGCGTCCGGCTCGAGATCGGTGGCGATCAGCGTGAACGTGTAGTGATGCAGGCCGCTGCCGGGCGGCGTGCACGGTCCGAGATAATGTCCGAGCCCCGCCGTGCCTTTGCCGCCAACGTATTTGTTTGAGAGCTGGCTGGTTTCGCCTTCCGCGAATCCGCTCGTCGACGCCGGAATGCCGTAGGCGTTCCAGTGGTCGACGCCCAGCCCGCCGCGGCCTTCCGGATCGACCATGATGAGCGCGAAGCTCCTGGTTCCCGCCGGCACGTTCGACCATGAGAACGGCGGCGAAATATTCTCGCCGATGCAGTTCGGGTTGCCCTTGATGTTACCGGCGTTCTTGACCGCCAGCATGGTGCCATCTGTGAAAGTCGAGGAAGTCAGTGAAAATGCGTTGCCCATCGACGGTAATTGCGTTGCGCAACCGGATATTCCCAGTGCCATGACGCTGCCGACCAACAAAGTGCCTGCAGATACGCGTTTTGTGAACATGTTGCTCCTCCGTGTGAAGTTACTGGATCTTTTAATTCGTGCGGACGCCCAGTGACAAATTAATCGGCGTAGATGCCCGCCTGTTTGATGACTGGCGCCCACTTGTCTATTTCGGATTTGAGCTGCGCATGCAGGGACTCCGGAGTCGCTTTCGCCACCGGCACCGGCTGCGCGCCGAGCTCAGCCAGCTTTTCCTTGAATCTTGCGTCCTGCACGGCGACCTTGAGCGCGGCGCCGAGCTTGTCGAGCGCAGGTTTGGGCGTGCCCTTGGGCGCGTAAAGACCGTGCCATACCACGACTTCGAATTTGGGCAGCCCGGCTTCCTGCAGTGTAGGAACGAACTGCAACGATGGCACGCGCGTTTTGCTGGTCACGCCATAGACTTTGACCCGGCCGGACTTGATCTGCTGCGTGGTATTGGTGGTTTGATCGCACATCAAGTCGACCTGGCCGCCCATCAGCGCCGTCATGGCGGGCCCGGTGCCGCTATACGGGATGGTCGTCAGATTGGTCTGGATTGCCGACATGAAAAGCAGCCCGCACAGATGCGACGCAGCGCCGAGGCCCGCGTTGCCGACGTTAAGCTTGTCCTTGTTCGCCTTGATATAGGTGATGAGGTCTTTCAGATTGTCCGGCGGCAGGGCGGTCTTGGCGATCAACGTCATCGGCACATCCGCGATCTGCCCGATGTATTCGAAATCGTTCAGCGTGTCATACGGCAGCTTGCGGTACAGCGTCGGTGAAGTCGACATGCCGATGTGCATCAACAGCAGGGTATAGCCGTCGTTCTTCGCTTTGGCGACTTTGTTGATGCCGATCGTCCCGCCCGCGCCGACGGCATTGTCGATGATGATCTGCTGCTTGAGAGTGTTGGTGAGCGTGACGCCCAGATTGCGTGCCAATGTATCGGTCGGGCCGCCCGCTGCGAAAGGCACGACGACGACGACTTGTTTGTTCGGATAATCCTGCGCGAATACACCGCCGAACGCCGCGAGCGCAAACGCGCCAACGAAACGCAAAATTTTGCCGTGCATGTGAATCTCCTCAGTAACCAATGTCAAGAATCTGAATGGCCCGAATACGCCGCGGTGCCGGCTGATGCCGGTCTAATCCGTGCCCCGCAAAAAGCGGCTTTTCAGTCTACCTTAATTGTTCGCCTGCGGGTCAAGACAGCCTCAGCCCGCAACAAATCCTTCGATCGCGGCCGCCAGCTGGGCCGGTTGATCGTGGTGCATCATGTGGCCGCAATCGTCGAGCACCACCTCTCTGAGATCCGCGAACGCAGCTTTGCGCTCGGCCATTTGCGCCGGCGTGTCGTTGCGCCAGCCCGACGCATTGGACTGGGCGCCGGACGCCCATAGCACCGGCGCGGTGATGCGTCGCCAGCACGCCAGCAGTTCTTCCAGGCGATTGAGGACCGGATTGACCATCTTGTGTTTCGGATCGCTGCGCAGCGTTACTTCGCCCGGACCGGTCTCTATCGCCCAATGCTGCGCGAGAAAGCGCGCCTTGTCATCGGGCAGGCGTGAGTTCGTCTTCTGCAGCCGCGCGGCGACCGCATCGAACGATGCATAAGGTTTGAATTGCGGCGGCTCCCGCAGTTCGTCGAGCCAGCGCTCATAGCGCGCCGGCGCTTTGTCCGGCGTCGTGCGGCCCATGCCGAAGCCTTCAAGCGAAACGAGCCTGGCGATGCGCTGCGGCTGGATGCCCGAGTATGTGCAGGCAACGTTGCCGCCCATGCTGTGGCCTACAAGCAGTACTGGCGCGTCCGGCTGATAAATTGCGAGCAGCGCGTCGAGGTCGGCATAGTAATCGGGGAACCAGTAGCCGCCGGCCGCCCATTCGGTCAATCCGAAGCCGCGCCAGTCGGGCGCCACCACGTACCAGTCGTGCTTGAATTCGTCGACCAGAAACTGAAACGACGCCGAAACGTCCATCCAGCCATGCAGCAAAAAAAGCTTAGGCGCGCGCGCGTCGCCCCAGGTGCGCACGTGGTAGCGCAGATTGCGTATCGTATGTATATGCGATTGGCTTGGTTTCATGGTCAGTGGTTCATCCTCAATCCTCAATCCTCAATCCTGTACTTCACTCCTGCCCTGTTTCCGGCGTCATGCTACTGCGGCCGCGCAGCGTCAGCCATGACAGCAGGGCGAGGCTCGCGCCGATGAGCAGCATGCCGGCAATTTCAACGCTGCCCGGCTCTTCGCCGTACAGAAGTTTCGACAAGAGCACGCCGAGCGCGGGCACCGCCATCATGTTGATGCTGGCGATGCCCGCCGGCAGATGCTTGAGTATGTATAACCAGAGGAGCCAGCCGGCGACCGAGCCTAGCACGATGCCGTAAATCAGTACGAGCACGAAGTATCCGCTCCACACAACGGGACGCGACGGCACGAGCAGGGCGATGATGATGCCGGCGGCACCGCCCAGCAGCATTTGCCACGCCGTCACCGACAGGTCATCGAAGCCGCCTTCATTGCGCCAGCGTTTAACGATGACGGAACTCGCCGCCCAGCATACGCCTGCAAGCACTGCGTATATGCGGCTGGCGAAACTTCCGCCCAGGTTCCACGGCTCGAGCACCAGCGTAAGGCCGGCCGCGGCGAGAACGACGGCCAGCCATTGCAAACCGCGTATGCGCTCGCCGAGCAGCGGCCACGCGAACAACAGCGTCCAGAACGGCGCCGTGTAAACGAGCACTGTCGTTTTGCCGACGGCGCCGGCGACGAGCGCCCAGCAGATAAAACAAACAAATCCCGTGGTCTGGAGCAATCCCAGCAAGATGAGGCGCGGCAGCTTGACGGGTGCGAGGGGTTTTCTCATGTAGATCATCGCCGCGAAGAGCAGCAATGCGCCCGGTGCGGTGCGCAACGCTGCGAAGTCGAAAGCATCTGCGAAGCGCAAGCCTTCCTTGAGCATGATCCAGTTGTAAGCCCAGATCAGCGACAGCAGGCACAGCGCCGCGTACGCTTTGCGCGTCGATGAGACGGGTGGTGGCATTCGCGAGGATTTTTAGTTAAGTTAGCAGACGCGTTGCGGGTAGAGCACATGCAACGCGGATTATGCGGTATTTTTTCGCGGGGCATCCATGCGGCGACCGGCCATCGGAATTTTTATCTGCGCATGCGCGCTGGCAATCACGTCATGCGTGCTGCCGTTGTCATCCCGCGCCTACGCGCAATCAACGGCGCCGGCTTTTGACAAGGGACTGCTGTGGCGCGTCGAGAAGGCGGGCGCGGCGCCGAGTTATCTGTTCGGCACAGTGCATCTCGCTGACAAGCGGGTAACGACTCTGCCGGAGCCGGTGCGCACGCGATTCGATGCCGCCCGGTCGTTCACCATGGAAGTTTCGCCGGACCAGGCGAATATCACGGCGCTTGCCGCGCGCATGCTCTTCATCGACGGCCGCGACCTTCCCGGCTTGATTGGCGAGGCACTATTCAGGAAACTCGGGCCGCTGACCGCGAATCTCGGTCTGCCGCCCGAGATGGTGCGACTGTTCAAGCCATGGGCGATGGTGATGCTGCTGCAGATGCCACCACAGCAGCCGGAGGAGGTGCTGGATTTCGTGCTGCAGCGCATGGCGTTGCAGCAGGGCAAATCACTTGGCTATCTGGAGAGCGTCGACGAGCAGGTTGCAGCGTTCGAGGGGATGGCGGAAAAAGACCAGGTGACGCTGCTCAGGCACGCCGTGGAAACCCATGACGAACTAAAAGCGCAGACCGAGCAATTATTACAGGCTTATCTGCAGCGCGATCTCGCGCGGATGTGGCAGATCGGCGAGGCCGAGGTCGCGCAGCGTCCTGAGCTTGAATTGGTCAAAGCCGCTTTCGACCGGCGCCTGCTGTTCGACCGCAACACGCGCATGGTTTCGCGCATGCAGCCGCAGTTGAAGACGGGCGCCGCGTTTATCGCGATCGGTGCGCTGCATCTTTACGGCGACAAAGGCGTGTTGAACCTGCTCGCGCGCGAGGGCTGGCTTCTCACTCGCGTGTACTGAAACGCCGGCCTTATGGTCTTGCTGCGCGTTGCGCGGCCTCCAGCTGCTGCTGCGCGGCGGCGACCGCGTCTTCAAGCGACTTGACGCGCTGAAGGTAGTCGTCGCTCGGCCGCGATGCGCCGCCGCCGCCCTGCCTGGCGATGCCCGTGCGGTCGCCGTCGCGCTGCTCGCTTCCGGCGGCCAGCGCTTTTTGCGCCTCTTCGAGGTTCTGCCGCGCAGTGGCGACCTCTGCATTCGCGGCGGCATTCGCGGGCGGCGGTGGCGCGTCGCCGGGATTCAGCCCGGGCGCCGGCGGCGTAACAATGTTCAGTGGCGCGAGATTGACTTGCTTGGCTTCCTTCGCGCCGGGCGCCGGCTTGTCGCCGTAAATGATCTTGCCGTCAGGCATGACCGAACGAAAAATGCCTTGCGCATATGCCGGCGCGCACAGGGCGAGCATCAGCAGCAGAGCTGTTCTTTGCATCGTGAGCCTCGCTTGTTCGAGTAGATGCTTCGAATGTGGCGATGATTCCACGCGCTGTCAAGTGAGGCCCCGCCCTATTGCAGGACGGCGGCGCGCGCTGGCATGGTTTTTGGAAGCACGCGTGAGGCAATTCACGCCGCTCATCGCGCGCGGCGCTCACCCGGCAGCTGAACGCGATAAAATGAACGGCATGTCGACTCCGTCATTCGTTCACCTGCGCCTGCACAGCGAGTACTCGGTGAGCGACGGCATTGCAACGCTGGACGACGCGGTTGCCGCCGCGGTGATGGACGGCATGCCGGCGCTGGCATTGACCGACCTCGCCAACATGTTCGGCATGGTCAAATTCTACCAGTCGGCACGCGGCGCGGGCGTCAAGCCGGTGATCGGGTGCGACGCGTGGATTGAAAATCCGGCCGATCGCGACAAACCCCACCGCCTGCTGCTGCTGTGCCAGTCGGGCGCGGGTTACCGCAATTTGAGCGAGCTCCTGACGCGCGCCTATCGCTCGAACCAGTATCGCGGCCGCGCCGAACTCAAACGTGAATGGTTCGCGGCGCCTGCGGGCGACGGCCTCATCGCGCTGTCCGGCGCACACCACGGCGAGGTCGGTTGCGCGCTGCTCGCGGGCAACTACAAGCAGGCTGTGGCTGCCGCGCGTGCGTGGGCGAAATTGCTGCCGCAACGCTACTACATCGAGCTGCAGCGTCCGCAGGTCGCGGGCCCGCAAATTGAAAACTGCGTTCAGCAATCCCTGCAGCTCGCCTCGGAGCTCAAGCTGCCGGTTGTCGCCACGCATCCCGTGCAGTTCATCAAGCCGGACGATTTCCGTGCGCATGAGGCGCGCGTGTGCATCGCCGAGGGTTACGTGCTCGCCGATCAGCGCCGGCCGCGGCATTTCGGCGCCGACCAGTATTTCAAGACGCAGGCCGAGATGACGGAGCTGTTCGCCGACATTCCCCAGGCGCTTGCCAACAGCGTGGAACTCGCCAAGCGCTGCAATTTGACGCTCGAGCTCGGCAAATCGAAGCTGCCGGAGTTTCCGACGCCGGCCGGCGAAAGCCTCGACGACTATCTGCGCGGCCGCGCGCAGGAAGGATTGGTGCGGCGTCTCGCGCAGCTTTATTCCGACGCGGCGCTGCGCGCGGAGAAACTGCTTGTCTATCAGCAACGGCTCGAATTCGAAATCAAGACCATCCTGCAAATGGGCTTTGCGGGCTATTTTCTGATCGTCGCTGACTTCATCAACTGGGCGAAATCGAACGGCGTGCCGGTCGGACCCGGCCGCGGCTCGGGTGCCGGCTCGCTGGTCGCCTATTCGCTGGGCATCACGGACCTCGACCCGCTGCGCTACAACCTGCTCTTCGAGCGCTTTCTCAATCCCGAACGCGTGTCGATGCCCGACTTCGACATCGACTTCTGTCAGGACGGGCGCGACCGCGTGATTGAATACGTGCGCCAGAAGTACGGCGCCGACAGCGTGTCGCAAATCGTCACGTTCGGCACCATGGCGGCGAAAGCGGTCGTGCGCGACGTCGGGCGCGTGCTCGATCTTGGCTACAATTTCTGCGATCAGCTCGCGAAGCTGATACCGTTTCAGCCGGGCCGCCACATCACGCTGCGCCGGCGCACCGATCGCAATGACGACCAGACCATCTATGCGCGTGAGGTCGAGCCGCTGATCAACCAGCGCGAAGCGCAGGAAGAAGAAGTGCGTGAGTTGCTCGAACTGGCGGAGCGGCTCGAAGGCCTGACGCGCAACGTCGGCATGCACGCGGGCGGCGTGCTCATAGCGCCCGGCAAGCTTACCGATTTCTGCCCGTTGTATGCGGCAGAAGGCTCCGTCAGCGTCGTCTCGCAGTTCGATATGAAGGACGTCGAGGCGGTCGGGCTTGTCAAGTTCGACTTTCTCGGGCTGACAACACTGACGATACTCGACTGGACATTGCGCTATATCAAGCGTCTCGATCCGGCGTCGACTGTCATTCTCGATTCGATACCGCTCGACGACGCCGATGCCTACCGTATATTTTCGAGCGCAAAAACCACCGCGGTATTCCAGTTTGAGTCGCGCGGCATGCGCGACATGCTGAAGCAGGCCAGGCCCGACCGCTTCGAGGACATCATCGCTCTCGTCGCTCTCTATAGGCCGGGCCCGATGGACTTGATCCCGGATTTCATCGCGCGCAAACACGGCAGGCCTTTTGAATACCCGGAGCCGCGCGTCAAGGCGGTGCTCGCCGAAACCTATGGCATCATGGTTTATCAGGAGCAGGTGATGCAGATGGCGCAGATCATCGGCGCCTACAGCCTGGGCGGCGCCGATCTGCTGCGCCGCGCGATGGGCAAGAAAAAACCCGAGGAAATGGCGCAGCAGCGCGGCATCTTCCGCGAAGGCGCCGGCAAGAACGGTCTCACCGAACAGAAGGCCGACGAGCTTTTCGACCTGATGGAAAAGTTCGCGGGTTACGGCTTCAATAAGTCGCACGCCGCCGCGTATGCGCTCGTCGCTTATCAGACAGCGTACTTCAAGGCGCATCACGCGGCTGCGTTCATGGCGGCCAACTTATCGGCCGCCGCCGACGACACCGACAAGGTCAAGCAGTTTTACGAAGATGCGTGCGCGAGTGGACTGTCCGTACTGCCGCCGGATGTCAATCGCGGCGAATATCGTTTCGTGCCTCTCGACACAAAGACGATCAGCTACGGGCTCGGATCGATCAAAGGCACAGGGCAGTCCGCCATCGCCGCTATTGTCGCCGCGCGCGAAGGTACGGATGGAAAAGCAGCCGGCCCGTTCAAGGACCTCTTCGATTTATGCGAGCGCGTAGACAAGCGCGTGGTCAACCGGCGCGTGATCGAAGCCTTGATACGAGGCGGCGCTTTCGATGCGATCGACGACCATCGAGCGCGCCTGCTCGCATCGGTCGGCATCGCGATCACCGCGGCGGAGCAGGCGGAGCGCAATGTACAGCAAGTGAGCCTGTTCGGCGGCGCAGACGCGGCCGAGCACGCGCGCCCGGCGCTGGTCGAGGCGCCGCGTTGGGACCAGCGCGTGCAGTTAAAGGAGGAAAAAGTCGCGCTCGGATACTATCTGTCAGGGCATCCGTACGCGGCTTATCGTGACGAGATCGGCAAATTCGTGCGCACCACGCTGGACCGCCTGCAGGCCAGCCAGGGCTATGCGAACAACGCGCCCTTGCAGACGATAGCGGGCATTGTCGAATCGGTGCGATTCACGAAGTCGCAAACCTCGCGCATGGCCATCGTCAATTTCAGCGACGGCAATTCCACGCAAGAGGTGGTGATTTACGGCGAGACATTCGATCAGTACCGTAGCGCAGTGGTCGAAGACGCGCTGCTGGTCATGGAAGTCAAGGTCCGCAATATCACGCGCAGCGGCGGCGGCGACGAACCGGAAACTTCATTCATGCGCATCAGCGCGGAAAAAATTTACGACTTGAACGCGGCGCGCGCCAAATTCGCGCGCGGCGTGCGCATCACATGCAACGGCCAGTCGAACGCGCAGAAGCTCAAGGACCTGCTTGCGCCTTATCGCAACGGGCCGTGCCCGGTTTCCATCGTTTATCACAATCGCAGCGCGAGCTGCGAAATCGAACTCGGTGACGAATGGCGCGTAAGCCCGCACGAAAACCTGCTGCAATCGCTAACCGCATGGCTCAGCGAGCCGAACGTGACGATCGTCTATAGTTGAAGATTCGGGATTCGGGATTC
>JANYDM010000130.1 GCA_025363575.1 Betaproteobacteria bacterium | reverse complement strand
GATGCGCTCTTTGACTTTTTGCTCGATACCGTCGTAATCGGCTATGCGCAATACCCGCACGTCGGCGGTCGCCGAAGCAATGGCTGGAATGACGTTGCGGTTGGTGCCGGCGCTGGCGACGGTCCAATTCATTTTGAGTCCGGTTTTGGGATCGGACAGATCGCGCGTTTGCAAAATCTGGTGCGAGAGTTCGTAGAGCGCATTGCGGCCGTTTTGCGGTGCGCTGCCGGCGTGCGATGCCCTGCCTTCGATATTGAGCACCACCGCCGCGATGCCGGCGGTAGTCAGCGACAGCCGATCGGAGTCGACGCGCGAGCCTTCGCAAGAAAACACGGCATCGTGCTCGCCGCCGAGCTTTGTCAGCATCGCGCGCGAGCCGGCCGAGCTCACTTCTTCGTCGGCATTGATCAGGACGGTGACCAGCCCGTAATCGCGGAAATTCATCGCCTTCAGCACGGCGAGCGCATGCACAATTACGGCGATGCCTTGCTTGTCGTCGGCGATGCCGAGCCCGTAGGCGCGGTTGCCGTCGACGCGAAACGGCTGGTTCGCCAGCATGCCGCGCAGGTAGACGGTGTCCATGTGCGCGATCAGCAGGATTTTTTTCGTGCCGGTGCCGGTGAATCGCGCGTGCACCATGCGGCCGATTTTCTTCGGCGTGTCCACCATCGGGTAGATGTCCGCGGGAGCGGGTTCGATAAATTCGACTGTGCCGCCGAGAGCTCGCAGCTTGTTTGCGATCAGCTCGGAAATTTTGTCGAGCCCCTCTCGGTCGCCACTGCCGGATTCGATAGCCACCAGGTCTTTCAACGTGTCGAGCAACGGCGCTTTTTCTTTCGCGGCGAGCGACATCACCGGCTCGAGCGGCGCGGCGGCGGCGTTGAGCGCAAAACCCGCGCAGGCAAGTAGTGCGGCCGCGCGCCAAAGGCAGCGGCAAAGCGAAGTTGCGTGCATTGTTATTCTCCCCGTAGTGGAATGCTTGCGCAGCAAGATTACCCGCAGAGCCGCCGCAGTGGCAAGACGTATAATTCGCCTTCCGCGTTCATGGAAGCACGGCATGAGTCACTGGTTCGAGTACTTCCCCGGCCACCACATGTGGTCGCAGGGCATGATGTTCGGCATTGAGATGGCGGCGCAGGGCGCGGCCGCGCTGGGGGAGATCGACCAGATCGGCCAGCAGCTCAAAGCGCATGTCGGCGACAACGAGCGCTGGTGGCAGGAGTGGACCGCGATGGCAAAGCGCATCGAGGGCTACGCGGAAAAGGCAGCGGAAGACGGTTACGAACTGACGGCGGGCAGCTATTACCTGCGCGCGGCGACCTATTATTTCTGCGGCGAGCGTTTTATCGCGCCGTCCGAGCGCAAATGGGACACCTACCGCAGCTGTCTGCGCTGTTTCGGCAAAGGCATCGCGACCCGCTATCCAAATATCGAGCGTGTAGAGGTGCCTTATGAGGGCACGACGCTGCCGGCGTGGTTTTACAAAGCGGATGTCACAGGTCCGGCACCGACGGTAGTGATGTTCGACGGGCTCGACAATGCCAAGGAACTGTCGGTGCTGTTTGGCGGCGTCGAGATCGGCCGCCGCGGCATACACACGCTCGCCATCGATGGGCCGGGGCAGGGCGAAGCACTGCGTTTGCAAGGCATCCCGAGTCGTTTCGATTATGAAGTGCCGGCGCGCGCAGCTTACGAATATCTGGCGCAGCGCCCCGAGGTCGACGCCAAGCGCATGGCCGTGATGGGGTTCAGCATGGGCGGCTATTACGCGCCGCGTGCGGCGGCGATGGAGCCGCGCTTCGCAGCGTGCGTTGCCTGGGGCGGGCACTGGGATTATCACGAGTCGTGGGTGCGGCGGCGCAAGATCATGGAAACCGGCGGCACGAAACTGTCTGCGCCATCGTTTCAATTGCCGTGGGTGCTTGGCATGCCCGATATGGACGCGTGCATGAAGAAGCTCGAGAACTACCGGCTCACCGGCGTCGCGGAAAAAATGCGCTGTCCGTTCTACTGCATACACGGCGAGAACGACAACATCGTACCGCTCGAATTCGCGCAAAAGCTTTACGATGCCTGCGGCTCGCAGGACAAGACGCTGAAAGTGCTGACCACGCTGGATGGCGGCAGCGACCACTGCCAGGAAGACAACCGGCAGGTCGGCTCCAACCTCGTCGCCGATTGGCTCGCGGAGCGGCTCGGTGGAAGGCTTTAGTGCACTAAAGCAAAATGTGACCGCCGATGAACGCCGATTTAAATGCAATAGGCGATGGATAGTTGATGATGGACAATACTATTAAACCGGGCGCGGGCCAATTCGTTGTCAAGTGTCCATGCTCAATTGTCGATCGGACTCTCTCTCATCCGCGTTCATCGGCGCTTGTCGGCGGTTCCATCAAGGGGTTAATCGTTTTCATGTGCGCGTTGTTGGCGGTACACGCCGCCGCGCAGACATATCCGAACAAGCCGGTGCGTCTTATCGTGCCGTATCCGCCGGGCGGTTCGGTGGATTTCACCGGACGTGAGCTGGCCGCGAAGCTGAGCGAACTCTGGGGCCAGCAGGTCGTGCTCGACAATCGAGGCGGCGCGGGTTCGACGCTCGGGCACGCGCTCGGCGCGAAGGCGGCGCCCGACGGCTACACGCTTTTGCTTGGCACTTCGGCGGGTCTGGTTGTGAGCCCCGCGCTGGGCACGCCTCTATCTTACGATTCGCAAAAGGATTACGCACCGATCGGGCTTGCGGTATACGCGCCGTTCGCACTGACCGTGTTCGCCGGCGTGCCAGCCAACACGACGCGGGAATTCATCGACCTCGCGCGGGCGAATCCGGGCAAGATCAACTTCTCCTCGCCGGGCACCGGCACGCCGAACCATCTCGGCGGCGAGCTGCTGAAGGCGCTCGCGCATATCGACATTGTCCATGTACCCTATAAAGGCGGCGGTCCCGCGCTCGTCGACCTCATCAGCGGTCAGGTGCAGATGACGTTTTCCGGCATTCCGCAAATTCTTCAGCACTGGAAAGCGGGGCGCGTGAAGCTGCTCGCCATCGGCCATCCGACGCGCATCAAATCGCTGCCGGACATTCCGCCGGTCGCCGACGTGCTGCCGGGATTCAACAATACTTCGTGGTACGGGCTGCTGGCGCCGCGCGGCACGCCGGTAGCTATCGTCAACCGCATCAACGTGGCTTTGAACCAGGTGCTCGCGCAGCCCGAGTTCGGCCAGAAATTACTGTTGCAGGGCGTCGAGCCCGTCACGAGCACGCCGCAGGGCCTGCAGGACATGATCCGCAACGAATACGCGCGCTGGCGCAAGGTGATCAAGGACGCGGGAATCAGCGTCGAAACGGCGCAATAGACCCGGACATGAGGAAAACAATGCGGCTGAAAATCGGGACGCACACCCGCGTCCGTGGCTTACTGGCCGCCTGCTGCCTGCTCGGCGCATTTGCCGCATCGGCGCAACAATATCCGGCCCGCGCCATCCGCATGGTCGTGCCGTTTGCGCCCGGCGGCTCGACCGACACGCTCGCGCGCATCATGGGCCAGCGCATGACCGAGAGCATGGGGCAAACGGTCATCATCGATAACCGGCCCTCGGGCGGTGGCACGACCGGCAGCGATCTCGTCGCGAAAGCGCAGCCTGACGGCTATACGCTGGTCATCGGCTCCATCGCGACGATGGCGATGGCGAAGGCCATGTATCCGCAGCTACCGTACGATCCCCTGCGCGACTTCGAGGCCGTCGGCTTGTGGGTCACGTTTCCGCTTGCACTCGTGGTGCCGGCCGCATCGCCGATCAGCGGCCTGAAAGATTTGATTGAGCGAGCGAAGGCGCAGCCCGACGCACTGCGCTACGGCTCGCAGGGCATAGGCACGTCCGCGCACATTTTCGGCGATCTCATGAGCAAGATGGCGGGCGTCAAGGTGATCAGCGTTCCATACAAGGGCGGCGGCCCGGCGCTGACCGGCGTGCTCGTGGGCGAAGTCGATTACGCAATGATTGCGGTGTCGACTGCACTCGCGCAGGTCAACGCAGGCAAGCTGCGCGCGCTTGGCGTGACCAGCGCGCAGCCGACGGCGAGCTTGCCGAACGTGCCATCCATCGCCACCGTCGTGCCGGGCTATGAGGGGCTTAATTTTCACGGCTTGCACGCGCCCGCGAAAACGCCGGCGCGTATCGTCGCGAAGCTGCACGACGAGACAACGAAGATACTGCTGCGTCCGGATGTGCGCGAGCGATTGAACAGTCTTGCCATGGACATCGCCGCCACCGGGCCTTCGGAATACCGCGCATTCATCAAGGCGCAGACCGAAATCTGGACGCCGCTCGTCAAGGCATCCGGCGCGCGCGGCGATTGAGGTAGTTCTAAGTCCAGTACAGCTTGTCGGGGTTGTCGACGAGTATCCTTTTGCGCGTCGCCTCGTCGGGAAAGGTCAGCGCAAAAAGGTCGACCTGCTCGCCGTCATTCGGCATTTCCCTGACGTTCGGGTGGGGGTAATCGGTGCCCCACAGCACGCGGCCCGGCGCCGCGGCAATCAGCGCGCGCGCATACGGCATCGCGTCGTGGTACGGGCGGCCGCTCGACGAAACGCGTTCCGAGCCGCTCACTTTCACCCACACGCGCTCGTCTTTCATGAGGTCCAACAGAAGCTTGAACGGTTGCTGCTCGAGCCCGTTCTTCGCGACGATGCGGCCCATGTGATCGACGATGAACGGAATGTCGAGCCCCAGCAGAAAATCCCGATAGCTGCCGATGTCCTGTGCATCCAGGTGCACCTGCAAATGCCAACCGAGCGGCTTGATGCGCTTGACGACCGCTTCGATCACCCTGAGATCCGGCGCGCCGCCGAGATGCGCCACGAAATTGAAGCGCGCGCCGCGCACACCGGCCGCATGCAGCGTGCGCAGCTCGCTGTCTGTGACAAGGTCGTTGATCATGCAGACGCCGCGCCATGCGCCTTGCGACCAGTTCAATGCGTCGATGACTGCAGCGTTGTCGATGCCGTGGCAGCTCGCCTGCACGAGCACTGCGCGCGAGAAGCCGAGGTGCTTATGCAATGCCGCAAGCTGCTCTTTCGGTGCATCGGGCGGCGTGTAACTGCGGTTGGGCGAGTAGGGAAATTTCGCGCCGGGCCCGAACACGTGGCAATGCGCGTCGCACGCGCGCGGCGGCGGCACGTACTTGGGTTTGACCGGATTGGGATCGGGGGCAAGGATGGTTTTCATGGGTCAGGGATTCTTTTCTCCAGTAGCGACGTACGACCACAAAGCATCGATATCGGCGGGTTGCAACTGGCCCCGCCACGGCGGCATCGCGTTCTTGCCATTGGTGACCGAGTTGACGAAGCGCGCGCGTTGATCTTTCGGAAAAGCCCTGAGGTTGAACAGCTCCGGGTTGCTCATGCGCTCACCGTGACACGGCGCGCAGTACTCGGCGAAAGTTTCGCCGCCGCGGCTGATTTGCTCGGGCAGAAATATTTCCGCCGGCGGATTTTGTGCCGCGGCCGGCGCGATCGCGCACATGGCGATAATAGCCAACGCATATCTCATTGATATCTTGCCTGCCGTTAATCCGGCATCAAGGCAAAGGTCCACATCGAGCCGCCGGTCGGCACTGTGCCCCTGGCCATGCGGCGCGCGGAATTGCCGGCCAGCCCCGACGCGATGCTGACGTATTGACGGCCATTGTAGGTATACGTGACGGCCGTAGCGTTGATCGAGGAACTCGTCTGGAACTGCCACAGCGTTTTGCCGGTGTCTTCATCGAGCGCAATAAACTTCCCGTTGACGTCGCCGGTGAAGACGAGGCCCCCATCCGTGGCCAGCATGCCGGCGGAAGTTGCGCGCTCGACGAGCGGTATCTCCCACTTCTTCTTCCCCGAGATGGGATCCATCGCGATATGGTGACCGACGACCTCGCCGGGCTGCACGACGTACTCGCGAGTCGTCACGCCGGTGGAACGCCCGCCGATGCGCTGGTTCGCCGGCACGGGTGCAAGTTTCACGATACGGCCGATCTGCCAGCTGCTGGTATAGATCAGGCCGGTATTCGGGTTGAACGCAACCGGTGATGCATTCACGCCGCGCTGCGGATAAATCGTGACTTCCTCGCCTTTGTTGATCAACCGGTCGTGCAGATCGGTCAAGACCGGCCGGCCGGTTTTCAGATCGATGTGGCTCGCCCAGTTGACCTTGGTGAAAGGGTGCGCCGCGAGCAGCTTGCCGTTGGTGCGATCGAGCGTATACATGAATCCGTTCTTGTTGACCTGAAACATCACTTTGCGCGGTTTGCCCTCGAACAGGATATCGGCGAGCACCGGTTCATCGGTGGCATCGACGTCGTAAACGTCGTTGGGCGTGTACTGGTAATGCCAGACGATTTCGCCGGTCTTCGGGCGGATGGCCAGCACGCTGCTCGCGTACAAGCTGTCGAGTCCGCCGCGCAGCGCGGGATTCCACGGCTCCGCATTGCCCGTGCCCCAGTAGACGAGATCCAGCTCGGGATCGTACGCGCCGCTGCGCCAGGTCGGCGCGCCGCCGTATTTATAAGCTTCGCCGTCCTTGGGCCAGCTTTCGGAACCCGGCTCGCCGGGCGCGGGTATCGTGTAACGCCGCCACAAATGCTTTCCAGTCTCGGGATCCCAGCCATTCAAAAATCCGCGCGTGGTGAATTCGCCGCCTGCCATGCCGGTGATGAGCACGCCGTTGGCGATCAGCGGCGCACTCGTCGCGGTGTAACCCTCTTTGTACTCGGCAAACTTCTGGTTCCAGATCTGCTTGCCCGTCTTCATGTCGAGCGCGAGCACGTGATTGTCGAGCGTGATGCGATAGAGTTTGCCGTTGTAAATTGTCGCAGTGCCGCGGCTGATCACGCCGCAGCACGCCTGCGCCGCCGCTTCGGGCGGCCACTCGGCTTCGGTGCGCCAGAGTTGCGTGCCGGTGGCGACATCGATCGCGAAAGTCCATTTCGCGTTGATCACGTACATTACCCCGTTGTAAATCGTCGGCTGCGCGGTCTCGCCGAAATCGTTCATCAGGCTCATGCTCCAGATCGGCACGAGGCGCTTCACGTTCGACTTGTCGATTTGCTTGAGCGGGCTGTGGTTCCTGAGCGCATAGCCCATGCCCTGGGTGGTCACGTTTTCGGTATTCTTATTTTTGTCGAGCAAATCGTCGGCGGTCTGCGCGACCGCGAGCGCGGACCACAGGCACCACCAGAAGCAATATATTGTTTTCATCGGCTCCCCCCGCACGGAACTACGTTTCAACAAGATTCAATGGCTCTTTACATGCTTCGCGATTTGCCGCGGGCCGACCTCACCGCCGTAGACATTGCCTTGCGCATCGACGGCCACACCTTCCGCAGCGCTCGTGCCTTTCAATTCCTGCAGGTCCGGAATGCGGTAGAGCACCGCGCCATCGCTCAATCGGCCGACGCGAATGCCGCGCAGCCAGCCGGGGTTCGGCGCAACGCCGTT
>JANYDM010000092.1 GCA_025363575.1 Betaproteobacteria bacterium | reverse complement strand
GCTTCGCAGCAGCGCCGACGTTGACCGTGAGGGCGTGCGTGTTGCCGTCTCCGCCCGCAGTTCGCTGGACTTGTATTTGAGCCGCGCATTGAAGCACGCGCGGCTGGAGCGTGTGCCGGGCGCGAACGGCGCGGCCGAGCTATTCATCGCGGGCAATGCGGACGTTCTCGCCAGCGTCAGGCAGCAAGTCATGAGGGTCGCTGCCAGGCTTCCCGGTTCACGCGTGCTCGACGGCCGGTTCATGACGATCGGGCAGGCGCTGGCGGTTCCCGCGGGCCGTGACGCAGGCGTCCTTTACCTGCGTGAGTTCGTCGAAGACGTCAAAGCGTCGGGCTTGGTGGCACAGCTAATTGAAAAGCATCACATCGACGGCGCTGCTGTCGCCGCCGCAGCAGCGGTCAAATAAGCGGGAATGTCCTGCAGCAGTTTCATGAGTCGGAGAAAGAAGTGGCATCACTGAAAGAGCTGCGTTCGGGCATCGCCGCGATTGCAGCGCTCATGCTGATGACCTTCGTCGCATTCGATACTCGCGCACAGCCGGCATTCCCCGTCAAGCCCGTGCATATCTATGTTGGATTCGCACCCAGCGGATTCACGGACCTTGCCGCCCGCGCCGTCGCATCCAGGCTTACCGACGCGTGGGGACAGTCGGTGATCGTCGATAACCGCACTGGCGCGAATGGCGCAATCGCAGCGGAGCTGACGGCGAAAGCGGCGCCCGATGGTTATACGCTGTACATGGCTTCGTCAGGGCACATCACCAATCCGCTGCTGCAGGAGAAGGTGCCGTACGATCCGCTCAAGGATTTCACGGCGGTGTCGCTGGTCGCGCATATTCCCAACGTCCTCGTCGTTCATCCGTCCGTGCCGGCACGCACGATGAAGGAGCTGCTGGCATTGGCGAAGACGCGATCGCAACCGTTCACGCAGGCTTCGGCCGGATTCGGCTCGCCCGGCCATCTTTCAGGCGAACTGCTGCAGACGATGACCGGCACGCGGTTTGTGCACGTTCCGTATAAAGGCTCGGGTCAGGCGCTGATCGACTTATTGAGCGGCCAGGTGGATTTGTCTTTTCCCACAACTGCGGCAGCATTGCCACACGTCAAGTCCGGGAAGCTGCGCCCGCTGGGTGTCACCGCCCCGCAGCGCACTTCGCTATATCCCGGCGTGCCGACGATAGCCGAAGCCGGCGTTGCGGGATACAGTGTCGTCGGCTGGTACGGGCTGTTTGGACCCGCGGCAATTCCGGAAGCGACGCTCAACAAGCTCGCAAACGACATCATGCGCGTGGTCAATCTCCCCGAAGTGCGCGAACGCATCGTCGGCGCCGGCGCCGAACCGGTCGGCAACGCCCCGGCTGAATTCAGCGCATTTCTCGTTCAGGACCAGCAGAAGTGGGCAAAAGTGCTGAAGGCAGTACAGAACCGTCCGCGTGAAGCGAAGTGAGGTCTGGCTAAGAGATGCACGATGACAACTCCGCAGCTGCGTTACATTACACATGTCGGAATTAAACGGGAATCCTAATATGATCAGTAACGCACTCGGTACATTGTTGCCATTCGGCGGCTGGTCCGAAGACCACGCGCGCGCGATTGAGATCACCGGCGGGACCGACCCGGTATTGCCCACGTCGTTCCGGATCACCGAAGCCGCCGTTGCCACGCTCGCGGCAGTCGGCCTTGCCGCTTCGGAACTCTGGGAACTGCGCACCGGGCGCCATCAGAAGATCGCGCTCGATGCGCGGCAGGCGACGGTTTCTTTACGCAGCGGAAAATATCTGAATCTGGAGGGCACGCCCGTGCCCAACGGACGCAATTCGATCATGGGTACTTACCCGGCGAAACACGGCCGCTGGAGCTATCTGCATTGCAATTTTCCGAACCATCGCGCAGCCGCGATGAAGGTGCTGGGCATCACGGAAGAAGATCCGGAACTCGCGCGCAAAGCAGTCGCGCAGTGGGACGCGCTCGAGCTTGAGGAGGCAATCATTGCCGCCCATGGCGCCGGCGGCATGGTGCGCACCATGGATGAGTGGGCGCTGCATCCGCAGGGCATAGCCGTCGCGTCTCTGCCGCTCATGGAAATCATCAAGCTCGGCGACAGTCCGCCGGAGCCGCTGCGCGAAGGCAAGCGGCCGTTGTCCGGCGTACGTGTTCTCGATCTGACCCGCGTGATCGCCGGGCCCACGTGCGCGCGTACGATGGCGGAACACGGCGCCGAGGTCTTGAAGATTACGGGGGCGCATCTGCCGAGCCTGGGCCGCCAGGAGTACGACACCGGTCACGGCAAGCTTTCCGCGCACCTCGACTTGCGCGAGGCGAAGGACGTAGAAATCCTGCGCGGGCTGGCGCGCGAGACGGACGTGTTCTCGCAAGGCTACCGGCCGGGAACGCTGAGCGGCCGCGGCTTTTCCGCGGAGACACTGGCGCAGTTGCGGCCGGGCATCGTGGTTGTTTCGTTATCGGCTTTTGGTCACCAAGGGCCGTGGGCGTCACGCCGTGGTTTTGACACCGTAGTGCAGACCGTCAGCGGGATCACCAACCGCCAGGGCGAACTGTTCCCCGGCGCCGCGCCCGGCCCGCAGTTTTACCCTGTGTCTGCAATCGATTTCCTTGCCGGCTACTTGATGGCGTTTGGTGCGATGGTGGCGCTTGCGCGCCGCGCACGCGAAGGCGGCAGCTGGCATGTGCGGATCTCGTTGGCGCAAGTCGGGCGCTGGCTGGTCGAGCGCGGCGAGGTACCGCTGTCGCAACTTGTCGATGTGCCCGCCGAGTTCACCGCCGCGGAACTCGAACGCTGGACCATAAGCAGCAACACACCGGTCGGGAAGTTGCGCCATCTGGGTCCGGTCTTGAAACTGTCCGAAACACCGCCGCACTGGTCATTGCCCACGGTACCGCTCGGCTACCATCAGCCAGTGTGGCCGGCGCGGGCGTCGTAGTCACGATCACTGAACGGTTTCGCGCAATCCTTTTTCGCGGATCAACTTCTCCCAGCGCGCGATGTCCGCTGAGAGCCACGCGGAAAATTCCGCGGGCGAGCTCGCGGCTATATCGGCACCCTGCGCGAACACGAGCTTCCTGACTTCCGGCATTCGCAGCACGGCAGCCAAAGCGCTGCTCAGGCGATCGATGATTTCAGGCGGCGTGCGCGCAGGCACGAAAATGCCGAGCGGCGTGTCGGCTTCGTACCCCGGAACGCCGGATGCGGCAATAGTCGGCAAGTCGGGAAGCAACGGCGTCGGTTTTGGGCTCGTGACGGCGAGCGGCCTGAGCCGTCCCGACTTTATATACGGTGTTGCCGATCCCGCGGATGGAAAAAGCACCTGCATTTGTCCGCCGAGCAAAGCGATGAGCGCCTGACCGACGCCGCGATAGGGTACGCGCGTGATCCGTACGCCCGCGCCGCTGTTGAACAATTCCGCCGCGAGATGCGAGGTCGAGCCTGCCGAGCCGCTGCCGTAGTTGAGTGCGCCCGGTTTCGCTTTGGCTAACGCTATCAAATCGCGCACCGATTTGACCGGCAGCGACGGATGCACGGCGAGCACGTTCGGTGCGTTGGCGGCGAGCATCACCGCGGCGAAATCCTTTTTCGCATCCCAGCGCGCTTTCGCTTCCATCAGCGGCGCCACCCACAGCGGCGTGCTGTAATACACGAGCGTATAGCCGTCGGCCGAAGCATTCGCAGCGATTTCCGGCGCGAGGATGCCGCGATTATCAACAATCGCGTGCTGGCCCAATATCTGCGGCAAGCGTTCGGCCATGATGCGCGCGATCAAGTCGCTGCCGCTCCCGGCTTGCGACGTCAGGATGCGCAGCGGATGTGCAAACGGATATTCCTGCGCACACGCGAATCCCCAAAAAAGCGTGGCAACCCCAGCGGCGCGGGCGCTTCTTTTAATCACTGCAGAACTCATCTTCATTCGTTTCTCTTCCGCCGTATTTCACTACTCGTCGCGAATTCCGGATTCCGTGATCATTTTGCCCAGGGTTGCCATCTCGGCCTTGATCGCCGTTGCAAATTCTTCGGACGTCCCGCCGACGACTTCGGAGCCCGCTTCGAAAAAACGCTCCCTGACCAGGCTGGAACGCAGAACCTGCGCGATATCATGGTGCAGGCGATCGAGTATGGGCGCCGGGGTTTTCACCGGCGCGAAAACGCCGAACATGGCGACCGATGAGTAGCCGGGCACGCCGGAGTCGGCAACAGTCGGCAGGCCAGGCGCCAGTGCAGAGGGTTGCGCGCTGGTGACGGCGACGGCGCGCAAGCGGCCTGATTTGACATGCTGCGTCACCGCGGTAGCGGCGCCGAACATAAGCTGAACCTGGCCGCTGACCAGGTCGTTGAGCGCGAGCGAGCCCCCCTTATAAGGAATGCGCACAATATTGAGGCCGGTCATGCTTTTGAACAGTTCCGCGGCGAGATGATTTGACGTGCCCGCATTGCCCGTCGCGCAATTCAATTCTCCCGGCCGCGCTCTGGCCAGCGCGATCAGGTCTCTGACCGTGCGTACAGGCACTGCGGGATGCACGACCAGAATATTCGGCGTGCTGATGGCCTGGGTTATCGGCGCAAAATCCTTGATCGGGTCGTAACGCACGTTGCTGCGCATGTACGGCAGCAGCCACATCGCGCTGCCGTTCAGCAGCAGCGTGTAGCCGTCGGGCGCCGCTCTGGCCACGTATTCGGAAACGACCGCACCGCCTTCCCGGCCGTCCACCACGACCTGCTGTCCCAGCGTCGAGGACAGCCCGTTTGCTATCAGGCGCGCAGCATAGTTGCTGCTGCCGGCAACACCCGAGACCACCAGGCGGACGGGCCTGGTCGGATAACTTTGAGCGCAGGCGATTGCGTCATGCAGGAGCGTGCAGGTCGACAGAGCGAAACAGGTAAAAAAACGCAATCGCATGATGGTAAATTGAGCCTACTTTCGCTTTACGAAATCGGACCCCGGGCCCAGATTGTGCGTGATCAGTTTCACGGCCTCGCGCGCCAATCGGGTCACGGGCCGCTCAAGGGAAACGGCGACCTTGAGCGTGCGCTTGAGCCGAGGTCCGACGATTTCATTCAACTGAAGTTTACGCGCGTAGGCACTGCGCTGCAGCGAGAAGTCGGGCAGGATCGTGTAGCCGTGGCCGCGCTGCACCAGTTCTAGGATGAAGGACGCGCCGTCAATCTCCAGCACGATGTTCAGCTTGATGCCGGCTTTGGCGGCCTCTGTTTCTACCAGCGTGCGGATCGAGTGCGGGTGGCCGGGAAGAATGAGCGGGAATTTTTTAAGGTCGCGAAACTGGATAGGCTTACCCTTAGCCGCGAGCGAGCGCGAGGCCAGCGAGAACAATGAAAGCTCGTGGCTCATCAAAGGCGTGATTTCGAGCAGCGGCGACGCCGGCGGGTCATACAATATGCCGATGTCGATGCGGCCCGTGAGCAGCCATTCGTGTATGAAGCGGCTTTTGCCTTCGATGATTTCGAGAGTGGCGCGCGGAAAGCGCTGGCGGAACGTCGTGATCAAGCCCGTCGTCAGCGCCGTCCCGGTCACCGGCGGCGTTGCGATAACGACTTTGCCGACAGGCGATTTTGTGCTGGCGCTCAACGCATGACGCGCGCTTTCAACCTGCTTGACGATGCCCCGCGCATGCTCGAGGAGCAAGGCGCCTTCTTCGGTCAGGATGATGCCGCGGCCATTGCGATTGAACAACGTCTGCCGCAATTCGACCTCGAGCCGCCGCACCTGCTTGCTGAGCGCGGGCTGCGCGACGTCCAGCAAAATCGATGCTTTGGTGAAGCTGCCGAGTTCGGCCACGCGCACGAAATATTCGAGTTGTCGCAGTTCCATTTCGATGAGTTTCGCTGCGCAAAGCCAGCGAGATATTCCTCACAGGAATAACAGCTAGTGTCGCAGGGGAACCCGCGGCGCCGCTGCTTTGTTTATGATGTCGCCTGAGTCAATTATCAACCCTGTCCCTCGGCCGTGGCAATTGCCATCGCAGGTAAAGGCGCGAGCGGGCGTGGGCATGCGAGGCGATGCCTGTCACGAACTCACGTTCCGGTCAGCCGTCTGTGGCCGGCCGGATATTCCTTTTAGTCACAGCGGTCGCGCTGATGTCGGCGGCGGCGTGCGCGCGCGGCCAGGAGTACCCGCACAAGCCCATCCACATCGTGACGTCCGAGCCCGGCGGCGGCAACGACTTCGCGGCACGTATCATCGCGCAGGGGCTGACCGCGGGCATGGGC
Organism: Betaproteobacteria bacterium; assembly: GCA_025363575.1. Next base: position 47,076 of record JANYDM010000092.1, on the reverse strand, counting down.
CAGCAGGTCATCGTCGATAATCGCGGCGGCGCGAGCGGCGCAATCGCGGGCGACCTGGTCGCCAAATCGCCGCCTGACGGCTACATGCTGCTGCTCTACGGCAGCAATATCTGGCTGCTGCCGTTCTTGCGCGACGGCGTGCCATACGATCCGGCGCGCGATCTCGCCCCGATTACGCTGGCGGTGAGGGCGCCCAACATACTGGTCGTGCATCCGGCGCTGCCGGTGAAATCGACGCAGGAACTGATTGCACTGGCGCGTAAGCGTCCGGGGTCGCTCAATTACGGCACTGGCGCCGTCGGCTCGTCGAGCCAGATTGCGACCGAGTTGTTCAAGGCGATGGGCAAGCTCAATATCGTGCAGATTCCGTACAAGGGCAACGGCATCGCGCTGAATGCGCTGATCGCCGGCGAGGTGCAGCTTGCGTTTGCTACGGCAGGCTCGGTTGCCGCGCACATCAAATCCGGGCGGCTGCGGGCGCTGGCGGTGACGAGCCCGCAGCCGTCGCCGCTGTTGCCGGGCTTGCCGACGGTGGCATCGGCGGGATTGCCGGGCTATGAGGCGACGTCGATCGTCGGTCTGTTCGCGCCGGCGAAAACGCCCGAGGCGGTGATCGCGCGTCTCAATCAGGAAACGGTGCGCGTGCTGAACAGCGCTGAATTGAAGGAGCGCTTCCTGAAATCGGGGGTTGAGACTGTCGGCAGCACGCCAGAGGAATTCGGCGCCGTCGTGCGGTCGGAAATGGCGCGTCTGGGCAAAGTGATCCGCGACGCGAATATTCGCGGCTGAAGCATGCGTGCTAAAAACATCCGCAGGCAAGGTTTTTAACGAAGGAAATGACAATGGCCACCGCTGCACAAACCCTGGCGCACTTCGCTGCCGATCTGAAATTTGACGATATTCCACAGGACGCGATCGCGCGCAGTCGCGATTGCATCATCGACACCATCGCGGCAGCCAGCTATGGCGCGCAATTTCCGTGGAGCCGCCTCGTGATCGATTACGCGCAGCGCTATGGCACAGGCGGACCCTGTTCGATCTTCGGTGTGACGGACGTAAAGGTGCAGGCGCCTTTTGCGGCGCTTGCCAACGGCGCACTCGGGCACGCCTTCGAGCAGGACAGCGTGCGCGATCCCGGCGCCGGTTCGCATCCGGGTGCGACGGTGCTGCCGGCGCTGCTCGCCGCCTGCGAGGAAACCGGCGCCGACGGAAAAAAGGTGCTGACTGCCTATGTCGCCGCGGTCGAGGTGATGTTCCGCATCGCGCTGGCGACGCACCACAGTCCCGAGCACGTCGGATTCCATTCGCCAGGGCTGACCGGAACCTTTGGCAGTGCCATTGCGGCCGGCCTTATCTATGGCCTCAATGCGAAGCAGCTCGCGAACGCGCTGGCGATTGCGGGTTCGCTGTCTTCGGGCTTGCTCGCGTTTTCGAAGTCGCCAGGCGGGGCGATGGTCAAGCGACTGCATCTCGGCCGCGCTTCAGAGGGCGGCGTGCTTGCCGCGCGTCTCGCCGGCACTGGCTATGAAGGGCCGGAGACCATACTCGAGGGCAAGTTCGGATTTCTCGATGCCTACGGTATTGCCGCGAACTGCGAAGCGGAACTGCTGACCAAAGGACTTGGCAGCGAATGGGAGGTGCGCCGCATTTGCTTGAAGCGCTACGCCGCGCACATCAACGCACACACGCCGGTGCAGACGCTGCGCGAACTGATGGCTGAACACAAATTCGCGGCGAAGGATGTCGCTCATTTGCTGGTCGAAGGCAGCGAACGCCTGCTCACGCACCACAATATTCCGGAGCCGGCCGATATTCTGAAGGCGCAGTACAGCGTGCCGTTCTGCGTGGCGATCGCGCTTTATCGCGATCCCGACGATCCACGGTCCTTCGATGAATCGGCGGTGCAGGATCCGGCCATTCGTGCCGCGGCCAAAGCGCTGGAACTCAGGCAGCGCGCGGGCGAAGGTTCGGTAAGAAGTTCCACGGTGACGGTGACGCTGAAAGACGGCCGCAAGGTGAGCAAGCGCGCCGACATCTACAAGGGCATGCCGGCCGACCCGCTTAATCGCGAAGAGCTCAAACGCAAGTTCATGCTGCTCACCGGCGGGGCGGACGACGCTGCTTCGGCCGCGCGTTTCGAGCGGCTCGAAAAAATGGCCGACGCCAGAATATTTTCGGTCTTCTGAACAACGCGACCGGCAGCCGCCCTTATCTGGAGATCATCATGACGGACCCAACCCACCACTATGACGTTTTAATCGTCGGCGCCGGCAATGCCGCGTGCTGCGCGGCGCATGCGGCAATCGAGCAGAAAGCGCGCGTCGGCATTCTCGAGAAATCGTCCAAGGGCAATCGCGGCGGCAACAGCGCGCTCACCGGGCACATGCGTTTCGTGTTCAACGGCGTGGAAGATGTGCGCCCGCTGGTCAAGAACATGCCGGACGACGAGCTGCATGCATTGCTGGAGCACATGCCGCATCGCACGGAAGCCGAGCACTGGGACGAAGTCATGCAGGTCACCAGCAACCAGAGCGATCAGGAAATGCTCCAGGTGCATGTGACCGAGTCGCTGAACACGGTGCATTGGCTCGCGTCCATGGGGCACGACTGGGTGCCGGCGGGCGGATTCAAGATGCCTTCGGACAATATTCTACTGATGAATGGCGGCGGCTACGGCCTGCAGCAGCGCAATTTCAAGATACTCGAGAACGCTGGCGTCGCTTTTCACTACGAAACGGCCGCGACTGAACTGATCCAGGACCAGCAAGGCAGAGTCACCGGCGTGCGTGCGCTGACGCCGCAGGGTTTTGCGACGTTCACGGCGAAATCGGTGGTGCTCGCCTGCGGCAGTTTCGAAGCGAATCCCGAAATGCGCGCGCGCTATCTGGGGCCGGGCTGGGACACCGTCAGAATTCGCGGGGTGCCTTTCAATACGGGCGATGGCTTGCGCATGGCGTTGCACATCGGTGCGATGCCGCACGGCAGCTGGACGACGTGCCATGCATCGCCGCAGGACATCGAGCTGCCGATGTTCAAGATTCCAGTCGCGTATTCGACCAAGGCGTCGTACGCGCGCTACATGTATCCTTATTCGATCATGGTCAATACGCGCGGCGAGCGCTTTATCGATGAGGCATCGGACTTGCGCGGCAGAACGTACGCCGCGATGGGTCGCGCGATCCTGGCGCAGCCCGGCGGCATTGCGTTTCAGATTCTCGACGCCAAGGCGCGCAAGATGGATATTTATCCGATGAATTACGATACGGCGACTACCGCGAAAGCCGATACGCTCGAGAAGCTTGCCGAAGAGCTGGACATCAATGCGGCAAATCTCGTCAAGACGGTGCGCGAGTTCAATTCGGCTATTCAGCCGGGAACGTTCAATCCGGACCGCCACAAGCTGGACGGCAAATGCACGGCGGGCATCTATCCGCCGAAAAGCAACTACGCGCTGAGCATCGAAGAGGCGCCATTCGAAGCTTTTCCCGTGCGCTGCGGCATGACATTCACTTACGGCGGACTCAAGATCGATGCGAACACGGGACAGACCCAGCACGTGGCGGGGCGGCCGATCGCCGGCTTGTATGCCGCTGGCGAGATGGCCGGCGGTTTGTGGGTCGATAACTATGCATCGGGCTCGGGCATGATGGCGGGCGCCACGTTCGGCCGCATCGCCGGCAAGCACGCTGCAATAGCCGCGCTGCAAACGTGATGCGCGGGTAAGGAGCAGTCCTTGAATATCGTAGTGACCGTCAAGGACGTGACGGATCCAAATATTCCGCCGAGCTATGTTCAGCTGGATGCGGCCGCGAAGCGCATCGTGTCACCGTTCGGTGTGTCGTCGGTCATCAACGGTTACGACGAGAATGCGGTGGAAGAGGCACTGAAACTGCGCGAGCAGCATGGCGGCCGCGTTACCGTCGTCGGTCTCGGCGGGGACGCAAGCCGCAAGTCGCTGAAGCGCGCCATCGCCATGGGTGTCGACGCCGCGATATTGCTGAACGATCCCGTGTGGCAGCATGCCGACAGCGCGACCGTCGGCCGCGCTTTGGCAGAAGCAATACGCAAGGTCGGCGCGTTCGATTTGGTGCTGTGCGGAAGACAGGCGTCGGATACCGACGGCGGCCAAGTTCTGTATTGGCTGGCGGCAGCGCTCGAACTGCCTGTCGTATCGCCCGTCGCAAGAATTACCGCGTCGGATGCCACCGGCCTGAACGTACAGCGCCTGATCGATGGCGGACAGCAGTCTCTGCGCGTGCAATTGCCGGCGCTGCTTGGCGTGTCGAGTGAAATCAACGAGCCACGCCATCCGAGCATGCGCGGCACGCAGACGGCGGGGCGCGCCCTCATACCGACTTGGAAAGCAGCGACTCTCGCGCTGGCACCGGCACCGCAGAAGGTCGAGTTGCGGAAACTGGAAGTTCAGTTGCGCACGACGAAAGCGGAGTTGATCGCCGGCGACTCCGGCGCGGCGCGAGGCGTTGCGCTGGCGGACAAGCTGCACGAGATGGGATTGATCTGATGGCAGGGATTTTGATCATCGGCGATGCCGCCGCGGGGCAGGCAATGCCCGCATTCATGGAGCTTGCAACTGCCGGCGCGGCACTCGCGCAGGCGTCGGGCGAGCCGCTGATTGGCGCGCTCATTGCGCGCGATGAAGCCGGCCTCGCACATCATCAGCTGCCGGCGATGAAACTGCTTTATCTTGTCGAGGGCGAGCAGTTCAGAAAATATCTGGCACCATCGTTTATCGCTGCAGCGCAGGCGGCGATAGAGGCGAGTTCTCCCACTGTCGTTCTGTTTGCGCATACGCTCGAGACCCGTGACTGGGTGCCGCAATTGGCCGCACGCCTCGACGCGGGCCTGGTGATGGATTGTGTGTCGTTCGCCATCGAGCGCGATGCGCTCGTCGCGACCAAGCCGGTTTACGGCGGCAGCGTGTGGGGTGAATTCGCGATACGCGGGACGCCGAAACTGGCGACATTGAGGGCCGGCGTGTTCGCTCCCTCGGTCGAGTTGGCGCATACAGAGATTGCGCAATTGAACGTCCCAGATCTTGCGCCCGGTGCCGTCACTTTGATCGAAGAGACACCGGCGGCTGCGGCGGGCGGCATCAGTCTCAAAGACGCGAAGATCATCGTCTCCGGCGGCCGCGGTCTGGGCGGCGCCAAAAACTGGCATTTCATCGAGAGCACGGCCGCAACGCTCGGCGCCGCGGTCGGCTGCTCGCGTCCGGTCGCGGACTCCGGGTGGGTCTCGTCCGCCTACACGGTCGGACTGAGCGGCGCGACCGTCAAGCCGGATCTTTATATTGCTGTCGGCATTTCAGGCGCCGTGCAGCACCTTGCGGGCATTAGCGGAGCACGCACGGTGGTCGCCATTAACAATGACGCCGACGCGGAGATTTTCTCGCGCGCCGACCTGGGGGTGGCGGGAGATTATCGGGAAATCCTGCCCGCGTTTGTCGAGCGGATCAAACAAATAAAAATATAGTTGTGGATTAAAGCGCAAACCGGCTTGCATCACTCGATGCGCGTTGCATCCATCAATTCCGCCACGGATGGCATCCGGTCCAGCTTGTCGACGGTTGCGACGAGCTTCTTGCCTGCAGCTGCATCGAGCAAAGCGGCGGTCAGCCCCTGGAATTTTTCGACGGCATAGTTCCAGCCGGGGTCAGCCGCGTCGTCGTCCACACTGCGGCGTTCTTCGATCACGACTGTGACGCCGTTTTTCATCCGGGCGGTGAGCCGGCAACTGCGCACGGCCGGAGCGATGTCGGCGAATTCATCGGGCAGCTCGATCTCACAGCGTCCCATCAAAGCGAGCACGTCGTCTGCCTTGAAGCGCTCGTTCTCCATCATGGCCGGCGTAATGGTGCCGTCGAGCAACGCCATGGCGACGGTGCAGGGTAGCGAGTGGTCCGCGGTCTCGCGCGTCTGCGGACGCCAGATTTCGGGCGAATCCATCCAGCGCGCGAAGGCCTGGCGTATCGATTCGATCTTGAGCGAATCGATGTCGTTTACGGCGATCTTCTGGCGCAGTTTCTGCGCGGCGAGCACAGGGACCTGGCAATTAAAGCGCGTCGGAAATAACTTGATCATCGTTTGCTGGAGCGCGAACGTATGGCCGGAAAAAGTCGCCGGCAGCGGCAGCTCGTACTGTTTGCCGTCCATCAACTGGTTCCAGAACCCGAACTTGCCTTCGAATGCGCCGTCGGGCGCAGTCATCCCTTCGCGCGCGAGATAGGCAGCGAACACGCCCGCCCGCGCCCCCTGCGGGCCCGCCATCCCTTTCCACATGGACAACGTACCGGTGCGGGTCTGATTCAGCGCAATGTTGGGCACAACGGCGAGACCGATAGCGTTGCGCATGCATTGCTCGTCGAGACCCAGCAGCCGGCTGCAGCCGAGCGCGGCTCCCAGTGCGACGATGGGAGTCTGGTCCCAGCCATGATGGTTGTACGGCACTACTTCGACGAAGCGGCACTGCACTTCATAGATGATAGCCATTGCGAGCAGCAAGTCCTGTCCACTGGCTCGTTCTGCTTCGGCAACTGCAAGTATTGCGGGGAACGCATCGGCTGGATGGCTCACGGCCTGCATGACATAACTGTCGCTCATGTCGAGGCAACGCACCATTGCAGAATTTACAAAAGCTGCCATGTCGGGAGTGGTCTTGACGAGCGAGCCCAGTATCGAGGCGGCGGGACCGGCTGCCACCGGTTGCGCAAGCTTTTTGACGATACGCACCGGCGCCATGTCGTATGCGGCAAGCGCGACGCCCAGCGTGCTCAATATCCGCGCTTTCGCGGCGGTCAATGCAATGCCAGGCAAATCGCTGTAGACGAGGGCTCGCGCGAAGTTGCTGAGACGGCCGGTCGTGCTATCCATGGCGCTCTTTAAACCGCGCCCGCGCGACTATGGATCAGCAGGCCGCCGGCCCCTGCAGCGCTACGTGGATGGACGTTCAATGCCGCTATGCCTTGCCATCCCCGCGGGTCGCATCGGCCCAGCAGTTCGGTGTTTCATAGATGCGAACTTGCTCGAGGCGCAAGCGCGTTCCGTGCGCTGCGGCAAACGCCGGCAATAGCAGGGTGAACGCTGTCGACGCAATATGCTCTGCGGTTGGCGGCGCGCTGAAAGTCACTGTGCGATGTCCCGGCAGGGATTGTAGAAAATCCAGCACGGGCCGGTCGTTTTCGTAGGCGAGAAAAGCATGATCCCAGGGACCAACGACTTGCTGCATCACTGCCTTGATGCCGCCGAAATCGGCGATCATGCCTTGTTGCGGATCACGCTCGGTCGCAACGACCTCGCCGCTGACCGTGACTTCGATCGCATAGCGATGGCCGTGCAGGTGCCGGCACTGGCTGTCGTGGTGAGGGATGCGATGACCCGCGTCGAATTCGAGTCTGCGGGTGATACGCATGAGTGGGGTCGGAAGAGTGCCGGGAAGCGCTCATTATAGCAGCGCCCCGAAATGCCGCCCCCGTGCGGCGGGCAGTTTAGCGGGACGAACGGGTCGAGCGGGCCTTCATGCGTGCCTGATGCTTGAGGCGGGTATACAGCCCAGGATTGGTGCTGCGCAGATGATTGGCAACTGCAAAATGCTCGCCGCGCGCGCGCGTCAGATCGATGCCTTCGATGTGGACCAGGCGCACCAGCTCGGTCACCGGCCGCGGCATGTCGCGGCCGCTTTCGTAGCGCGAGCCGCCGCTTTGCGTGACGCCGACCGCGGACCAGAATTGCTGTTGATTGAGCCCCAGACGCTCGCGCAGCGGTCGGGGGCGCAGGGTTTTGGCGGTTGCTCTCATATCGAATGTCCTTGTTGAATTACGGATTATTCAATTGACATAAGGGAACGCAAAAGGTTGCATGGCGTGCTGCCGTGTTTGGCTGCCGGCCACCGCCGGACTCGTTTTTTTTCTGGAAATGCGATAAAATTCAAGGCTTTTCAATACATCCGCAGCGCTTCATGTCATTGATCGTCCAAAAATACGGCGGCACCTCCGTCGGCAGCCCCGAGCGCATCAAGAACGTCGCGCGCCGTGTGGCCCGCTGGCAACGCGAGGGCCATGAGGTGGTCGTGGTCGTATCCGCCATGAGTGGCGAGACCAATCGTCTCATTGCGCTCGCCAAAGAAATCCAGGCCCAGCCGGATCCGCGTGAACTTGACGTGATGGTATCGACCGGCGAGCAGGTCACCATTGCGCTGTTGTCCATGGCTTTAAAGGACCTCGGCCTCAAGGCGCGCAGCTATACGGGCGGGCAGGTCAGGATATTGACCGACAGCGCCCACACCAAGGCGCGCATACTTGCCATTGATGAAGAAAACATGCGGCGCGACCTCAAGGACGGCTGCGTCGTGGTCGTGGCCGGTTTTCAGGGCGAGGACGAGCACGGCAATATCACCACGCTGGGGCGCGGCGGCTCGGACACCACCGGCGTGGCGCTGGCAGCAGCGCTCAAGGCCGACGAATGTCAAATTTACACAGACGTCGATGGCGTGTATACGACCGACCCGCGCATCGTGCCCGAAGCGCGGCGCCTCGCGACGATTACGTTCGAGGAAATGCTTGAAATGGCCAGCCTCGGGTCCAAGGTTTTGCAGATCAGGTCGGTCGAGTTCGCCGGCAAGTACAAGGTGAAGCTGCGCGTCCTTTCGTCATTCGAGGAGGAAGGCGAGGGCACGCTGATTACGTTTGAGGAAGACGAAAAGATGGAACAAGCAACGATCTCAGGCATTGCATTCAACCGCGACGAAGCGAAGATCACCGTACTCGGCGTGCCCGACCGGCCCGGCATCGCTTATCAGATCCTGGGGCCGGTGGGCGATGCGAACATCGACGTCGACATGATCGTGCAAAACGTCGGCCATGATGGCCTGACCGACTTCTCGTTCACCGTGCATCGCAATGACTATCAGAAGGTGCTCGGCGTACTGAAACCCATCGCTGCGCATATCAACGCGCGCGAAGTGCAGGGCGGCGACAAAATCGCCAAAGTCTCGGTCGTCGGCGTCGGCATGCGCTCGCACGCGGGCATCGCGAGCACCGCCTTCCGCACACTTGCAGAGGAGGGCATTAATATCCAGATGATCTCCACCTCCGAAATCAAGATCAGCGTCGTCATCGACGAGAAATATATGGAGCTGGCAGTGCGCGTTTTGCACAAGGCTTTTGGCCTCGATCAGCAGCCGTAGTGAGGGGCCGGTGTGATAATATCCGCGGCGATACATCGAAATCCCGGCGAGATGGGCGAGTGGTCACGGCGTAAGCCGTCGTAAAATCCGGCGCCCAGCGCCTTCGACCACTCGGCCCGGTGATTTCTAATGGCAATATCGTAATGATTAAGTGCTGTGCATCAAACGGAGAGATGGCCGAGTGGTCGAAGGCGCGCCCCTGCTAAGGGCGTATAGGACAAAATCCTATCGAGGGTTCGAATCCCTCTCTCTCCGCCAGTCAAGTCGCGCAAATCATTGCAAAAGCTCAGGTCCGGCGTTGCTCCGCCTTTTGGCCGACGGTCAATACATCAAACGCTGGAAGTACCAGACGTCGCCTTTAGCGGGGCTCATGCTCGGCGAGGCTTGCGCTTCAGGCTTGGATACCACTCGTGTCTCGTGAGCAGTGAGGAACCACCGCTTTCATGTCTCAACAGGCAGTGGCGCATTGTCATATCGGTCAAAAAATAGATCAAGGGGAGGGATGATGAAGAAGCGCGCATTGTTGTTCTTGGGTGTGGCTATGATGACGGCTGTTCTTCCCGCGATGGTTTGGGCACAGGGAGAGAAGTATCCCATCATCATCATTCCCACGGGAAAGGGCCCGTACACATTTCCTGAGGGCTATACGACGCCCTTTGAGAAGGTCGAGATGCGGGTGACGGAGAAGATGTCGCCGAATCTCTTCGTGATCCATGGCTCGCCCGGCGTTGATTTGTCGCACCCGGACGCGTCCGGCGGCCGGATGATGATCCTGTTCGGACCGGATGGCGTATTGATGGTGGATACCAACAATCGCCAGACGCAGGAGAAGACACTGGCTGCAATCCGATCAGTCACCGATGGTCCGCTGAAGGTGTTGGTCAACACGCATATTCATAGCGACCATACCGGCGGCAACGCGTTCTTTGCGAAGCAGGGGGCGGTGATCTTCGCACAGGAGAATCTGCGTATGGACATGCTTGATCCGCTGCGCCCTGATGGCGCCCCTGGCCCGGCGCCCGAACCGGCCGGCATTCCGGTGGTGACCTATAACTACAACCCCGCCAAGCCTGGCGAACCGGCTGTGACCCTCCACATGAACGGCGAAATAGTGGACTTCATTCCAATGATGCCGTCCCACACCGCGGGCGACACGGTCGTTCGCTTTCGCAAGGCCAACGTGATCTACATCGAGGATTTCTACCGCAACTTCGGCTATCCCTTCGCCGCGCAGACCAGCGGCGGCTCGATCAAGGGCATGATCGAGGCGGTTGACCTCTTCCAGAAGCTGGCCGGTCCCGACACGTGGCTGATCCCCGGCCATGGCACGCTGGTGCGCATGCAGGACCTCCTGCCGTATCGCGCTATGCTGGTGGACATCCTAACCAAGGTAAAGACGCTTCGTGATCAGGGCAAGTCGCTGAAGGAAGTGCTGGCCGCGCACCTGACGGCGCCGTACGACAAGACCACTCAAGGCGACTCGCAGGCAAGCACGGATCGTTTCATCACGGAAGTGTATGACGAGGTGAAGGACTTTCCGCCCATCGTGAACGGCAAGCGGGCCATGCCGAGACATCCCGAATTGTCAAAATAACGATCAGTCCCGTTTTCAGAATAAACAACGGCGTTTTTATTACCGCGATCTCGGCTGTAGGTCACTCTCAGAACCAACAACGCAAGTGATTTCCTTCGCAAGATATGGGTGCTTGTTGCGCAGACCAGGGCTCCGTGCCGCTGGCAGTTCAGTCCGCGCTGGTGGCAAATATTGCGCCGCGCGCCATGCTGGCGGAAAGCTTCACTTGGGCGATGACAGCCCTGCTTTTCGGCGTCAGCGCGGGCATTGCTGCAGGTGGAGTATTTGTCAATTTTCACACGCCATCGCTAGCGTTGGCAGCAGCGAGCGAGGCTATCAATGCGCAGGAGCCGGGCCGTGAAAGTCAAAATACTTCCGATTTTTGGAAACCTGGCAAGGCGGCTCTCTTCGAGATTGTTTGCTTCCCCCGGAAATCCGGAGCCCCCCCATGGCTCGGCACGGTATTGGGAGAAGCGCTACCTGGCCGGCGGCAATTCCGGCGCCGGCTCGTATGCACTTTTTGCGGACTTCAAGGCTGACGTGCTCAATAGATTCGTCGTCGCGCATAATGTTCAGACCGTAATCGAGTTCGGCTGCGGCGATGGCAACCAGCTGGGTCTTGCTAAGTATCCGGCATACCTGGGATTTGATGTCAGCCGTACCGCTATTTCTTTGTGCAGGAAACTATTCGCATCGGATACAAGAAAGTCATTTCGCCTGGTTAGCGAATATAACGAAGAAACGGCGGACCTCACGCTGTCACTGGACGTCATCTACCATTTGGTCGAAGACAATATCTTCGAGCAGTACATGTGGACGCTGTTTGAGGCCTCCGATCAATACGTGATCATCTATGCAAGCGACTCTGACGACAACCACGGTTATGAGGGAACGCACATCAGGCACCGGCGCTTTACCCGGTGGATTCAGGAGAATGCGCCCCACTGGAAACTCGTTGAACGCCTGCCAAATCGTTATCCGTATCGTGGTGATTATACGAAAGGCTCCTTTTCTGATTTTTTCATCTATGCAAAGACCTGACTTGATCCGTCGCTGAGCGATTGGTACTGCTTGCGACGTTGGCGGCGACGATCGCCGCGATTTTAGATTTGATGTCCCGTCTGGCGCTTCGGCGCTTCTTCGTTTTGCGGCTGGTCCGGCCGCTCCGGCGGCTGGTCGTGGCGGTCTTGTTTGGTGTTTTCGTCCTGTGGCTGATTCTGCTTCTTATCGGATTGCTTGGACTGGCTTTTCATTGGAGCCTCCTTCTGCATGATTGCGGGTTGCGGGTGTTTTATATCGCGGCCGTCAGATTTTCCGCGCCGCGTTCGTCTTTGATGGAAAGAATGAAAGCCGCCGGTAAATGGACCGCGCCGAAACCGATAATGAATGCAATAGTCGCCAGCGCCGGACTATCGCGTAAGCCGGCAATGCAACCAGTCCCGAGGCTATCCCGAAAGCCAGAAGAAGCGCCCGCGTGAGAGTGGCCGCCGCCCGCGTGCGTGCGTGCGTAGCGGGGTATCTGAAATTGTGCATAGGCTGCAATCGCAAGAAAAAGCGACGCACTGAGCGTCATAAGCATCATATCCATGGTTTTATTCCCGCAACGCAGCGCAATCAGGCAGCTGCTTCCTGCGCCTTGGCGCGATTTTCGAACGTCGTATTGCATACCCCGTGACCGCAACCACAGTATTCTTCTTCGCCGGCGATCTTGCAGTATTCACTGCAAAAGCTATTTTTGTCGTCGACTATGCATTGGCAATCGGGATGCGCGCATTTCCTGCCGTCGTCCGGGGTGGAGGACATGGGGTGCTCCGTTAGAGGGATGCATCGATAATGCGATTGCTGTGCCTCGCCGGCTATCGGACTTTGCCTAATATTTTGTAATCTGAATCCCATTCCTGAAGCGCGCGAGTTGTCATATAAAACCTTACGTGTGAATCGGCGAACGGCCTCTACTTTTTGCAAGGCCCGATCCGTAAATTAGGCGGAAGCAACAGGGGCGTTGAAAGCAAACAAGGTCGTTAAGCCCATCTGTTGGCGTGCGCCATTACGTTGTCGAAAAGGAGAAGAGCATCATGGCCAAGTATTCGAAGAAAGCGCAGAGCAAGGTAAAGAAGGTGATGGACGAGCGCAAGCATGGCACGTTGAAAAGCGGCAGTACGGGCAAAAAGGTGAAGAGCCGCAAACAAGCTATCGCCATCGGGTTGTCGGAGGCGCGGCGCACGGGCGCCAAGGTGCCTGCAAAGAAATCGAAGAAGTAAGCGCCGCCGCGCCGGGCTGCACGGTCAGTGCGGCTTGCTTGCTATCATCTCATTGATCTTCAGCGTGAGATTGTCCATGGAGAATGGTTTGCTGATGATCTGCATACCATCTTCCAGAAAAGTGCTGCTAGCGGCGTTTTCGGCGTAGCCCGTCATGAACAGCACCTATCTTACAAAGCGACTGGGGCTTTAAGAGCTGCGTTTCGGCGCCTAGAGGAGAAGCTGGTTGGACGATACGCAGAAACGGACATCCGCAGGGCAATCCGAATCGCAAAAGATCCTGACGGTGGGCTTACTCCGCCACTGCTGACAGGCAGCGCGACTTCACTCCGGTATTTTAAAGCTGGCGTCGTGGCCTCTTTGGAAATTAATCAAATGCCGGAGTTGGCATGTCATTCAATCCGCTGTCGGACCCTTTCATTGAAACAGGCTATCTAGGCTACTCGCTGCGCGGCATTGCGCACCGTCAGCCGGATGAAACTTATCGGCCGTCGCTGCAGATACGCGATTTCGGCTATAGCCATGGCGGGCGCCTCTATGAAGGAAATTTCCGCGATTCTTTTTTTGACGCGGACGAGGCAATCGAGCATGCGCTCGGCAAAGGCCGCCAGATCGTCGACGATCTTGTCGAGCACACGCATGACGATTATGTAAATTAGCGCTGTGGGAGTTTTGCCCACGCCTGCGTCAGAGCAAAGCCGACAGACGGCCGCTGGACCCGAAGCTATACTTAAAATCCCTCATTACATCGTCATGCGGCGACCGATGCGTATCTGTCCGTTCGATCTCGAGCATTGCAACCGCGCCGCGTGTGCGTCGGGCTTTTGCGAGATGGCCTCCGAGCCGACGATGGTTCCGTGCATCGACTGCGGCACTCTCGTGATATTGCGTCGCGGCGCGCGCATCTGCATTGCCTGCATCAATATGGATCAGACTGAAACCGAGGAGGCATGATGGCGCGCTCAATCTGGAAAGGTGTTATCACATTCGGGCTGGTCAGCATACCGGTGGAGCTCTTTTCCGCGGAAGACCGCAAGGAATTCAAGTTTTCGATGCTCGACAAGCGCGACTTCTCGCCAGTCGGTTACAAGCGCTACAGCAAAGAGAGTGGCAAGGAGGTCGAGTGGGGGAACATCGTCAAAGGCTACGAGTACGAGAAGGGCCAATACGTCGTGTTATCCGAGGAAGACTTCAAGCGTGCGAACGTCAAGGCTTCGCGCACGATAGAGATCCAGTCATTCGTATCGACCGCCGAAGTGTCGGCCGAATTTTTCGACACGCCGTACTATCTCGTGCCCGGCGATCGCGGCGAGAAGGTCTACGGATTGCTGCGCGAAACGCTGCGCTCGACAGACAGGATGGGGATCGCGCAGTTCGTACTGCGCACCGGACAGCATCTGGCGGCCGTCAGGCCCGTCGGCCGTGCGCTCATGCTGTTTACGCTGCGATATGCCGACGAGTTGCGCGGCACAAGCGGACTCGAACTTCCCGCCGAAGGCATGAAAGCGGTGCACGTGACGCCCAGGGAAATCGATCTCGCCAAGCGCCTGATCGACGACATGACCGAGAAATGGAAGCCCGACGCTTTCAAGGACACTTACCATGACGACTTGATGCAACGAATCAAGGAAAAGGTCAAAAAGGGCGAAACCAAGGAGATCACCAAGCCGTCGGCCGACGGGGAGGACGAGCCGCGGTCAGCCAAGGTCATCGATCTCGCCTCACTGCTCAAGCAAAGCCTCGGCAAGGGCGGCGCGCAGCATGCGCCTGCGCGGCGTCCCAAGGCCGGAGCGAAGCCGCATCTGCGCGTAGTCGACGCGGCGCGCGGCGCGCGCCCGGCGGCGAAACGCAAACGCGCTTAGAGGGGCCCCATGGCACTCACCCAGTATCACGCCAAGCGCGATTTCAAGATTGCGCGCGAGCCGCGCGGCCACGTCGGCGCGCGCAAAGGCAAGGCGCTCGCGTATCTGATTCAGAAGCACGCCGCGAGCCATTTGCATTACGATTTCCGGCTCGAACTCAACGGCGTATTACTGAGCTGGGCCGTGCCCAAGGGACCGAGCTTCGATCCTGCCGACAAGCGTCTTGCAATGCATGTGGAAGATCATCCGCTCGAGTATGGCCACTTCGAGGGCACCATCCCTAAAGGTCAGTATGGGGGCGGTACCGTCATGCTGTGGGACCGCGGCACCTGGGCGCCTGTCGGCGACGCGCAGGAAGGCTACAGGAAAGGTCATCTCAAGTTCGACCTGCACGGCGAAAAGCTCGAGGGACGCTGGGCGCTGGTCAAAACGCACGGCAGCAAATACGGCGGCAAGGCAGAAGCGTGGCTGCTGATCAAGGACAGCGATGAATTCGCCAGGCGCGGCATCGATGCTCGCGTAGTCGACGCGGCGCCCGACAGCGTGGCATCGGGTCGCAGCATGGACGAGATAGCCGCGGCAAAAGACAATGAATGGCATTCGAACCGCTCGGTGAGGTCGAACGTGCGCGCAGGCGCAATCGCTGCGCGGCCGGTACACCGCAAGAGCCGGTCGACGGCGGCCGCGTCGAAAGACGACGATGTGAAAGATGTGAAGGACGCGAAAGACCTGAAGGACGTGCGCCGCGCTGCGTTGCCTGCGGAGATTGCGCCGATGCTCGCGACGCTTGTGAAAACCGCGCCCGACGGCGAAGAGTGGATCCACGAAATCAAGTACGACGGCTATCGCATGCTGAGCCGGCTCGATAAAGGCAGGCTGCAGATTGCTTCGCGCAACGGCAAGGACTGGACAGACCGCTTTGCCGCCATTGGGGCAGACCTGAAGCAGCTCAAAGCGCGCAGTGCATGGCTGGACGGCGAAGTGTGCGCCGTGGATAAGCAGGGCCGCTCCAACTTTCAGACGCTACAGAATGCGCTCAGCGACAACGCTGCCGCGAAGCTGGTTTATTTCGTGTTCGACCTGCTTTATCTGGACGGCTACGATTTGACCGGCGTCGCGCTGGTCGAACGCAAACGGCTGCTGCGGCAGTTGGTCGAGAACCAGGCGGCATCGATTCAATATAGCCCGGACGTGAGCGGATCGGGCCGCGAGGTTTTCACGCAGGCGTGCGCGCAAAATATGGAGGGCATCATTTCCAAGCATGCGCACTCGACCTACGCCGCCGGCGCGCGCACGCGCAACTGGGTCAAGGTGAAATGCAGCAAGCGCCAGGAAATGGTGATCGGCGGCTTTACCGATCCGCAAGGCAGCCGCGCGGGATTCGGGGCGTTACTGCTTGGCGTCTATGCTGCAGGCGAGCTGCGCTACGCGGGCAAGGTCGGCACGGGTTTCGACGATGCGACGCTCGAGAAAATTCGCCGCCAGCTGGGCAAGCTCGAGCAGAAGGCGGCGCCGTTCGTGAATCCGCCGCGCGGCTTCGAAGCGAAGGGCGCGCATTGGGTCGAGCCCAAGCTGGTTGCTGAAGTCGAATTTACCGAGTGGAGCACGGCTGGCGCGCTGCGTCACCCGTCGTTCCTTGGGCTGCGCGAAGACAAGCAAGCCAGGGATGTGAAGCGCGAAAAGCCGGTCGATGTCGCTGAAGAACCGGCGGTCGCGCCGGCGAAGAAAGCGGGCGGGGCGAGGAGAAAGCCGGCGGCGAAGAAGCAAGGGTCCCCTGGCGACACAGGTTCTGCGGACACCGTCGCGGGCGTGCGCCTCAGCCATCCCGACAAGCAATTATTTCCTGAAGCGGAGCTTAGCAAGCTCGACATTGCGCGCTACTACGAGGCCGTTGCTGACTGGATACTGCCGCAAGTGCGCAAGCGGCCGCTGAGTCTGCTGCGCTGCCCGGATGGATGGGGCAAGGAATGTTTTTATCAAAAGCACGCAAATTCGAGCGTGCATGCGTCGGTCACGCGCGTGCAGGTGCCCGAAGGCGGCGGCAAAGCGACTTACTTTTCCGCGGATTCACTGCCGGCATTGGTTGCGCTCGCTCAATGGGGCGTCATCGAGCTGCATCCCTGGGGTTCGAGCATGCCCCGGCCGGCAAAGCCGGACCGCTTGATTTTCGATTTCGACCCGGCCGACGACGTGCCGTGGAAGGCGCTCGTCAAGGCCGCCAGCGAACTAAAAACTTTGCTCGAGCAGCTGGGCCTTGCGGCCTTTCTCAAGACGACCGGCGGGAAAGGGTTGCACGTCGTAGTGCCGATCGCGCCGACGTTGTCGTGGCCGCAGGCCAAAAATTTTACGAAAGCAATCGCAGACCTGTTTGCGCGGACGTTTCCCGACCGTTATGTCGCCACCGTGTCAAAGGCAAAACGCACCGGAAAAATATTTATCGATTATCTGCGCAATGCTGAAGGGGCCACCGCCATCGCGGCCTACGGTATCCGCGCGCGCAAGAACGCGCCGGTTTCAACGCCCATCAGGTGGGACGAGCTCAAAAAAGACCTGCGGTTCGATTACTTCAACGTGAAAACTGTGCCTGCACGTTTGCGCAAGCTGCAAGCGGATCCGTGGCAGGAATTCGACGCTTCCCGCAAGACCGTTACTGCTGCAATGCTGAAACAGTTGGGTGTCGCGGCCGGCCGCTAGTGCATACGTAAAACGGACCGGAAAGACTTCCCGGTCCGCCAGTTGCTTTCTGCGTATTGCCTGCTTATACGCGCGGACCACGGCCCAGCAGCCCGAATACGATCGCGAGAACGATGCCGATAACCGCGCAGATCCACGCGAGGTTAACCGCAGTACCCGCAATGCCGCTGAAACCGAGAACGGCGGCGATCAGTGCAATGACGAGAAATGTTACGGCCCATGAGATCATGTTCGACTCCTTTTCAATGGTTGCGCAAGAAAAAGTTTTCGCGCACTACAGCAAAATTGTGCGCGGGTTTAGCGCTCACACTGTAGCCGTACCGCGAAATTTCTTTTATCAGTAGATGACTCAATGCGGTGTCAGGCTGCCGCTTACACGCCGGCCTGACATGACATTGGGCTAGAGCGACCTGACGTTTTCCGTGAGCACCGGCACTACGGTTTGCGGCGGCCGGTACCAAGAGGACGTAAACCGTTCCGGCTGCGCGGAAACCTGGCGCTCGCTGACGGCGCCGCTGGTCGACACGGCCATGTCGGTCGGGCCCGGCAATACGATGGCGGCATTGACGTCCTCGTGAGCAAAAGTCGTAACCTTGGGCGTCGTCCACAGGGCGTGGCCGAAGATCGTTGAAAATGCGACGTCATTGGCGTCGCGCCCCGTTGCGAGACGCACGAGGCCAGTGACCGGCGAGATGCCGGTCGGATCGAACATGTACCAGCGCCCCGAAAGATAGACCTCGACGAATGCGTGAAAGTCGGGCGGGCCCAACGCGCGATCGGCGCCATGATCGAAGCTCGTTACGTAGCGCGCCGGGATGTTCAGCGCGCGGCACAGCGAGATGGCCAGGTGCGTGAAGTCGCGGCACACGCCGACGCCCTGGTTGTAAGTGTCCATAGCGCAATTGAAGGAGGTCGTCGTGCCGGGCTGGAAGCGTGTGTGCCGGCGCACCCATTCGCAGATCGCCTGCACGCGGCCGTAACCTTTGGGCATGTTGCCGAAGCCGGCGCGCGCGACCTGGAAGAACTTGTCGGACGGGCAGTAGCGGCTGGGGCCGAGGTACTGCAATACATCGATCGGCAACTGCTCCACGGGCAGCTCCTGCAGCCCGGCGGGGTCCGCGAAATAGTGGTCGATATGGACCGTCGCCGAGTAGTGGACTTGGAGCGGCCCGAGCCCCGCATGCAGGCGCAGATGCTGGTTGCCGAAGCTGCGGCACGGCTGAACCATGTACGGCGTCTCGGGGGAAATCGACAGCTGGCTCGCGGCGACTTTCTGGCGCGGCGTCTCGGCTGCGTGTATCTTGAAAATAAATTCGGACGGCTCGAGCACCTCGTACTCGAGATCGACGGCAATGTTCATTCTGATCATGATGGTCCGCTGTTTTTGTGTTGTTGCAAGAACGCTGATATATTGATTTGAAAGCAGTTGCCGGCATGCCGACATACGCAAGATTAGAGCGAATGGCCGCCAGGCGAAGTCGGTGCGGCTTCAATTTTCTTGTAGGCGGGCGCTGACATTTTCACTAACAGGCAACAGGATCCACCATGACGGATGTCAAGCGCGGCTACCTCGATCTGCACGAGCATCTCGCACTGTTGAAGCAGGGCGGTCTCCTGCTCACGATAGACCGGCCGGTCGACAAGGACGCGGAGCTGCACCCGCTGGTGCGCTGGCAATTCGTCGGCGGCATTGAAGAGCATGAACGCAAGGCCTTTTTATTTACCAACGTGATAGATGGGCGCGGCCGCAAATATGCGTACCCGGTGGTCGTCGGGGCGCTCGCAGCCAACCGCGAAATTTATTGCGTCGGCATGCGCTGCACCGCGCAGGAAGTGCAGGCTCGCTGGGACCATGCGATTGCAAATCCCGTTGCGCCAAGAGTGGTAACTACGGGCGCATGCCAGGAAGTGATCATCGAAGGTGCGGCCTTGCGCGGGGAGGGGCGCGGTCTCGACAGCCTGCCGATACCGGTTTCAACGCCGGGGTTTGACAGCGCGCCGACGCTCACCGCCACCAACGTGATCACGCGCGATCCGGAAACGGGCGTGCAGAACCACGGCACCTACCGTGCGGCGCTCAAGGCGCCGGACCGGCTTGTCGTGCGCATGGCGACACGCGTCGGCGGTGCCGGCGGCTACCGGCATTACGTGAAGCATCAGCAGCGCGGCGACAAGGAGATGCCGTGTGCCATCGTGTTGGGCGGCCCGCCGTGCGTGGCTTTTGTGGCGCCGCAAAAATTACCGGTCGATGTCGATGAAGTCGGAGTCGCCGGCGGGCTCGCGGGCGCGCCGATCAATGTCGTCAGGGCGAAAACCGTCGATCTTATGGTTCCCGCCGAAGCGGAATTCGTGATCGAGGGCTACCTCGACACCGTGAACGTCGAGCCCGAAGGCCCGTTCGGCGAATCGCATGGGCATGTCGCTCTCGAGGAGTTCAATATCCCGATGCGCGTTACTGCTATTACGCATCGCAGCAATGCAATCGTCGCGTCATACCTGAGCCAGGTGACGCCGAGCGAATCGAGCGCTATGAAACGCGTCGCCTATGAGCCGATGTTTCTATCGCACCTGCGCAACACGCTGGGCATCCGCGGCGTCAAGCGAGTCACTTTGCATGAGCGCATGACGGCCTTGCGCCGCATCTGCATCATAACGCTGGAAAAAAACACACCGCGCACGGAAGTGTGGCGCGCGCTGTACGGCGCCACGTCGTTGCGCGCCGACTGCGGCAAGCTCTGCATCGCAGTCAATGACGACATCGATCCCGACAACTCGGACGCCTTATTCTGGGCGATCGCGTTTCGCATGAATCCGGCGGCCGATCTGCAGGTGCTGCCGCACCGCAGTCCGGGCCATGGCCCAGAGCGCGAGCACGAAGCCGAGCGCGAAGACGCGACTCTGCTGATGGACGCGACGATGAAGGAAGAGCTGCCGCCCCTGGCCCTGCCGCGGCAGGAGTACATGGAGCGTGCGCGCAAACTGTGGGAGGAGCTGGGCCTGCCGAAGCTGCGTCCGCAAGCCCCGTGGTTCGGCAGTCCCGAGGGCGACTGGCTGCCTCAATGGGAAGCAGCCGCGAAACGGGCAGTCGCCGGCGGCTATCTCGAGAATGGCCGCATTTCGGAGCAGCTGCGGCGCAGCGGATTGAAACCGGAAACGAAGTTCAGGCCGGATTGAGGCGCAGCAAACGCCACGCAACTACGCTTACGCGCCTTCGGCCGCCCCCGGATTGAACTGCCCCTTGTTCATGCGCGTGATCGTCACTTGGGTGAACATGCCGGCGTGCGTGAACGGATCGCCGTCAACGAACGCCTGAGCTTCGGCGCGCGTCTTCACGTTGACGATCAGAAGGCTGCCGACAAATTGCGCGCCGTCGTCGCTCGTCGTCGCGCCGGAAATTACCAGAATATTTTTCTGGCTGCGCAGATAATCGATGTGGGGCTGCATGCCCTTTGCACGTTTTTCGGCAAAGTCTGGTGCGGCGACGCGTGAGATGGCCCAAAGCATAATGGCTCCTGTCGGTTGAGTAGTGAAGTTCGCATTTTGCCTGAAGACGTGCGCATCGTTCATTCGCTCTTGATGCCGGCCGCTTTGACGACTTTCATCCAGCGCGCGACTTCCGCTTTGAGGATGGCTGCGAATTCAGCGGGTGAATTGCCTACAGGCTCGGAAGCTTCGGTCGCAAGGATGGCTTTGATTTCAGGCGCGCGCAGCGCGTTTACCGCTTCGGCGTTGAGCCGCGTTACGACGGTCGATGGCGTATTCGCAGGAGCTAGCAGGCCAATCCACGACGAGTAGTCGTAATCCCGCACGCCGCTTTCCGCGATGGTCGGCACGTCGGGCGCCGCGCTCGACCGCTTTGCTGTCGACACGGCCAAGCCGCGCAGCCGGCCGCTTTTCACATACGGCAGTGCGGTCGACATCGTGGAAAAATTCACCTGCGTTTCGCCGGCTATCAGCGCAGTCACATTGAGCGAACCGCCCTTGTACGGGACGTGCGTGAGGCGTATGCCGGTCATGTACATCAGCAGTTCCATCGACAAGTGGGTGCCGGTCGCGACGCCGCTGGAGCCATAATTGAGCTGGTTGGGCCGCGTCTTCGCGTAGGCGAGGAGTTCGGCAACCGAATTCACCGGCAGCGCCGGATGCACGACAAGGATATTCGGGAGCGAAGTAAGCTGAGTGATTGCGGCAAGATCGCGCAGCGGATCGAACGGCAATTTGTAGAGGCTCGGGCTCATGGTCACCGAGGCGGCAACGGCCAGCAGCGTATAACCGTCGGGTGCCGCTTTGGCGACGAGATCGGTGCCGATGACGCTGCCTGCGCCGGGCCGGTTGTCGACAACGACGGACTGGCCGAGCGCTTCGGAGAGTTTCTTCGCCAGCGGGCGCGCGACGAGGTCGGTGGAGCCGCCGGCGCTTTGCGGCACGATGATGCGCAAAGGGCGTGCGGGATAATTCTGCGCGGCCACATCGCCTTGCACCGCCGCCAATGTCAGCGCGCAGGAAGCTAAAAACGCGGCGGGGCTCAATCGATGCGCGCGCCGGAGCGTTTGATGACGTCGGCCCATTTGACCAGCTCGGTCTTGATATACGCGGCGAATTGCTGGCGCGAACTGCCGGCAGGCACGATGCCGTCTTCATGCAGCCGCTGCTGCATGTCGGGCGTCTGCACGATTTTCACGACTTGCGCATTGAGGGAATTCAGGATGTCGTCCGGCGTGCCGGCCGGCGCAAGCACGCCGTACCACTGGCTCGATTCGTAGCCCTTCAGGCCGGCTTCGGCGACCGTCGGCAATTCGGGCATGGACGCCAGCCGCGCCATGCTCGTCACTGCAATCGCGCGCAGGCGGCCGGACTTGATATGCGGGCCGGCGTTGATTGCCGGCAGGAACATGGTGGGCGTCTCGCCGCTCAGGAGCCCTATCATGGCCGGACCCGTGCCGCGATAGGGGATATGCACCATGCGGACTGCGGCCAGCGTGTTGAAGAGCTCGCCGGCGAGATGCGGGGTGCTGCCGCTGCCGGAACCGGCGAAGCCGATTGCGCCGGGCTGCGCTTTGGCCAGCGCGATGAGGTCTTTGACGGATTTCACCGGCAGCGAAGGATGCACGACCAGCACGTTGGGGCCCAGCGCCATCAGGCTGATGGGATCGAAATCCTTCACCGCATCATAGGGAACCTTCGCATAGAGGCTTGGATTGGTGACGTAACCGGCGCCGGTGAAGAGCAGCGTGTAGCCGTCTTTCGGCGATTTGGCTACGACTTCGGTGCCGATGTTGCCGTTGGCTCCGCCGCGGTTCTCAACGACGAACGACTTGCTGAACGCTTCGCTCAGCTTGATGGTCAGGAGCCGTCCGGCCGCATCGACGCCGCCGCCCGCGGGGAAGGGCACCACGACGCGCACGGGGCCTGATGGATAGCCTTGCGCGAGCGCATGAATACATAAAAGAGCAAGCCAGAGCAGAGCAGCGAGTCGCACTTTTCAGACACCGATCAGTTTTTTCAATTCACGCGCAATTTCACGCGGGCATTCGACCGGCGTGATGTGGCGGCCCTGCTCGATCACCGTCAACGTCGATTGTGCCAGCGCTGCGTGCAGCGCTTCGGCCATGCTGACCGGCGTTGCGTAATCTTCCCTGCCGACGACAACCGCGACCGGTGTTTTGATCTGCGGCAGCAGCGCACGCAGATCTTCAGTGCCGAGCATTTCGCAGGTCTGCTCATAGCAGCGCACGTTGTTCGACAGGAAGACGCGTTTTAGTGCCGTGATTGTGGCGGCATTCGAACCTGCCATGCGCCACGCATCCGTAAACCAGCGTGTGAGCTGAAAATCGATTAATGCTCCCATGCCTTGGGCGAGTGCCGTCGCTGCACGCTCGCGCCATTTTTGTGGTGCATCGCCGCCGTACCACGGCGTCGTGTCGATCAGGCACGCGCCCTTCGTTCGATTTGCGTAGTTTGCGGCGAAGGCCTGCGCCACGCACCCGCCCATCGAGCAGCCGGCCACAACCGCATCTCTCCACCGGACATGGTCCATCAATAGCGCGAGATCGTCAGCGAAGAGTGCGGCGGTGTAACGCATCACAACGGGCGAGCTTTGACCGTGCCCCCGGCAATCGTAGGCGAGGATCGAGGCATGCGGCGCCAGTTCGTCCACGACGCGCGTCCAGATGCTGCGATCGAGTGCAAGCGAATGGATCAGCGCGACGCGGGGCGCGTCCGGCTTCGCATGCGCATGCAGGGTGTACGCGATCTCGCAGCCGTCACCGGTCGTAAATTTGCCTTGAACTTCGTCTGGCATTGCAGTCAGCTCTCCGGGTCAATGCGTTTTTGCGTCAAGTTCAGTAATGATGGCCCGCGCAATGGCGGTCGTGCCATCGCCGCCGCCGAATTCAACAGGCTGCAGCCGCCCTTGCGCATAGGCGCGGTGCACGGCATTTTCAAGCTCACGGGCAGCATCTGACGCAACGGTATGAGCATGCCGCGCGCCCAACCACTCGAGCATCATCGCGCACGACAGAATCATCGCCGTCGGATTTGCGATATTACGGCCCGCAATGTCGGGTGCGCTGCCGTGCGCAGGTTGAAACATTGCATGCCGGTCGCCGATATCACCCGAAGGCGCCAGACCGAGACCGCCGACCAGTCCGCCGGCCAGATCCGACAGGATATCGCCAAAAAGATTTTCGGTGACAATGACGTCGTACTCCCATGGTTTGCGCACCAGATTCAGCGCCATCGCATCGACGTAGCAATAGTCGACCGCGACATCAGGATTCTTTCGCGCGCACTCGGTGAATTGCGAACGCATATAAGCCATGGATGTCAGCACGTTCGCTTTGTCAACGCAGGTCACCTTGCCGGGCCGGCCGCGCGCCTTGCCTTCGCGCGCCAGGCGAAACGCGAAATCGAACAAGCGCTCGCAGCCGCGGCGGGTAATGCGCGCATGGTCGTGCGCGCCGGCGTCGTCCACTTCGCGTTTGCCCCGTGAATAAAAAAATCCCTCGGTTTGTTCGCGTAAAACCGTGAAGTCGATATGTTTCGCGCGCGGATCGGCGAGTACCGCAGGCGTATTCGGCATCGCGCGCACCGGGCGCACGCCGGCATAGAGCTCATAACGCTCGCGAATATCGATCTGCGTAGAGATCTCGGTGCCGTTCGGATAGCGGATGTCGGGCAGGCCGATCGCGCCAAACAGGATCGCATCGCATTGCCCGAGCGCCTGCATCGACTCTTCGGAAAACGCCGTGCCGGTGTCCGCATACTGTTGCGCGCCACCGGTGAAATGGCGCCATTCGAACTCAAGCGCCGGCCGGGTGCGGGCGAGCGCCTGCAGAACTTCCAGGCCGGCATTCGTGACTTCGGGCCCGATACCGTCGCCGGGCAGCACCGCAATTACAAGAGACGATTTCATCGCGAGCGGATACTTTTCAGCTTCCCGGAAGATTGTGCATATTAGGGAAGAAGAGATCCTTCCACGACTCGGGCTTTATCTTGATCGTGCCGGTCCTGTGCATGAAGTCCACCATCTTCATGATGTTTTTAGGCATGAGCGAATACTCGGTTAGCGGATCGTTCATGATCTTGAGGATGTCTTCGATCGGGCTCTTATCCTTGGTTACCTTGATGTAAATGTCCGCCGCCGCCCGTTTATCCTTGTTGATGAAGTCGGTCGCCTCCTGCAGTGATTTCAGGAAAAGCGCATAAAGCTTCGGATTTTCGCTGTGAAACTTGCCCGTCGCGCCGACCACGTTGAACGAAATGGGGCCGCCGAGCACATCCACCGAGTTCAGCACCCTGGTGATGCCGGGCTTCTCCAGCTCTTTCTGGATGAAGGGCGGCGAGGTGAAGTGGTTGTTGATTTCGCCGCCGCCTGACAGGAAAGTCGCCATGGCGTCGGGGTGCGCCATCGACACCGTCAGGCCATCGAGCTTCGTGTAATTCGCTTCGCCAAACGCCTGCGCCGCTGCCATCTGCAGCACGATCGCCTGCATCGAAACCTTCACGGCCGGCAGGGCGATCTTGTCCTTTTCCGTGAAGTCGCGGATCGACTTGATGTTGGGGCTGCGCGTATTGAGCTGCAGCGGCAGGAAGTTAAGCCCCGCTGCGGCTTTGACTTCGTTGGCGCCTTTGGTCTTCGCCCAGATCGTCGCGATGCCGGGAATGCCGAGGCAAACGAAATCGACGCTGCCCGAAAGCAGCGCGTCGTTCATAACGTCGCTGGAACGAAACGTCGCCCAAGTGACCTTGAGGTCGCCCATGCCGGCGGCCTTTGCGTTCTTCTCGATTATTTTCTGGTCCTCCATCACGATCATCTGCAGATAGGCGAGGCCGTATTGCTTGGCGATGCGCAGCTCCGACTGCTCGGCTTGCGCGCCACCGGCGTACAGACAGGCAATCGCCAGCACACTGGCAGCGACACCATGCCGCATGTTTTTGAGATTGAGAACGTTCATGACTTCTCCTTTATAGGTAAGCAGGCGTTTTCTTCACAATGCCTGCGTGCGAGCGCTGCCTGGCTGTCATCTTAAGAGCTTGCGCATGCGGGCCGCATTTATTTCAATGCACGCTGCCAGGCCGTGAGCAACGCGCGCGCCGCAAATTCGACCGCCATGTTGCGCTTGTAGGCAACCGACCCGCGCACGTCTGCCGCCGGCTGCGCGAGTTTGCGCACTTTTGCAACGGAGTTGCGAATCAGCGCTTCGTCGAATGCTTTGCCGGCAAGTTCCGGCAGCTCGAGCACGATGGGCTTCCAGCTTACCGAGCCGACGACTACGCGCGCATGCGTGCATTTGCCTCCAGCATCGACGGTGACGGCCGCCGCTGTATTGACAGTCGGGATTTCAAGCACGTTGCGCGGCATGTATTTGAAGAAAGCGGAGCCGGTGCGCGCGGGCAACGGGTCGACTTCCATGCCAACTATCATTTCATCTTTCGCCATGCGTTTTTCGAAAAGCTCTGCGAGGGGCACGCTGCGCCGTCCTTGAGGGCCCGCGACCTGCACGCGGCAGGTCAGCGCGAGCAGCGCGACAGGCAGATCGAAGCCGCCGATGAGCGGCCCCAGGCTGCCGCCGATGGTAATCATGCGGCGCAGGCGCACGATGCCGACTGCTTCGAGCGCCTCATCGATTGCCTGCCAGCTCTTGCGGATGCGTGCGTCGTCGTAAAGTGCCTGCAGCGGCACGGCCGCGTTTGCCTTGAGCGCGCCGTCTGGCGCTAGCGACAACTCTTTCAATTCCGCGACGCGGGCGATCGCTATCAACCGCTTCGCCTGTGGAAAACCGGTGCGTTCGCGCCGCACCGCATGCGACATGCCGCCGGCCACAATTGCCGCATCGCCCTGTGCGAGCGCGGCCACGACCTCGTCGACGCTTTTCGCAAAGACGAAATCGGTGGCTGGCGGGCGCGCTCCCGAGGGCCTGCCTGCCATCAAGCGTGTCCAGACCGAACCTTTCGGCGCACCAAGGGTTGTTTTTTCTTCATCCGTATAAAGTGCGGGATGCAACGCGCGATGAATTTTTTCGGCGGTGATGGGGAGTTCGGTAATGCGCACTCCCACCGCATCGGCGATTGCATTGGCAATTGCCGCTGGCACGGCGTCGAGGCCGATTTCGCCGAGGCCCTTGGCGCCGTACGGGCCGGTCGGCTCGTATGAGTCGGCGAAGGCCACGTGTATCTTCGGCATCATTGCCGCCGACGGCAATGGATAGTCCTTGAGATTGGGATCGGTCGGCACGCCATTGTGCCAGTCGAAATATTCGGTGACGGCGAGCCCCAGCCCCTGCGTTACCGCGCCGGTGACCTGGCCTTCCGCGGCGGCCGGGTGAATGACGGTACCGCAGTCGACGGCGCAGGCGATTTCCAGCACGGTGACTTTGCCGGTAGCCGGATCGACCTCGACTTCCGCCGCCTGTGCCGCGAAATTGTAGGCGCCCGATTCATTTCCGTAGCGGCTGTGGTCGGGAAACTCCGAAGGGTTGTCCCAGTTGCCGACACCGACGATGGGCTGGCCGTTCGGTTGATAGATGTGCGCGCGCACGATTGCCGCAACTGGCTTGAAATCGGATTCGCGGCCATGACGCTGCCCGATTTCGCCGTTGATGACCGTCAGCTCTTCCGGCGGCAGTTTCAATTGCGCCGAGGCGGCATCCAGTAACTGTTTAAGGGCGGCGGCCGCCGCGCGCTTGACCGCATTGCCGGCCACGTAAGTAACGCGGCTGGCCAGTGCTCCCAGCGCGTAGGGATGAACATCGGTGTCGGGACGCGTGATGTCGACGTCTTCATACGGTAAGCCCAATTCCTCCGCCGCGATCTGGCGCAATACCGTCAGTGTGCCCTGGCCGATTTCACCTTCGCCAGTAATGATGGTCGCGCGGCCGTCGTCGTTGATGCGCACGATGGCCGAGCTGCCGTCCCAGTCGCCAAAGCTGCGGCGTCCATTGACGTGCACGCTGCAGCCGATGCCGAGCCCGCGGTTGGGGGTACGCTGCGCGCGTTTGGTTTTCCAGCCAATGAGCTGCGCGGACTTGTCTATGCACTGCTTGAGCTCGCAGCTCGTGATCTTGTGATTGTGCGGCGACACGTCGCCCGGCACGACGGCGTTAAGGCGCAGGAGATCGACCACGTCCATGCCGAGCTTTTCGGCCGCGAGATCCCAGCACTGCTCGACCGCCCAGTCGGCGGAAGGGTTGCCGAAGCCGCGGAACGCGCCCGTCGGCACGAGATTCGTGTAAACGAGTGTGGAGTCGGCGCGTGCGCAGGGATACTTGTACAAAGCGTCGTGGCGAACTGTCGCCGCGCCGAGGATCGCCTGCGATTTTCCGGTGTAAGCGCCGTTGTCGGCGAGCATTCGAATTTCCTTGGCCTTGACGCGGCCATCGCGCGAGAAGCCGAGCCGCACCCAGTAGCGCATGGGCATGCGCGGATGGCTCGCGAGAAACTCTTCTTCGCGCGTGTGTATGAGTCTGACCGGCTTGCCGGATTTTTTTGCGAGCAGCGCGCAGATCACGGACGCATTGTCGTCGCCCGATTTGCCGCCGAAACCGCCGCCGACTTCCGTCTGCACCACGCGCACTTTGCTTTCGGGCACGCCGAGCGCAATGGCGTAGCGCCCGCGCGCGAGGAAGGGCGTCTGCGTATTGCACCAGAGCGAGACGCGATCGCCCGTCCACTGCGCTACGCAGCCTATGGTCTCCAGCGAAGTGTGCCATTGGCGCGCGCTTTGCCAGGTACCTTCGACGATGACATCGCTCGCCTTAAAGCCGCCGTCGACGTCGCCGCGCTCGAATGCGAAATGATGCGCGACATTGCCCGCCGCATCGTCATGGACGAGCGGCGCACCGGGCGCAAGCGCTGCGTCGAGCGACAGCACGGCCGGCAGCACTTCGTATTCGACTTTGATAAGATCGACCGCCGCGCGTGCCGTTTCCGGATCGCGTGCGGCGACTGCGGCGACTTCGTCGCCGACATAGCGCACCTTGTCGATCGCGAGCGGGTAGAGGTCGGGACGGAAGCAGCCCCATTTTTTTTGCGCCGTGTCCGCGCCGGTGACGACGGCCTTGACGCCGGGCAACGCCGCGGCTGCGCGGGTATCGATATGCAGAATGCGCGCATGCGGATGCGGACTGCGCAACACGGCGGCGTGCAGCATGCCGGGCATATGGATGTCGGCAACGTATTGCGCGGCGCCCGTGACTTTCGGTATTGCATCCGTGCGCGGCACGTTCTTGCCGATGACGAGCAGGCTGCCGGCCGGCGGCTGCGGTGCGCGCTCGTTCATGTCCGGTCCGGCTTGCGCGCGAGCGCGACAGCCTCGCGATAGGCGGCTTCGATACGCACGTAGCCCGTGCAGCGGCAATACACGCTCTCGACACTCACGCGTATCTGCTCGTCGGTCGGGGCGGGCGTTTTGTCGAGCAGGGCGCAGGCCGCCATGATGTGCCCCGGGGTGCAGATGCCGCATTGCAGCCCGGCTGTGTTAATGAACGCCTGCTGCACCGCGTGCAGCGATGACGCGCCGGCGAGCCCCTCGATCGTGCGCACGTCCGCGCCGTCGATCAGCGCCGCAAGCTGCAGGCAGGAGGCGACGGGCAGGCCATCGACGATGACGGTACACGTGCCGCATGCGCCTATACCGCAGCCGTGCTTGGTGCCGGTGAGGTGCAGGTCTTCGCGCAATACGTCGACGAGCAGGCGGTCGCCGCTCTTCAGGCTCGTCTCGACCGGGTCGCCGTTGAGCGTGAATTTGATAAACAAGTCGGGGCTTCCTCGCGTTTGCCGCGGCAGTGCGTATGCGGCAGCGGGCGGCGAATTATAAAGCATCGCCGACTTAACGCGTCGCTCCGCGCGTGCGCCGGTCTATAATCGCAGCATTCAAATCGTTGTTTCGCACGCGCTGGAGAAAAGCACGCCATGTCTCAGAGTTCCAATATTCAACCCGCGAAAGATTCCCAGCTCGACGCCGATACCCCGGACACCGTGCGCATGACGCCCGCGGCCGCGAGCGAGCTTGCCATCGGCGCATTGCAACGCATCGGCTACTCGGCCGACGACGCCAAGGTCATCGCCGACCAGTTGGTCGATAACGCGCTATGCGGGTACCGGTTCGCGAGCTTGCCGCGCATTCTCGCGATTGCCGGCAACAACAAGACGCGCAATGAGCGCCGGCCGATTAAAGTCGTACATGAGACGCCGTTGTCCGCGCTTATCGACGGCGGCAACAATCTGGGCTACGTCTCCGTGTATCACGCCACCCAGCTCGCCATCAAAAAAGCGCGCGCCAGCGGTTTTGCGTCTGTCGGTGTCTACGACAGCTATTACAGCGGGCGCAGCGCGTACTTCGTCGAAATGATCGCCCAGGCGGGCTTCGTCGGCATCCACGCTGCGAGCACCCGGCCGCATGTATTGCCGATCGGCGGCATCAAACCGGTGTTCGGCACCAATCCGCTCTGCATGGGCTTTCCGTCGTCGCAGGGTCCTGTCATATACGACATCGGCACGGCTTCCATCATGGTCGGCGAAGTGCAGCTCTTCGCGCATATCGGCGAGCAATTGCCGGAAGGCATAGCGTTCGATGAAGAAGGCAATCCGACGCGCGACCCCAACCAGGCACTGAAGGGCGGCTGGGTGCCGTTCGGCGGGCACAAGGGTTATGGCCTGTCATTCGCCGTGCAGGCACTGGGGCTGCTGGCGGGCGCGGCGCTCACGCACGGCAAAGTCAAGGATTACGGCTTTCTGATACTGGTTGTCGATCCCAAGCTGACGCTGCCGGGCGGTGAATTTCCCGACCATATGACGGACCTGGTCGACCGCATCAAGGCGACGCCGCGGCGGCCGGGCGTCGACGAGATCCGGATTCCCGGCGAGCGCGCGGCCCGCGAGCGTGAGCGGCGGCGCACGGAAGGCCTGGTCTTCGACCGTAAAGTCGTCGAGTCGCTCCAGGCGCTGTAGAGACCGCCGTGCAATACCCGTTTTCAATGCGCCGGTGCGTGTCCGGCCCGTTCCTCCATGCCTTGAAGCGATGCGCCCTGGTGCTCGCGGTATTTATCGCATTTGCGCAGGCAGCGGCCGGTGCAGCGCAGGCCGAGTTCGACCCGGCGGTGGCCGGGTTCATCGACGAGATTGCCGAGAAGCACGCGTTCAGCCGCCGCCAGCTGCAGCGCTGGTTTGCACAGGCTCGCGTGCAGCAGGGAATTTTGCGCGCGATGGCGAAGCCGACCACTGCGCTGCCGTGGTACACGTTTCGCGAAACGCACGTTACGCCGGCGCGCGTGCGCGGCGGTCTCGAGTACTGGGAGCGGTACGCTGCGACCCTGGCGAAAGCTGCCGCGCGCTCCGGCGTGCCCGAAGAGCTGCTGGTGGCTACCGTGGGCATCGAATCGTTCTACGGCAAGCTCGCCGGCAAAAGCAATGTGTTCAATGCGCTGTTCACGCTTGCTTTCAATTACCCGCCGCGCGCCGAGCGCTTCCGCAGCGAGCTCGAAGAGTTTCTGCTGCTGACCCGTGAATTGAAGCTTGACCCGCTGCAAGTCAAAGGCTCGTACGCGGGCGCGCTCGGCGTGCCGCAGTTCCTTCCGAGCAGTTACCGCCAGTACGCGGTCGATTTCGACGGCGACGGCCAGCGCGATTTGTGGAACCACAGCGACGCGATCGGCAGCATTGCCAATTACTACAAGAGCTACGGCTGGCGGACTGGTGAAGCGGT
This sequence comes from Betaproteobacteria bacterium, assembly GCA_025363575.1. Next base: position 15,282 of record JANYDM010000092.1, on the reverse strand, counting down.
GCTTGCCGCTATCGAACAGTCGGGACAACCGCCGGGTGATGAATTCAAGGCGCTGCTCGAGCGCGGCATCAATCCGCACACCACGGTCGCAGCGATCAGGCGGACGGGGGTAACGCCGGCTTATCTGGTCGACGACGATACGGTTGCCGCAGTATTCGGCGCTGAAACCGGCGCCGGCATGCGCTACTGGATGGGCTTCAACAATTTTTACGTCATAACACGCTACAACCGCAGCGTGAATTACGCGCTCGCCGTTTACGAACTGGCGCAGGAATTGCGCGAAATGCGGCGCGCGCAAAGCCCGCCGTAGCCGCGGGCTACAATTGGATCCGGAAAATCAATGAGCAAATACAGCGTGCGCAGCCTTTTTCTGCTTGTGGCCCTGCTCGCCGCCGGCTGCAGCGTGCTGACGACCAGCCCGCCGCCGATACCGGCGCCGGTCGTAGAGCCGCAACTCAAGCCCGAGGTGCGGATGGTGGCGCCGCGTATCGCGCTCGCGCTCGGCGGCGGCGCCGCGCGCGGTTTCGCGCATATTGGTGTCATCAAGGCGCTTGAAGCGCACGGCATCGTGCCCGATATCGTGGTCGGCACCAGCGCCGGCAGCATGGTCGGCGCGCTATACGCGAGCGGCTATGGGGGTTTCGATTTGCAAAGAGTCGCGTTGCAGCTCGACGATTCGATCATCGCCGACTGGTCGCTGCCCGACCGCGGTTTTATCAAAGGCGAAGCGCTGCAGAATTTTGTCAATCAAGCGGTGCAGAGCCGCGTCATGGAAAAGCTCAACAAACCATTCGCGGCGGTAGCGACCGATCTGCAGAGCGGCGAGCCTGTAGTGTTCCGCACCGGCAATACCGGCATGGCTGTGCGCGCGTCAAGCAGCGTGCCCGGCATTTTTCAGCCGGTGTCGATCAGCGGCCATGAATACGTTGACGGCGGCCTCGTCAGCCCGGTGCCGGTACGTGCCGCGCGCGGCATGGGCGCTGACCTCGTCATCGCGGTTTACATCTCGAACAACCCGCGTTTCGGCAAGACGCGCGACAGCGTCGAGCTCGTGCTGCAGACGTTCGCGATCATGGGTCAGAGCATCGCAGGTTACGAATTGAACGAGGCCGACATCGTAATCCGGCCCGAGACCGGCAAAATACGCAGCACGGGTTTCGAAGACCGCCACCTGGCGATCATCGAGGGCGAGAGGGCGGGGCTGGCGGCGATCGCCGCGATCAAGCAGAAAATTGCCGAGAAGACGGTCGCAGTGCCGGTCAGTCGCTAGCGAGGACGCGGCGCGCGCCGTTGAAGTGCTTTTTCCAGTAGCTGTCCTGCATATCGGCGACTTCGACGTCGCGGCCGCGCCGCGGGGCGTGCACGAACCGCTCATCGCCGATATAGATGCCGACGTGCGAGAACGCCTGGCGGCGCGTGTTGAAAAAAACGAGATCGCCGGGCTGCAGGTCGGATGGTGCGATTTTTTCGCCAACTTTGCTCATGCTTTGCGAATTGCGCGGCAGCACTACGCCCGCGACTTCCTGAAACAAGTGGCTGACCAGTCCGCTGCAGTCGAAGCCGGTTTCCGGCGAGTTGCTGCCGAACTTATAGTTGACCCCGATCAGCGCCAGCGCATGTATCGTCAGTTCGCGCGCGTAGTCGAGATAAGCAGCCGGCGAGACGATGGCGGCGGGGTACGCCGTTTTTTTGCCATTCGATTCAGCTGCGGGCGCGGGCAGGGCAACGCATACGAGGAGGATGGAAATTACGCGGCGGAAATTTTTCATCGCGGCGACTATAGGCGATAGTGAGCTGATTGTAAATGTTTTTTATCGGCGGTACTGGCCATCTCCCGCCACGTGTGATAGCGGGTAAACTGCGCCGAATGCCTGCCGTTAATCAAGTTATGTCACTCCGTATACCCTTTGGGCGCGTTGCTCTGCATCTGGCGCGCTCGCTGATTCTGCTCGTCTCGCTGGCGCCGGCTGCGATCGTTTACGCACAAAGTACTGCGATCGAAGTAATAACGCTCAAGTACCGCACCGCAGAGCAGGTGATGCCGGTATTGAAGCCGTTGCTCGACAAAACAGGCACCATGAGCGGAATGCAGAACCAGCTTGTCGTGCGAACGACATCAGCTAATCTTGCCGACCTCAAGCGCGTGCTGGCGACGCTCGATGCGGAACCGCGCCGTTTGATGATTTCCGTGCGCCAGGATGCAACGCTCGACCGTGACCGCACGCGGGCCGAAGTGTCCGGACAGGTAGTCATCGGCGGCAGCAGCTCCGCGCGCACTCGCATCGACAGCACGCGCTCGCTCGAGGCCGACCGCAATACGCAGACCTTGCAGGTGCTCGAGGGCGCGAGCGCATTCATACGCGCCGGCCAATCGGTCGCCGTGCCGCAACGCCAGGTCACGCGCACCGTCGTCAATGGCCAGGTCGTGGAGCGTCTCAACGGCGGAGTCGAATATCGCGATGCGATGACCGGCTTTTATGTTTTGCCGCGTCTCGCCGGCGACCGCGTGACGCTCGAGATCAAGCCGCAACGCGATACGCTCGCGAGCCCGGAGCAAAACCTGCCCTATGGCAGCGTTAACGTGCAGCAGGCGGCAACGACGGTGTCGGGCCGGCTGGGCGAATGGATAGAAGTCGGCGGCGTCGCGCAGGGCACATCGAATCAGCAGAGTGTCATCATCGGCAGCACGCGCGAGCTTGCCAGCGACAATCGCCGCATATTGCTCAGGGTCGACGAAATCCGCTGATGTCAGGGACTCTTAGACTTGCAGCGTCTGCAGGCGGGCGCTGATCCTGCCGCCAGCGATCTCGATGAAGCCGAGCGAGACCGGCAGCGTGAACCGGCGCGGCCCGGCACTGCCGGGATTCATGAACAGCACGCCGGCGCGCTCGTCGATGAGCGGACGATGCGAATGGCCCGAAACGACTGCGCGCACGCCGGCAGCCGCGAGGTCGATGTCAAGTCCGGCGAGATCGTGCAGCATGTAGATGGCAACGCCGCCGAACTCGACCATTTCCGTTTCATGCAGCCGCGCGGCCCACGCGCCGCGGTCGTTATTGCCGCGCACCGCGGTGACCGGCGCTATAGCCGCCAGCTCCGCAAGCACTCCGGCGCCGCAGATATCGCCGGCATGCAGGATGTGCGTTACACCCGCAAGCGCGAGTTTTGCCTGCGGGCGCACCAGATCGTGCGTGTCGGAGATGATGCCTATCCGGAGCAATTCGTTCAGAGATCTGGCCACGCTGCTATGGTAGCAGGCGGGGGCGATGCACTATACTGCCGCGTTTCAGTCCGTAACGTTGTCAGCTGCACCAGCACCCGGGATTTATTTTGCAGGATTTGGCTTCGATATTTTCAGCGGGCGGCGCACTGGCGCTGGCAGTCGACGAATTTCGCATGCGCGAAGGCCAGATTGAAATGGCGCGCGCGGTGGCCGCGGCTATCGAGAACAACTCGGTATTAATTGCAGAGGCCGGCACCGGCACCGGCAAAACTTTCGCTTATCTGGTGCCCGCGCTGCTATCGGGCGGCAAGGTCATCATTTCGACCGGCACCAAGACACTGCAGGACCAGCTCTACGATCGCGATATCAAGGTCGTGCGCGATGCGCTGAAAGTGCCGGTGACCGTGGCGCTGCTCAAGGGGCGCTCGAACTACGTTTGTCATTACCACATCGAGCGCGCGCAAAATGAGGGGCGCTTTCCGACACGCGACGATGCCCGTCACCTGCCCGTGATCGCGAACTTCGCGAAGAACAGCGCGACCGGCGACAAAAGCGATCTGCCGGCGGTGCCGGAGAACGCAGCCATCTGGTCATACGTGACGTCGACGCGCGAAAACTGCCTCGGCTCCGACTGCTCGCACTACGCCAAGTGCTTCGTAATGGAAGCGCGCAAGCAGGCGCTGGCGGCCGACGTGGTGGTGGTCAATCATCATCTGTTTTTCGCGGACGTCGTGCTGCGCGGCGAAGGCGTATCGGAGCTGCTGCCGGCATCGAATACGATTATTTTTGACGAAGCCCACCAGTTGCCCGAGACGGCGAGCCTGTTTTTCGGGCAAACGGTGTCCACTGCGCAACTGACCGAGCTCGCACGCGATACGCGCCTGGAAGCGGTCACCGCGGCCAAAGAATTCGCGGCATTGCCCGACGCCGCGCATGCGCTCGACAAGGCGGCGCGCGATTTGCGCCTGGCGTTCAGGGAAGACAGCGGACGTTTCCCGCTCCAGGCGCTGGCACGCAATCGCGAGTTCCAGCCGGCGCTCGATGCGCTCTGCGCCAAGCTCGACTATCTCGTCGCCACGCTCGAATCGCAGGCTGCGCGCAGCGAAGGGCTCGAAAAATGCTGGCAGCGCGCGCAGGCGCTGGCCGCGGACATCCGCCGCTGGCGCGATCACGACAATCCGGAATTCGTGCGCTGGCTCGAGCTCTTCAATCACGCGCTGCACCTGAACGCCACGCCGCTGTCGGTCGCCGAAATCTTCCAGGAGCAAATCAGCGACCGCGCGCGCTCGTGGATTTTTACCTCGGCGACGCTGTCCGTAGGCGGCGATTTCAGCCACTACCGCGGGCAGATGGGCCTGACGGAGGCGCAGGAGCAATCATGGGAAAGCCCGTTTGATTTTGCGAGCCATGCATTGCTGTACGTGCCCAAAGGCATGCCCGAGCCGAACACGCCCGAATATACGCGCGCGGTGGTGGCCGCGGCGCTGCCCGCGCTCGAGGCGAGCGGGGGACGCGCGTTCATGCTGTTCACGAGCCTGCGCGCGATGCGTGAAGGTTACGAGCTTTTAAAAGACGCTTTCTTCCAGCGCAAGCTGGAGTTCCCATTGATGATGCAGGGCGAGAGCTCGCGTACTGAATTGCTCGAGCGCTTCCGGCGCGTCGGCAATGCGGTGCTGGTCGGCAGCCAGTCGTTTTGGGAAGGCGTCGATGTGCGAGGCGAAGCGTTATCGCTTGTCGTCATCGACAAGCTGCCGTTCGCGCCGCCGGATGACCCTCTGCTCGCGGCGCGCATAGAGCGCATCAACCGCGACGGGCGCAATGCTTTCGTGGAGTTTCAGTTGCCGCAGGCGGTGATCACGCTGAAGCAGGGTGCCGGCCGGCTGATCCGCGACGAAACCGACCGCGGCGTGCTGATGATCTGCGATCCGCGCCTCTTTACCAAGGGTTACGGCAAGCGCATATTGCGCAGCCTGCCGCCGATGAAAGGCACGCGCGACATTGCGGATGTGCTGGGATTTTTCGAGCGCGTTTAGATGCCGGCTACTTCGCTTCGGCGAACAACGTCCACGCCCACCACAGCGCGGCGAGCCACAGGCCGACGATTACGGCGGCGGCCGGATAGTTGCGGGGCTTCGACTGTCGTGAGTCCATCCACGCGCTGGCTTTGGCGCGGCATTCGGCGATCACCGGCTGCGGTATCAGTTTCAGCGTGAAATAGATGCCGATCGGAACCAGGATCACGTCGTCGAGATAGCCGATGACGGGAATGAAATCCGGGATCAGGTCGATCGGCGACAGCGCGTAAGCGACGACCAGAGTCGCGAGGATTTTGGCGGCGAGCGGCGTCGCCGGATGCCGGCAGCAGAACCACAGCGCGAGCGTCTCGGCTTTGAGCCGGCGTGCCCATTCGCGGATGCGTTGCCACATGTCAGCTGCTTTGTTGCGGCATGGACGCGGGCAAGCGACGAAAAATTAAATCGGCTCTGCCCATAAGTCGTGCTCGTCGGCGCGCGTGACACGCACAGTCGCAAACTCGCCGGCCTTCAGCGCGGGTGACGTTGGCAGGTGGACCACGCCGTCGATTTCGGGCGCGTCAGCGCTGCTGCGCGCGAGCGCGCCTTCGGCGTCCGCCCGGTCGACCAGCACGCGCATCGTCGCGCCGACCTTGCGCGCGAGCCGCCCGGCGCTGATGCGCGCCTGCGCGGTCATGAAGCGCGCCTTGCGCTCTTCCTTGATTTCTTCCGGCACGTGATTCGCCAGTGCATTAGCCACCGCCCCTTCGACCGGCGAGTAAGTAAAGCAGCCGACGCGGTCGAGCTGTGCGGCTTCAATGAATTCGAGCAGCTGCTCGAATTCATCATCCGTCTCGCCCGGGAAGCCGACAATGAAGGTGCTGCGTATCGTGAGCGCGGGGCAGATTTCGCGCCAGCGCCGGATGCGCGCAAGATTGTTCTCGGAATTGGCCGGGCGCTTCATCGCCTTGAGAATGCGCGGGTTCGAGTGCTGAAACGGCACGTCGAGATAGGGCAGGATTTTGCCCGCCGCCATCAGCGGGATTACTTCGTCGACATGCGGGTACGGGTAGACGTAATGCAGGCGCACCCACGCGCCGAGTTCGCCCAACGCGGCGGCGAGCTCGGTCATGCGCGTCTTCAACGGCCGGCCGCCCCAGAAACCGGTGCGGTATTTGACGTCGACGCCATAGGCGCTCGTGTCCTGCGAGATCACCAGCAGTTCCCTTACGCCCGCGTTCACCAGGTTCTCCGCATCCTGCATCACGTCGCCGACCGGACGACTCACGAGGTCGCCGCGCATCGACGGGATGATGCAGAACGTGCAGCGGTGGTTGCAGCCCTCGGCGATCTTCAAGTAAGCGTAGTGCCGCGGCGTGAGCTTGATTCCCTGCGGGGGGATCAGATCGATGTGCGGATTTGGCGGCTGCGGCAGGTGCTCGTGCACCGCGCGCATGACCTCGTCGGTCGCATGCGGGCCGGTGACGGCCAGCACGCGCGGGTGTGTGTCTTGCACGATACTGCCTTTGGCGCCGAGACAGCCGGTCACGATGACCTTGCCGTTTTCGGCGAGCGCTTCGCCTATCGCATCGAGCGATTCTGCGACGGCGCTGTCGATAAAACCGCAGGTATTGACGACGACGAGATCGGCATCTTTGTAACTCGGCGCGACGAGGTAGCCCTCGGCGCGCAACTGCGTCAGGATGCGTTCGGAATCAACCAGTGCTTTGGGGCAGCCCAGGGAAACGAAACCGACTTTGGGAGCGGCGACTCGCCGCCCGGGTTGCTTTGCCGGCGCGGCGCCTGGCGCTTTCTGCTTTTCCAGCGCCGTTTTTAGCGCCTTCGTGTCCTCAGCCGCCTTTTTGGTCGCTGTCTTCATCCTTGGGTGCGGGGGAATCGTCAGGTTGGCTCGCAGGCTTCTCGCGCGCGGGCGGCGCGAAGGGGTTTGGCGCCGCGAAATTGGGAAAAGGGAAATTGCCGAACAGGTTGCGCGACTGCTTTTGCATTTGCTGCTGCATTTCGAGGAAGGCATTCGCGCTCTGCTCGAGATAGCTGCCCATCAGGCCCTGGATCGCGGGCCCCTGCATCTTGAGAAACTCGCTCCACGCTTCGGCGTTCGGTGTTGCGGTGCCGCCGTACATCGCGCTCGACTGCGCCTGCAGCTTCTTCTGGATTTCGATGAAGGTCTGGATATTTTTCTCCAGATAGTTGCCCATCATGCCCTGCATCGCATTGCCGTAAAAGCGGATGATCTTCGACAGCACGTCGGAGGAGAACATCGGTACGCCGTCGCCGCCTTCTTCTTCGAGGATGATCTGCAGCAGGATGCTGCGCGTGAGGTCGTCTTTGGATTTGGCGTCTTCGACCCTGAAATCGATGTTGTCGAGCACCAGTTTCTTGACGTCCGCCAGCGTAATGTAAATGCTGGTCGTCGTATCGTAAAGCCGGCGATTCGGGTACTTCTTGATGATTCTGACGGCTTCACTCATGTCCGACCCCAGGTATGCAATGCGGTATCAGTCAAAAAAAGCGTTTGCCTTCATGTTGCGCCGCGCATTATAGCGCGGCTGCCCGCGGCGCCGCGCGAGCGGCTTATTGCATATGCTGGCCGCCGTTGATCGCGATATTGGCGCCGGTGACGAATGCGGCTTCGTCCGAACACAGGTAGGCGACGAGGCCCGCGACTTCCTCGGGCTTGCCCAGGCGGCCGAGCGGTATCTGCGGCACGATCTTGGTGTCGAGCACTTCCTTCGGGATCGCCATGACCATCTTGGTGCCGATGTAACCCGGCGAAATGGTGTTGACCGTCACGCCCTTGCGCGCCACTTCGAGCGCAAGCGCCTTGGTGAATCCGTGCATGCCGGCTTTGGCGGCGGAATAGTTGGTCTGGCCGAACGCACCCTTCTGGCCATTGACGGAGGAAACGTTGATGATGCGGCCCCAGCCGCGCTCGACCATGCCGTCGCAAACAGGCTTGGCCATATTGAATACGCTGTCGAGATTGGTGTGCATCACCGCGTCCCAGTCGACCTTGCCCATTTTCTTGAATGTCATGTCGCGCGTGATGCCGGCGTTGTTTACGAGCACGTCGATGGGGCCCACCTCGGACTCGATGCGCTTGACGGCGGCGGCGCACGCATCGAAGTCGGCGACGTCGGCGGGCACGGCGTGAAAGTCGTAGCCCTGTTTTTTCATGTCTCCGAGCCACTCTTTCGATTTGGTGTTGCCGGGCGAGTGCGTGGTGACGACCCTGTAGCCCATTTTTGACAGCTTGATGCAGATCGCTTCACCCAGACCACCCATGCCGCCGGTGACGACCGCTACCCGATTTGCCATTTTCAAATCTCCTCGAAAAGTGACGCTTTTAATGAATCCAGACTATCACGAAGTCGCCGCGCGCGGTTGTGCGCCGCGCGCTAGTCGCAACGCTCCCGCACGTAGCGCCCCGGCGCCGCTTCGAGCGGCGGGTAGTTGGCATTGCCCTGCTCTGCGGGCGCCGCAACCTGTTCTTCGCCGAAGCCGGCCAGCCACTGCGTCCAGTCGGGCCACCAGCTGCCCGGCTGCGATGTAGCACCGGCCAGCCATGCGCTTGCATCCACGGGCACGGCGTCGGCCGTCCAGTAATTTCGACGGTTTTTTACAGCAGGATTGACGACGCCGGCGATGTGGCCGCTGGCGGCAAGTACGAAGCGGCTGTCGCCGCCCAGCAGTTGCGTGCTTTGATAGGCGGTCTGCCACGGCACGATGTGGTCCTCGCGCGTGGCGAGGACGTACGCGGGCAGCTTGATGGCCGCCAAATCGACCGGCACGCCGCACATGGTCAGCCTGCCGGGTACGCGTAGATTGTTTTCCAGATAAGTATTGCGCACGTAATAGACGAACATTGCACCCGGCAGGTTGGTGCTGTCGCTATTCCAGTAGAGCAGGTCGAAGGCGTCGGGTTTGCCGCCCTTGAGATAATTGCTGATCACGTAGTTCCAGATGAGGTCGTTGGCGCGCAGGCTCGAAAACGTGAGCGCCAGTTCCTTGCCGCGTAGCACGCCGCCCTGCGCGAAATCGCGCTCGCGCTGGCCCACGTACGCTTCATCGATGAACACCGCAAGCTCGCCCGTGTCGCTGAAATCGAGCATGGTGGCGAGCAGCGTGACGCTCGCCGCCGCCGGGTTGCCCTGCGCTTCGAGCACGGCGAGGGCGGACCCGACCAGCGTGCCGCCCACGCAGAAGCCCAGCACGTTGACTTGCGCCACGCCGCAGATATCACGCGCGACATTCATCGCCTTGATCACGCCGTCGGCAATGTACTGGTCCCACGTGAGGTGACCCATGGACGGCGGCACGTTGCGCCACGACACCATGAACACCGTATGGCCCTGCGCCACCGTATGGCGCACGAACGAATTTTCGGGTTGCAGATCGAGTATGTAGAACTTGTTGATGCAGGGCGGCACCATCACGAGCGGCCGCACATAGACCGTCGCGGTCGACGGCGCATACTGAATCAGCTGCATCACGTCATTCTCGTAAACGATGGTGCCGGGCGTTACCGCGATGTTGCGGCCGATTTCGAACGCCGACTCGTCGCTCATCGATATGCGGCCTTTTTGCATGTCCGCGTGCAGCTGCTCGAGCCCGCGCGCGAGGCTGTCGCCATTGGTCTCGTTTGCGAGCTTGATCACTTCCGGATTGGTCGCTGCGAAATTGGCGGGTGCGGCGGCATCGATCATCTGGCGCGCGAAAAAACGCAGCTTGTTCTTGGCGGGCGGCGGCAGCTCGGTCGTTTCGACCAGTTCAGTGAGCCAGCGCGAATTGATGAGGTAAGCCTGCTTCAGGAAATCGAAGTACGGCAGCCTCTGCCATTCCGGCGCATGGAAGCGGCGGTCAGCCTTGTCGGGCTGCGCGACCGGCGCGGCGGCCGGCGCGCCGTCTGCCGCACGCGCAAGGTTTGCCCATAGTTCGAGATGCTGTCGGTAATAACGCTGCTGCAATTCGGCGTAACGTCCGCCGTCGGCCTGCAGGCCCATTGTCAGCGCGCGCAATATTTCCATGCTGTCGGCGCCGTGGCGCGCTGCCAGCGACGCAACCACGTCATCGGCGAACTTGCGGACGGCCGCGGAGGCGCCGTCAAACGACGCCTGCACCGGGGCGGGCGCCGGGTCTTGTGCGCTGGAGCCGTTTTGTTTCATGTCGTGCCGCGTGGGGATGGCGTTGATTCTGCGTGGCGCCCTATGCAGTGTCAAGTGCGGCGCGGGTCCGGCCGCGCGCGCACGGCATTAGTGCAGCAGATATTCGACGCCCCAAATGGTGCCGACGCCCGCGACTATCAGTGCGACTTGCTGGATGGACGCCTGTATTTCGGGGCGTCGGTGCAGTCCCGGAATGAGGTCTGCAACGGCGACGTAGAGCATGCTCGCGGCGGCGAGCGCAAGCAGAGTCGGTATCGATTGCTGCATAGATTGCAGCGCGTAATAGGCGATCACGCCGCCCACCAGCATCGCGAGGCTAGAGGCTGCATTGAATATGAGCGCCGCGCGCCTGCTGTAGCCTGAATGCAGCAACACGAGGAAATCGCCGACCTCCTGCGGAATTTCGTGGGCGACGATAGCGACGGCGGTGACGACGCCGAGCTTGATATCGGCCAGAAACGCGGCGGCGATGAGGATGCCGTCGACGAAGTTGTGGAAGGTATCGCCGACCATGATCATCATGCCGCTGCGGCCGTGGTCGTGCTGCGCCGGCTGCGCCTCGTGCGCTTCGCACTGTTCCTCGTGACAGTGCCGCCACAAGACCAGTTTCTCGAGTATGAAGAAGAGCAGAATGCCCGCGAGGATGGTGGCCGCGGTCTGCTGCGGGTTGCCCGACATCGCGAACGCGTGCGGCAGAATGTCGAGAAAAACCGCGCCGAGCAGCGCGCCGACGGCGTAGCTGATGAGAACCGGCACGTGCGCAGTGCGCGCGCGCAATGCAAATACGGCCGCGGCGGCCACGCTCATGAGGCCGCCGGCAAAACTCGTCGTGATGATCCAGGCCAGTACGGACATGACAGCGCGGTCAGCGAAAGGCGCGCATTATAAACGACGCGGCGGGCGATGCCGCGGGGATTATCCTGCGGCGGTCAGCCAGATCAGCGCGGCCATGCGGCCGGTGACTTTGTCGCGGCGGTAGGAATAAAAGCGCGCGGGATCGCCAACCGTGCACATGCCGCCGCCATATACCTGCGCTACGCCCTTGCGCGCGAGGCGCTGGCGGGCGAGCAGAAACAGGTCGGCTAGCCATTTGTTTTCGCCGAATGGTTTGAATGCAGGTCCGGCGGCGGGATCCGCGCTGATGAATGCGTCCCGCACATCGGCGCCCACTTCGAAGGCCTCGGGTCCGATCGCCGGACCCAGATACGCGAGCAAGTCGCCCGCGGCAACGTCCATCGCATCTATTGTGTTCTCGATGACACCCGCGCTCAGACCGCGCCAGCCCGCATGCGCCACGCCGACAGCGCTGCCGCGCGCATCGCAGAGCAGGACGGGCATGCAATCGGCGATCATGACTGCGCACACCGTGCCGGGTTGCCGCGTGTAACTGGCATCGGCCGCGGGTTCGTGCGGCCCCGTCGCCGTTTCGGCTAGTACGACGCGCGCGCCGTGGACCTGTTGCAACCACGCCGGCTCCTGCGGCAGATGCTGGCGCAACTGCGCGCGGTTCGCCTGGACTGCCTGCGCATCATCGCCGGCGCGCAAGCCGGGATTGAAACTCGCGTGCGGCCCGCTGCTGACCCCGCCGTTGCGCGTGGTGACTAGGCTGCGCACTCGCGGCGGCGCCGGCCACGCGGGAACGATCCAGTCATGCGGCGCGTTCACGCGCCTGCCTGCATTGCCAGTGCCGCAAGCAGTGCGCGCAGGTCCGCGGGCGCGGAAGTCTGCCAAGCGACGGTTTCGCCGCTGACGGGATGCACGAATTCCAGCCGCTCAGCATGCAAGGCCTGGCGCGCAAACGCCGCGAGCAGAGGATTGCTGCTGCGCTTTTTGCCGTAGACCTGATCGCCGACCAGCGGGTGGCCGAGCGACAGCATGTGCACGCGTATCTGATGGGTGCGGCCGGTCTCGAGCCGGCAGCGCAACAGCGTCGCGGCCGCGAAGGGCTGTAGCACTTCATAATGCGTAACGGATGGCCGGCCGCGCGCGGCGATTGCCATCCGCGTGCGCTGCACCGGGTGGCGGCCGATGGGCGCTTCGACTTTCCCGCCGCGCGCGACGCGGCCGTGCACGAGCGCCAGATATTCGCGCTTGACCGTGCGTGCCTGCAATTGGCGCACCAGGCTCGTTTGCGCCTCGAGTGACTTGGCGACAACCAACAGGCCGCTGGTTTCCTTGTCGAGCCGGTGCACGATCCCCGCGCGCGGAAGCGCGGAGAGCTGCGGCGCATGGGCGAGCAGCGCGTTGAGCAGGGTGCCGCTCCAATTGCCGCGGCCGGGGTGCACGACCAATCCCGCCGGCTTGGCGACGACGAGCACCGCGGCGTCCTCATGCACGATATCGAGCGCAATCTCTTCCGGGTTGGCAACGGTGGTCGACGGGTCCGCGACGGGAGAGACCGCGATGTTTTCACCGCCCCACACCTTGGTTTTGGGCAGGGCGGACTTGCCGTCGACCTGAACGCGACCGCCGCGTATCCACGCAGCGAGCCGGCTGCGCGAAAATTGCGGCAACAAAACCGACAGCGCCTGGTCTAAACGCTGGCCCGCGCAACCCGGCGGCAGCACCAGGCGCAGCGGGGCGGCAGCAGGCGGGGATACGTTATAATTTGGTGTTTTCTGCGCGAGGGTCATGGTATGCGTTTTAGTTTAGCTTTTATTGTGGCGATGTGCGTGGCCGGTTGCGGCCTGCTGCCCGCGACGAACGACGACGAAACCAAAGGCTGGTCGGCCAACAAGCTCTACAGCGAAGCCAAGACCAACCTGAACGAAGGCAGCTACGAGAAAGCGGTCAAGCTTTACGAGAAACTCGAGGCGCGCTATCCGTACGGCCGTTACGCATCGCAGGCGCAGCTTGAAATCGCGTACGCCTACTATAAAGACAAGGACGTTACGTCGGCGATTGCCGCGGCCGACCGTTTCATCAAGCTGCACCCGAACCATCCCAGCGTCGACTACGCGTACTATCTCAAAGGTCTGGCCAATTTCAACGATGATCTTGGCATCCTCGGCAAACTGGCGGGGCAGGTCACCGGCCAGGACATGACCGAGCGCGATCCGAAGGCGTCGCGCGAATCGTTCGATTCATTTCGCGATCTTGTCGCGCGGTTTCCGGAAAGCAAGTACGCGCCGGATTCAATTGCGCGCATGAACTATCTGGTCAACGCGCTGGCCGCGCACGAAGTCCACGTCGCGCGCTATTACATGAAGCGCGGCGCTTTTGTGGCGGCCGCCAACCGCGCGCAATACGCGCTGAAGACTTACCCGAACGCGCCGGCCAACGAGGAAGGTCTGCTGCTGCTGGTGCAGGCGTACGACAAGCTGGGCATGACGGATTTACGCAACGATGCCGAGCGCGTCATGAAGGCCAACTTTCCCGACAGCAAGTATCTGGGCGGCAAATCCACCAAGAGCACGCCGTGGTGGCAGATCTGGAACGTGAATTGAGCGGCGCCTGACCTGAGATCGCGCGCTTGCGCGGGGAATCAGGTATTGAGTTCCACGCGCTCGCGGAACAATTCCAGCGCTTCGGGATTCGCCAGCGCCTCGATGTTTTTGACCGGCCGTCCGTGGACGACGTGGCGCACGGCGAGCTCGACGATCTTGCCGCTCTTGGTGCGCGGGATGTCGCCGACCTGCACGACCCTGGCCGGCACGTGGCGCGGCGTCGTGTTGGTGCGTATATGCTCCTTGATGCGCTCAACGAGCGCGGCATCCAGCGTTAATCCCTCGCGCAGCCGCACGAAGAGTACGATGCGAACGTCGCCGGGCCGGTCCGGCGGCCAGTCCTGGCCGATGACGAGGCTTTCGACGATTTCGTCGAGTTGCTCGACCTGGCGGTAGATTTCCGCCGTGCCGATGCGCACGCCGCCGGGGTTGAGCACGGCGTCGGAGCGGCCGTAGATGATCATGCCGTCGTGTTCCGTTAGTTCGACGTAGTCGCCGTGACACCACACGCCCGGATAGCGCTCGAAGTAGGCCGCGCGATACTTCTTGTCCTGCGGATCGTTCCAGAAGCCGGCCGGCATCGACGGAAAAGGCGCCGTGCACACGAGCTCGCCTTTGACGCCGCGTACGGATTTGCCGTCTTCGTCGAACACTTCGACCTGCATACCGAGCGTGCGGCACTGGATCTCGCCGCGCCACACCGGCAGCAATGGATTGCCGAGCACGAAACATCCCATGATGTCGGTGCCGCCCGACATGGACGACAGGCGGACGTCCCGTTTGATGTGCCGGTAGACGTAATCAAAGCCTTCGGGCGCCAGCGGCGAACCGGTCGATAGCACCACGCGCACCTTGTCCAGGCGGTGAGTCTGCAGCGGACTCAAGCCGGCTTTCGCCAGCGAGTCAACGAATTTGGCGGACGTGCCCATTACCGTCATGCCTTCGGCATCGGCGAAGTCGAACACGATATTGCCGCCGCGGGCGAATGGCGAGCCGTCGTAAAGCAGCAGCGTGCTGCCCGAGGCCAGGCCGGACACCAGCCAGTTCCACATCATCCAGCCGCAGGTGGTGAAATAGAAAAGGCGGTCGCCTTCTTTGAGGTTAACGTGCAGCACGTGTTCGTTCAGATGCTGCAGCAGCGTGCCGCCGGCGCCGTGGACGATGCATTTCGGCACGCCAGTGGTGCCGGACGAATACATGATGTAAAGCGGATGGCTGAACGGCAGGCGCTCGAATTCGATGTCGCGCGCTTTGAACGGGCTCATGAAAGCGTGCACGTCGACGGCGCGCGGCACAGCGTCCTTCGGCGGAGGTGCCGCCGCAGGTGCATGCGACGGTGGCGGCCTAGGCGGAGGTCGCTCGTGGCTGGTCGCATCGCCCCGCAGAAACTGTTCCTGAAGTTCGCCGCCAGTTAACCC
>JANYDM010000089.1 GCA_025363575.1 Betaproteobacteria bacterium | reverse complement strand
GTTCACACCCGCTTCGTTCATCTCGCGCAACAGATCATCCGCACCGAGCGGGACCGGGCGCTGTGGTTCGGCGCGCTTGGGCCATGGACGCGCAGGCGTATCGGCGCCCCAGATATGCACTTGCGAATCGACCACCAGCATGCCCGCTCCCTGAAATTACTATTTGTACAGCGGAGTGTAACGCAATGACGCGAACCGCGAACAGCGCCGGTCAGCGCGCGCGCGCGCCGGCGAGCGTATTCTTGTCCGAACCTGTCACGCGCTTGTAGCCTTCGGACAGCGCCGCGAGTTCCTGCGCGCTGATTACGTCATCGATGTGGCGGAATGGTTTGTCGCCCGTGCGCAGAAACACTTCGCGCAGTATCGCGTCGGGCGGATTCTTGCGGTTCATCCATACCACGTTGGCGGTGACCTCCCGGCGCAGCGCATCGTAAGCGGCCAGCGCCGCAATTGCATCCGTATGGCGCTCGAGACAGTCGGTCAGCGCGCGCGCATCGAGGATGGCCTGGCCGGCGCCGTTGGAGCCGCGCGGATACATCGGATGTGCGGCGTCGCCGAGCAGTGTGACGCGGCCGTGGCTCCAGCGCGGCAGCGGGTCCTGGTCGACCATCGGAAATTCGAGGATGACGTCCGCGCTGCGGATGAATGCCGGCACGTCGAGCCAGTCGAAATGCCAGTCCGCATAGTGCGCGATGAAGTCGTCGATATTGCCCGGCCGGTTCCAGTCGCGGCGCTGATAGGCGGGCGTTTCGACTTCGGCGACCCAGTTCACGAGCTGGCGGCCGGCGGCGTCGATGTTGTTGCGGATCGGATAGATGACCATTTTGCCGGTCGCGAGCCAGCCCGCGCGCGTCATCGCGGCGCCGGACAGAAACGGCGCCCAGCGCGTGACGCCGCGCCACATGTTGACGCCGGAATAAAGCGGCTCGCCTTCGCGCGGATAAAGCTGCTTGCGGATGACGGAGTTGATGCCGTCGCAGCCGATGGCGACGGTTCCCGACTGCGGGGGCAATTCCTCGCCGGACTGCGTGCTCTGAAAATGAACGGTGGCGCCTTTGCCGTCCTGCCCGGCACGCGTGCAGCGCCAGCCGGCGAATATGCGCTCGGCGCCCAAGCGCTGGCGGCATGCGTCGAGCAATACCTGATGCAGATCGCCGCGATGAATCGAGAACTGCGGCGTGGAAAAACCGGCGTGGCGGCCCAGCGGCTCGCGGTAGATGAGCTGGCCATAGCGGTTGAAAAAACTCGCATCCGCGGTCGTCACAGCGACATTGGCGAGCGCGTCTTCGAGGCCCAGCGCGCACAACTCTTTTGTCGCATGCGGCAGGAGGTTGATGCCGACGCCGACCGGTTTGATTTCAGGCACTGCGTCGTAGACGCGGCACGGGATGCCAGCCTTGTGCAGCATCAACGCGAGCGTCAGCCCGCCAATACCGCCACCGGCGATGATGACGTCGTGCGTTGCGGGTTTGCCCGCCTTCAGCTTGCGCACGGGCATTCTTCGCGCCACAGGCCGAGCGCTTTTTGCGCGGGCCGGTCGGAAAAACTGAACAGCACGGCGTCCTCGCTCGCAGTGTGGCTCACCTTGCTCCATGCGGGTGCCACGAACACGTCGTGCGGTTCCCACTCGAAAGTCTTATCGTCGATGCACGTGCTGCCGCGCCCTTCGACCGCGCAGAACACCGTCGCATCGGTCGCACGATACGCCAGGCCACGGAATTTCTTCGGCAGCAGCTGCACGAACGCGCCTATGGTCGGCATCGGGTAGCCGCCGGTCGCGGGATTCGTATATTGCAGTTTGATGCCATGACACGCGTGAACATCGCCGCTCGCGCGCAATTGCTCCAGCGCCGCGCGCGTTCGCGCATAGGGATAGCAGAATACCGGCGTCGTTTGCGACTGCGGCGTGTAATCAAGCGGCAGCAGATTGGCGCCGTAACGCGCCTGCGCGTCGCCTTCAGGACGCGCGATCGGCTGCGTCGCTTCCGGATAGCGCTCCATGAAGCTCGTGTCGAAGAATGCGACAATCGGAATGTCGAGCCCGTCGAGCCACACCACCGGCTCGCTGCCGGGATTGCCATGATCGTGCCATGTCCACGACGGGGTGATGATGAAGTCGCCGGGATGCATGGTGACGCGCTCGCCGTCGACCGCGGTGTACGCGCCGGTGCCTTCGATGACGAAACGCAGCGCGGTCTGCACGTGACGATGGCTGGGGGCGACTTCGCCGGGCATGATGAGCTGCAGGCCGGCATACAGGCTGTGCGTGATCGAGGAATTGCCACGCAGGCCGGGATTCTCGAGTATCAGCACGCGGCGCTCGGCCTCCGCCGCCGAAATCAACTCGCCGGATTCCATCAGGTACGAGCGCACATCGTTGTATTTCCACTGCGCGGGCACGCACGGCGTGACCGGTCGCGGCGGCACCAGCGCGCCGAGCACTTCCCACAGCGGCGCCATGTCATGGCGCGCGATGCGTGCATAGAAATCGCGGCGCTTCGGATTGGGTTGCTGCAGCTCGGTCATGCGCACGTTTCCGGTTCAATCGGCCGCGATGCGGGCATCTTTGACGACGCGCGCCCATTTCGCCAGATCGGCGCGGATCAACTGCGTGAACTGCTCTGGCGTGCCGGTGACCGGCTCCAGTCCCTGCCGGCGCAGGCTGTCGCGCACTTCGGTAACGCGCAGGATCGCGGCAATCTCGGCGTTGAGCTTTGTCACGATATCGCGGGGGAGGTTTGCCGGGGCCAGCATGCCGTACCAGAAATCGACATCGACGCCGCGCACGCCCGCTTCGTCAAAGGTCGGGTAGTCGGGACCGACCGCCGAGCGTTGCGCGCCGG
>JANYDM010000079.1 GCA_025363575.1 Betaproteobacteria bacterium | reverse complement strand
GTGCGCAATATTACGGACATCGACGACAAGATCATCAAGCGCGCGGCCGAGAACAACGAGACGATGGCGGCGCTTACCGGGCGCTTCATTGCAGCGATGAACGAGGACGCCGCCGCACTCGGGGTCATCAAGCCCGATTTCGAACCCAAGGCCACCGAGTACATCAACGAAATGCAGGAAATCATCGGCGTGCTGGAGAAAAAGGGTCTTGCCTATCCCGTTCCCGGCGGCGACGTCAATTACTCGGTGCGCGATTTCCCCGGTTACGGCAAGCTATCCGGCAAGTCTCTCGATGACCTCAACGCGGG
Source organism: Betaproteobacteria bacterium (assembly GCA_025363575.1). The sequence continues at coordinate 21,618 of JANYDM010000079.1, read as the reverse complement.
CGAGAGAGTGCAAATCCAGCAGGCCAAGCGCGATCCGCTCGACTTTGTCCTGTGGAAGCACTCCAAAGCGGGTGAGCCGGCGTGGCCCAGCCCCTGGGGTGAGGGCCGGCCGGGCTGGCATATCGAATGCTCGGCGATGTCGAGCGCGCTGCTGGGCAAGCACTTCGACATTCACGGCGGCGGCCAGGATTTGCAGTTTCCGCATCACGAGAACGAAATCGCGCAATCCGAGGGCGCGCACGGCAATACGTTCGTCAATTACTGGCTGCACAACGGCTTCGTGCGCGTCGACGACGAGAAAATGTCCAAATCGCTGGGCAACTTCTTCACCGTGCGCGAGATACTCGCCAAGTACGATGCCGAGGTCGTGCGCTTTTTCATATTGCGCGCGCATTACCGCAGCCCGCTCAATTATTCGGACCAGCACCTCGACGACGCGCGCCAGGCGCTGAGCCGCCTCTACACCGCGCTTAAAGCGCACGATGGCGCGGCCGGCCCGGTCGACTGGAGCAATCCGGTCGCGGCGCGTTTCCGCGATGTGATGGACGATGATTTCAACACGCCCGAAGCGGTTGCAATCCTCTTTGAACTGGCGGCTGACGTGAACCGGACACAATCGCGCGACGCCGCAGGTTTGTTGAAATCGCTCGCTGGCCTGCTCGGGCTATTGGAGCGGCCGCCGACAGAATTTCTGCAAGCCGCGCCTGGTCGCGATGCATGGACTGCCGAGCGGATCGAAGCGCAGATCGTCGCGCGCGCCGCCGCAAAAAAAGCGAAGAACTATGCGGAAGCCGACCGCATACGCCAGGAATTGCTCGCGGCGGGCATCGTGCTCGAAGACGGGCCGAAAGGCACGCTCTGGCGCCGTAGCTAGCGCCGAGGCCGGCACCGGGATCGATCTTGCTGCCGGCTCTGCAAAGCGCGTTTGGCTTCATCGCGATAATCGGGCTCGCGTGGGCGGTGAGCGAGCGGCGCGGCGCCGTCCCCTTGCGCACGGTGATCGCGGGCGTCGTGCTGCAATTCCTGATTGCCGCGGCACTGCTCAAGATCGCCTTCTTCAAGCCGTTTTTCCTCGCGCTTAACAATGCGCTGCTCGCACTCGAAAAAGCGACGCAGGCCGGCACGTCATTCGTGTTTGGCTACATCGGCGGAGCCGAGCTGCCGTTCGCGCAATCCGGCGCAGGCTCGAGCTTCGTCCTCGCATTTCGTGCTTTGCCGCTGGTGCTCGTGATCAGCGCGCTGACGTCGCTGCTTTTCTACTGGCGCGTTTTGCCGTGGATAGTGCGTGGAATATCGCGCGTGCTCGAAGCAGCCATGGGTGTCGGCGGGGCAGTTGGCTTGTCGACCGCGGCGAACATTTTCGTTGGCATGGTCGAGGCACCGCTGTTCATCCGGCCCTACCTCGCGCAGATGTCGCGCGGCGAATTGTTCATCGTGATGACCTGCGGCATGGCGGGTATTTCCGGCACGGTAATGGTGATCTACGCGAGCTTCCTCGGTCCGGTGATCCCCGACGCGCTCGGGCATATTCTGATTGCGTCTATCATCAGCGCGCCGGCCGCGATCGTCGTCGCCGTGCTGATGGTGCCGCCTACCGGGGCCCCTACGTCCGGCCAGCTGCTGCCCGCGCAGCAGGCGTCGAGCAGCATGGACGCTATAACCAAAGGCACGCTCGACGGGCTCGCACTGCTGCTCAATATCGTCGCGCTGCTTCTGGTGCTGATCGCTCTGGTGACGCTCGCCAACCTGATGCTTGAAGCATTGCCAGCCGTCGACGGCAGGCCGCTCACCTTGCAGCGCATCCTCGGCGCATTGCTGACACCTCTGGCGTGGCTCGTCGGCGTGCCATGGAGCGAGGCGCCGGCCGCAGGTGAGTTGCTCGGCACCAAGACCGTGCTCAACGAATTCCTGGCGTATCTCGATCTCGCGCATTTGCCCGAGGGGACGCTGTCGCTCCGGAGCCGCATGCTGATGACCTACGCGCTGTGCGGCTTCGCCAATTTCGGCAGCCTCGGCATATTGTTAGGCGGCATGGCGACGATGGCGCCGGAGCGGCGCGACGAGATCGTCGGTCTCGGCATGAAAACCATCGTCGCCGGCACGCTGGCGACGTGCATGACGGGCGCGGTCGTCGGCGTGCTATGGACGGATTAGCAACCCGCTGGCGCGGTTTTCTGCCTGCACCACTCAATCCACATTTCGCGGTATGACTGTTCGAGGTTACGCGCACACGCGGCGCCGTCGGTGACCGGCGATTTGAGCAGCGTGTCGCGCAGGCCGGCACGCATGCGCGCGAGCGCCGGCAAATCGTTCGCGAGATGCAATGCAATTTCCACATACTCGTCGGCGGTGTGCGCGATCAGCTGCGGCAATCCGAGGTTTTCGAGTATGGATACGCCGACGCGCGAAAAATAGTTCGCACCCGCAAGCACGACCACGGGCACGCCCATCCACAGCGAGTCGCACGTCGTCGTCACGCCGTGGAACGGAAAAGTGTCGAGCGCCACGTCGACTTGCGTGCGCGACAGAAAATATTCGTCGAACGTCATGCGCGGCATGAATTCGAGCCGCGCGGGTTCGATACCGTGCTCGCCGAACATCGCACGCACACGTCGCGTTGCGACGTCGCTGTCGAACGCAAGCAATTTAAGGCTCGAGTGCGGCAGCCCGCGCAGAATGCGCGACCACACTGCGACCGTGGTCGGCGTGATCTTGAAGCAGCTGTTGAACGAGCCGAACGTGACTGCTGCCGAGCTGAGCGCCGGCAGCCGGCCGGCTTCCGCGCGCAAGTCGGGCGGACGCCATGCCGAATAGAAGCCGGGCAGGCGCAGCGGCTTCTCAGAGTGCAGATGCTCGGTCGCGCCCGGCGGATCGGCGTAGGCGTCGGTGATGCGGTATTCCACGCTCGCCATGCCGGTGGTGAGAGAAGTCAGCTGGATCGGCGCGGGGCGCCGCGCGAACATGAGCAGGCGGTTATTCGGGGTCTGTCCGTTCAGATCGACGAGTATATCGATGCGGTCGTCCCTGACGAGCTGGGCCATCGCCTCATCCGTCATGCCGACCGTATCGCGCCAGGTCGATCCATACTCGCGCAAGCGCGTGGAATATTCATCAGGCTGTGCAACGTCCGCATACAGAAAAATTTCGAACGCGGCGCGGTCGTGATGGTGAATGATGGTTTCAAAAAAGAATATGACCGCGTGCTTGCGGAAGTACGGCGAGACGTAGCCGACGCGCAGCCGCCGCGCCGGATCCGGATTGTTGGTGTGGGCGGGCGCCGCGCTCTCCAGCGGCTGCGCGTGGCGCTGGGCCCATGCGCGATGCTCGCGATACGCAGCGGCATTGTCTTGCGCGTCGGCGTAGTAAAACGTGCGCAGCAGGTCGCTATGCACGGCCGCTGCGCCGGGTTCCAGCGCGAGCGCCGCCCGCAGCCCGGCGGCGGCTTCGTCGACACGGCCTTGCTCGAATAACACGCTTGCCAGCAAATGCCGCAAACTGACTGACGCCGGCAATGCAACCAGGCCGGCGCGGCAGATTTGCTCGGCCTCATCGTAGCGCGCGGTAATTTTGAGCAGCGACGCGAGCGGCAGCCATGCCTTCTCATCCGGCGCCGGCGGCGCAACGGCGCGCCGGTAGCTTTCGATAGCGGCCGGCAACTGTCCCAGCGCACCATAGACGAAGGCCAGGTTTGCATGCAGGCGGGCGTTGGCGGGTTCGCGCTCGACCGCTTGTTGCAAGGGGATGATCGCTTCCTTGGTGCGCCCTTGCGCAAGCAGTGCGGCAGCAAGCGCCTGCAACGCGTCGAGCTCGCTCGCGTTTTCCGCCAACTGCGCGCGGCAAATCGCTTCGGCCTGCGCGAATCGCCCGCCGCGCTGGGCTTCGCCGGCACGCGCGAGCCAGGCGGCGTCTGCCGCTTTCCGGCGCTTGAAGCCGAAGATCTGCTTAAGGGCCGCGCCCAGCATTACCGTCGAGGGCAGGCCGAAAGGTAGCGTGCCGCGTGGCTTGCGTGCGAGGTCCGGTTCACAGCGAATGCGCTTTGCCGAACTGTTTTAACAGGCTGATGATCTTGTCGAGCTCGTTCGGCGTAAGCCGGGGATGCAGAGGGATGCTCAGCGCATCGTCGTTCAGCGCTTCGCAATGCGGCAAGCGCACGTCCATCTGACCGTAAAGGGGATTCAGATGCAAAGGATGGTAGCGCAGCGTCGTGTAAACCTCGTTTTCCAGCAGAAAGTGCGCGAGTTCGTCACGCCGGGGCGTGCGGATGCAATAGGTGAAATAGGAATGGCGGTCGCCGCGCTCCGCTTCCACGGGTGTGGTAATCCAGCCGATGCGGCCGAGTTCTTCCTGGTACTGCTGCCAGATTTTTTTGCGCGCGCTCTGCAACGCATCCAGGCGATCGATCTGGGCGAGGCCGATGCCGGCGGCCATGTTGGTGGGCAGCATTTTGATGAACGGTGCCGTAATGTTGTATTCCCACCAGCGCGTCTTGCCCTTGGCGCCCGCGGCGGCGGCCTCGAAACCCGATTTGCCGATGCCACAATAGCGCAGCACCTTGGCGCGTTCGATCCGTGCTGCGTCCCGGCACGTGATGCCGCCGCCTTCGCCGGTGGTGAGGTTCTTGATGGCGTCGAAACTATAGATGCCGACGTCGGCGAGCGCACCGCACGGCCGGCCTTTATAAGTGGAGCACACGGCGTGCGCGGCATCTTCGATGACAGGCAGGCCAAGTTCGACGATGGGATCAAGGTCGACCGCGAGCCCGCCGTAGTGCACGACCATGACCGCCTTAACATTCGCGTTCAATAGCGGCTCGATGTCTTGGGCCCGCACGTTCATGGTGGCCGGGTCGACGTCGCAAAATACCGGTTTGTGCCCGGCCATGAGGACGGCCTGGGCGCAGGACACCCAGGTGAAAGAGGGCACTACGACCACCGATCCCGGCGGCAGGTCGAGCAGGCTGACCGCCAGAAACAGCGCATTCGAGCCGCTGTCGACCATCGCGAAGTTGGGCACGTTGAATTTGCGCGAGAATGCTGCTTCGAACTGAACGACGTTCGCGCCATAGCCCATCCACTGGCTTTGCATGCATTTCACGACGTTGGCGATTTCCTCGTCGCCGACCATCGATCCGAAGACGCTGATCATTTGCTGTTACCGCCTGCGGTTGCCATGGCGGCATCCCGCCGCGTGGAGTGCCCATTCGCGCCGCCGTCGAATGCGCGCGTCAGCTCCAGATGCGCCGCTTGCTCTGACGTCACCGTGAACCCGCGTTCGAGGTACCACTTCATGTCGGGATTGCTGCGCAAGACCGACACCATGACCGGCAATCGCGGACAGCGCTTTCTGGCTTCGTCGCAAAGCAGGTCGAATGCATGGCTCATGTAGCCTTTGCGCGCGCTTTCACGGTCCACGATGACGTTATAAAAGTCGATGCGGTCGGCCAGCAGGCGAAACCCCAGGCAGCCCACGCGTTCTTCATCGTGCATCACGACAAACATGAAATCGTGTTCGCGGCCCAAATACGACCGGAACCACTGCTGCTGCATCTGCGGCGTAATGACGTCCTGGAAGAAGAAGCGATCGCGATACGTATTTTTCCACGTCCGCAACGATTCCATGTCGTCCTCGAGGACCGCCCGCACCGCCAACCTCGGCAAGTCGCTGCTCGCGAGCCGCAGCCGTTCGCTGCTCATCGCCGCACCCGGGGCAATGCGCTGATCATGGATTGCCAGGTCCTGTATGAAGGTAATCGCCGAAATCCGCAGCGTGCTCGTCTTGCATGTCCGGTGTCCACGCGGGAGCGGGCATATTGAGCACGAACGCGTCCGCGTCGCCGGGATTGATCAGCAGCGCGGGGACGCCCGTCGGCACTTCGATCGACAGGTAGTCGTGATTTTCGCCGGAATGGTATTCCTGATAACCGCCCGGCAGCTTCAGCACGATTTTGATATTGCCGCGGATGCAAGTGAAAAACCCGGTGCGGATGTGATGCAGGTGCGGGCCTTTGCGCTGGTGCGCGGCGATGACGGTCAAATAAACCTGCTGCGGCTCGGCGCCTGCGGCGAAAAATCCGTCATGAATATTAAAGACCGGAACGAGATAGCCATTGGACGTGCCGTCCTTGTTGCGCGTTTCGACCCTGGGATGTTTTTGCGTCCGGATATTCATGTCGTCCCCGCGGCACCGCAGCAGGCAATCTTTGTTTTGCGCGGCCTCCAAAAAAAGGCCCGGCCGCGATTGACTCTATCATGCACGGGCGGAGTGTCAAGCCGCGCTAGACTTTTATCAGAATCGATTCGCGATTGCCGAGCACGACGAACGGCACGGCGCGCTGCGCGCAAAATTCGTCCCAGGCTTTTTTCGCGCCCGGACAGAATATCGAGCCGTCGCACACAATGACGCCGCCTGTATTCAACCGCGGATAAAAGTATTCGAGTGCGGCGAGCGTAGGCTCGTAAAGCGTAACGTCGAGATGCACGAACGACCAGTCGCGCTCTGGCAGGGTCGCGAACACCGGCGGGATCCATCCCGCGCAGATGGCGACATCCGGAAACTCGCCGAAATAACCGCGCACCAGCGCCGGTGAGATGTCCGCTTTCGCGACAGGAAAAAACGCCTCGCGACGGCTTGCGCCGTCGGCGCCGCGCACCGGAATGAGATCGTGCTTGCCCGACTCGCTGGTGCCGACAAAACTGTCGATCAGGTACAGATCCCTGCCTTTGAAAGCCGGATCGCGGCTGCGCCAGGCATGCGCGAGCAGCAACGCGGTAGCGCCGCGATAGGTGCCGCATTCGGCGCGCGCGCCGGGCAGGTCGAGCGTCGCAAAAAAATACTGCAGGAGGTCGCGCCGGCTTTGATAGCGATGAAACACATTGAACGGCGTGACCGGCGTGCCGGTTTGCGTCAGGCAGCGCTGGTACAAATCGACAAAGCCTTCGTTGCCGACCTTAACGTCCTGCAGGAGGATACGCAGATGCGCGTCGACGGGCGCGGCGCCATGCAGCCGGTTCAACGCTTCTTCGGCCTCGAGAGGATATTCGACCGGGGTGCCGGCATCCGGCTTGAAAGCGGCGAGAAGTTTCTTGAAGGGCATGACGTGGACGCGCGCTGCCTCAGTTCAACGGCAGGCCGGCGTGCCGCGCAAAGGCAGGGCGCGCCTGCAGGCGTTTGTAGTAAGCCGCGAGATTGGGCAGGTCTTCGCGCTCGATATCCATCTGGAACCAGCGGTGGATCGATACGCCGGCGGGAATGTCGCCCATCGTGAAATCGGCACCCGTCACGTACTGGCGGTTGGCGAGATGCGCATCAAGGATGCTCATGCTGGCGGCCAGTCCCTTGCGCGAGGTTGCGACGAGCGCCATGTCGCGTTTCGCCGGCTCCGTGCGCACGAGGTTCCAGAATACCGGCCGCAGGTTCGGCCACACGGTGGTTGCGTTCCAGTCCATCCAGCGGTCGGCATCCGCGCATGCGTTAGCTTCGGATGGACACAGCGAGCCCAAGCCGTGCTTGCGCGCGAGATAGCGCACGATCGCTTGTGATTCCCACAGGACAAATCCGTCGTCGTTTATCATCGGCACCAGCGCGTTCGGGTTCTTCGCCTTGTATTCCGGCGTGTTGTTGACGCCGAACTGCATGCCCGCATCGATGCGCTCGAACGCGAGGTTGAGCTCGCCGCAGCACCACAGCACTTTCTGCACGTTGATCGAGTTGGTGCGGCCCCAGATTTTGAGCATTGCAGCGTCCTCCTTGAGTTTGCGTAGTCTACATTACCGGCGTGGCAGGTATTCCGGGTTTGGCAGCAGGTGGCGGCACTCTGCCTTTGCGCTGGATTCAAAGTGCCGTGATCTTTTCAACCCACACCAACTCGCATGCGCCGGCGCCGGTATCTTCGCGCGTCAACGAACTTTTCCAGCGCCAGCCGTCGGTTCCGCGCGCCTCTATCAGGAAGCCCGAAAATCTCACCTGCTGGCCAGGCCGGACGGAATTGAGCGCGCGCTCGACATCGGCGTTAGCCGGGACCATGTGCATGTTGGCGCTGTGGACTTCGATCTCGCGCCGTGAAATGGGGAACTCGTCGACGTGCCAGTAGTAAAAGCGGTTCGATTGCGTGATCGACACTTTGTCGAGCACCGGCTGAGTGGCCATCGGGCCCCAGCCGAGCGCGAGATCAACGGGCGCCAGCTGCGATTCACGGTCCATCGAGTAATGCTCTGACCGCAACACGCGGGCTTCGAAGTTGAATTTTTCGAGCGGCGTAATTTCGTAGCCGTACGCGTTCCATGCGTGGTCCATCGACGCCGTGACGCCGACGGCCGGCGCGTGGATCCGGTGCGCGTGCCAGTATTGGTAGCCGCCGCAAACCAGCAGTGCGATCAGGAACAGTCTGCCCCGCGTCATTGCGTGCAGCGCCTGACGAAATGCGGGACTGCTACCCTGAAACGAAAAAACTTCTGCGTCACGCCGGTTCAGGAAACCTGGGCCGTGACGTGCTTGTTGAAAGCGGTGAAGAACTGCTCGGCAAGTTTTTTGGCGACGCCATCGACCAGGCGCGAACCGACCTGCGCGAGCTTGCCGCCGATGGTGGCCCTGGCCGCATAGCCAAGCGTAGTGCTCTCGCCGGCCGGCGTCAGCGTTACGCGCGCTTCGCCCTTGGCAAAACCGGCGACGCCGCCCTGGCCTTCGAAGATCAGTGTGTACGCGTTGGGTGCGTCAACGTCGGTCAAGGTGATTTTGCTTTTGAATTTGGCGCTGACCGGGCCGACCTTGGCCGTCATCGTCAGGTGGAATTCGGCAGCGGAGATTCTCTCCATCGTCTCGCAGCCCGGGATGCAGGCCTGCAGCACCGCGGGGTCGCAGATCGCATCCCACGTCCGTTGCTGCGGCTTTGGAATCAATTGTGAGCCGGTAATTTCCATGATGCGCGTTATGTTACCTTGCGCGCGCTTCCGGCGCGAGCAGATTGCGCCTGCGTCCTTAATTCCGGCGCGAGCAGCTTGCGCCCGCGTCCTTAATTCCGGCGCGAGCGGCTTGCGCCCGCGTCCTCAATTCCGGCGCGAGCGGCTGTTGCCGGCCTGAGCGGTCAGCGTGCAGTCGCGAGCAAGTTTTTTCAGTTCGTGCGAAGCGGCGATCTCATGCTCGCGCACGAACGCCTCGTGGTTTTTTTCGACGTCGGCGAGGCGATACACATAGTTGACCATGATCCCGGCGGAACGCTGCATCCCCGCCTCGGACGTATCCGCGAGCCAGTTGAGTTTTTCCATGCGTGCGCCGTTGCCGAGATGGAAGCGAGCGACTGCGTCGAGCGGCTCGTCGTGTCGTTTTTGCGTGAGCAGGTAGTGCGCACACAACTCCATCAGCGCGGGGCGCACGCGCGCCGCGAATGCCGCGTCATCGAACCAGTCTGCGTCTTTGAGGCGCGCGAGATCGGCTTCGGCCAGCGTCAGCTCGCGCGGCATGCCGTCAAGCCAGCCCTGAAAGCCCGGCACTGGCGAGAGCGTGGCAAACGTCTTCAGCCGCGGAAACTCGCGGCCGAGCTCGCCGACGACCTGCTTGATCAAAAGATTGCCGAACGAAATGCCGCGCAGCCCGTCCTGGCAATTGGTGATCGAATAAAACATCGCGCAATCGGCGCGCGCCGGATCGGCCTCGGGCGACGTCGGGTCGAGCAGCGGCGCCACCGCGGTGCTGATGCGCTCGGTGAGTGCGACTTCGATGAATATCAGCGGCTCTTCGGGCAGCGCGGGGTGAAAGAACGCGAAGCAGCGGCGGTCGGCTGCCAGCCTGCGCTGAAGGTCTTTCCAGCCCGCAATTTCATGCACCGCCTCGTACTGAATCAATTTCTCGAGTATCAGGGCCGGCGTGCGCCAGTCGATGCGCTCGAGATGCAGAAAGCCGCGGTTGAACCACGAGCCGAACAGGTGCTCGAGGTCGGCGTCCACGCCTATCCAGTCGGGATTCGCCTTGAGCACGCGCAAGAGGCGCCGCCGCATGTCGACCAGCGCCGAAGTCGCGCCCGGCGCGACGTTGAGGCGGCGGAACAGTTCCTGGCGCGGCGGCTCGATTGCGCGCTGCAGCGCGACGAGATTTTTCGCCGTCGGGTCCTGCGCGTAGACCGCGGCGGCATCGGCTATGGTCGCCGGCGCCGGTGAAAATTCAGTGGCGAGCAGATTGATATACGGCTGGAATGCATTAGCGGGCAGCGCGTCGTACGCGGCAAGCGCATCGCGCGCGAGCGCTGCGCCGGAGACTTCGCCGCGCTCCGACAGCAAGGCGTGGCAAAACGCTATGGCCTCGCGCGCCTTGCGCTCCGCGGTGCGCGTGCTGTCCACCGGCGCCGCAACACGGCGCAGGAAATTCTTGAAGAACGAACCGGTGTTCATCGGGTCGAAACGGTGAGGGGTACGATGATGGCTGCAATGCAGCCGCGCGGCGCGCGGCCAAGGCTGGTAAATGGCTTTGATGCTAGCCGATGATTGTGACGTTCGCAACCGCGCCGCGCAGGCTTGACCCCCTGCGGAACGTGCACTACTCTCAGTTTATTCTGGCGCTGCATGGCGCTAGCCGAAACGGAAGGCCCACAGTGGACAGCGTAGATACCGAGGTACTCAAGACGGCAGTCGCATGGCTTGATGCCGGCCGCAAAGCCACGCTCGCGACCGTCATTCGCACGTGGGGCTCGGCGCCGCGGCCGGTGGGCGCGATGCTGGTGATACGCGACGACGGACATGTGATCGGCTCGGTGTCCGGTGGTTGCGTCGAAGATGATCTTATCGAGCGCGTCAAGACGTTGACTGCGGCGCATCAGGAGACGGGCGGCAAGCCCGAGGTCGTGACGTACGGCGTCACCGCCGATCAGGCGGCGCGTTTCGGCCTGCCGTGCGGCGGCACTCTGCAACTTGTGCTCGAGCCGGTGAAAGCAGAATCGCTGCTCAAGGAGCTACTCGCGACGATAGAGCGCCATGAACTCGTCGCGCGTTTTCTCGACATGGCGACGGGCAACGTGAGGCTGGAGTCCGGCCGCTGGTCGGACATGCTCGAGTTCGACGGCAAGATGCTCAAAAGCATTCACGGCCCGCGCTGGCGCCTGCTCATCATAGGCGCCGGTCAGACGTCGCGCTTTCTCGCGCAGATGGCGCAGGCGCTCGATTACCAGGTCACGGTGTGCGATCCGCGCGAGGAGTACGCCGACGAATGGAACGTGGCCGGCGCGGCGCTTGAACGCGGCTATCCCGACGACGTGGTGCTGCAGCTCAACGCCGACCCGCATCTCGCGGTCGTCGCCCTGACGCACGATCCCAAGCTCGACGATGCAGCGCTGACGGAGGCATTGAAGTCCCCCGCGTTTTATGTCGGCGCGCTGGGCTCGCGCGCGAATAACGATAAACGCCGCAAGCGGCTCGCCGATTTCGATTTGTCTGCGGAAGAAATCGGGCGCTTGCACGGGCCGGTCGGCCTGCGCATAGGCAGCAAGACGCCGGCCGAGATTGCGGTGGCTATCGTCGCCGAAATGACGGCGGTGCGCCGCGGCGTAAAACTGGAATCAATAGGCGCGCTGGCCGCCGCGCCAAAGTCGAACACCGATCCGCTCGCCTGCGGTTCCTAGCGCCTTCACGGTGCGCGGCATGCAGGGCCGCTTCAAGTTTGTCGTTGTGCTATTGCTCGCGCTGGCGGCGCCGCGCGCCAGCGCGCAACCGGACGATACACTCGCCAATGGCGTCTTGCTTGTCGCCAAGCCCGAACTTTCCGATCCGAATTTCCGCGAGTCTGTTGTTTTGATTACGCAGCCCGTTCCTGGCGGCGGCCCGCTTGGCATCATTTTGAATCGTCCGTCCGAAGTGCGTTTGTCGGAGGCATGGCCGGATGCCGGCGCTGTGCCGGAACAATTCGACGTGCTGTATGCCGGCGGCCCGGTGGGGCACGATCGCCTGCTTTTCCTGATGCGCAGCGAAATAGGCGTCGCGGGCGGCTTGCGCGTGCTGAAGGACGTTTATATGAGCGGCGATCCGGCGTTGTTGAAGAGCATCGTGGGCGCCGACGTGAAAGTGAAAGCGTTGCGCGCGTTCGCCGGCTACGCGGGCTGGGCCCCGCGCCAGCTGCAGGCCGAAATCGCGGCCGGCGGCTGGTACCTGCTGCCGGCCGACGCCGACACCATATTTTCGAAAGATGCCGCGAATCTGTGGCAGGAATTGTTACAGCGCATTACGCAGCGCAGCGCCGGCCTGCGCTAATCCGCAAAAAACTCTTTGACCTTGTCCATCCACGATTTCGCGCGCGGATTGTGTTTGCCCGCATCCGTTGCGAGTGTCGCTTCGAACTCCGTCAGCAGTTCACGCTGGCGCGGGGTCAGGTTGACGGGCGTTTCAACTACGACGTGGCACATGAGATCGCCGTGCGTCGATGAGCGCACGCCTTTGATGCCTTTGCCGCGCAGGCGAAACACTTTGCCCGACTGCGTTTCCGCGGGGATCTTGATCTTGGCGTAACCGTCGAGCGTCGGGATTTCGATCTCGCCGCCGAGCGCCGCGGTCGCGAAGCTGACCGGCATTTCGCAATGCAGGTCGTTGTGATCGCGCTGAAACACCCCATGGGCTTTCAAATGGATGACGACGTATAGGTCGCCGGACGGCCCGCCGTTGACCCCGGCTTCGCCTTCGCCTGACAGGCGGATGCGATCGCCTTCGTCGACGCCCGCCGGTATCTTGACCGACAGCGTCTTGTGCTGCTTCAAGCGTCCCGCGCCGCGACAGGTCACGCACGGCGATTGCACGATCTTGCCGCTGCCATGACATTTCGGGCAGGTCTGCTGGATCGAGAAAAACCCCTGCTGCATACGTACCTGGCCATGGCCGTCGCAGGTCGTGCACTTGACCGGCTGGGTGCCGGGTTTTGCGCCCGTGCCGTGGCAGGTCGCGCATTCTTCGAGCGTGGGAATGCGGATTTTCGTTTCAGTGCCGCGCGCCGCTTCTTCGAGCCCGATTTCGAGGTTGTAGCGCAGATCGGCGCCACGATAGACATTCGAGCGGCCGCGACTGCCGCCAAAAATATCGCCGAAGATGTCGCCAAACGCATCCGCGAAGCCGCCCATCCCGGCGCCTGCGCCGGCGGCCGAAGAATCGACGCCGGCGTGTCCGTACTGATCGTATGCGCCGCGTTTGCCCGAATCCGACAGAATCTCGTAAGCCTCTTTCGCTTCCTTGAACTGGCCTTCGGCTTTCGGGTTGTCCGGATTGCGGTCCGGATGAAATTTCATCGCGAGCTTGCGATAGGACTTCTTGATGTCTTCGTCCGACGCGTCCTTGTTGACGCCGAGCACTTCGTAATAGTCGCGTTTTGCCATAACTCACTTCAGAATTGAGGATTGTGGATTGAGGATTGAGTAAACGACAAAAAGGATTGAGGGGCAGCTTGCGCCGCCACCTCAATCCTCAATCCCCGTTCCTCAACCCTATTTCTTGTCTTTTACTTCCTCGTATTCGGCATCGACTACGTTGCCGTCGTCTTTTTTCTCGCCGGCGCCGGCGCCGGCATTTGCATTGGCTTCACCGCCGCCCGCTGCCTGCTGCGTCGCCTGCTCTTTCGCATACATCTGCTCGGCGAGCTTGTGCGACGCGGTTGCCAGCGCCTGCGACTTGGCATCGATCGCTTCCTTGTCGTCGCTCTTCAGCGCTTCCTCGGCCTCTTTCAGCGCGGCTTCGATTTTCGCTTTTTCGTCCGCGGAAATCTTGTCGCCGTACTCGGTCAGCGATTTCTTCACCGAATGCACCAGCGCATCGCACTGGTTGCGCGCTGTGATGAGCTCAAGCGCCTTCTTGTCTTCTTCGGCGTGCGCCTCGGCGTCTTTCACCATGCGCTCGATCTCGCCTTCGTTGAGACCCGAGTTTGCCTGGATCTTGATCTTGTTTTCCTTGCCGGTCGCCTTGTCCTTGGCCGATACGTGCAGGATGCCGTTGGCGTCGATGTCGAAGCCGACTTCGATTTGCGGCATGCCGCGCGGCGCCGTCGGAATATCCGTCAGGTTGAACTGGCCGAGGCTCTTATTGCCGGACGCCATTTCGCGCTCGCCCTGCAGCACGTGGATGGTCACCGCCGACTGGTTGTCTTCGGCGGTCGAGAACACCTGCGATGCCTTGGTCGGGATCGTCGTGTTCTTCTTGATGAGCTTGGTCATCACGCCGCCGAGTGTTTCGATGCCGAGCGACAGCGGTGTAACGTCGAGCAGCAATACGTCTTTGACGTCACCTTTCAGCACGCCGCCCTGGATCGCCGCACCGACTGCCACCGCTTCGTCGGGATTGACGTCTTTGCGCGGCTCCTTGCCGAAGAACTCCTTGACCTTGTCCTGCACCTTCGGCATGCGCGTTTGACCGCCGACCAGGATGACGTCGGAGATATCGGACAGCTTGACACCGGCGTCTTTAACCGCGAGTTCGCACGGCTTGATCGTCTTTTCGATCAATTCCTCGACCAGGCTTTCGAACTTGGCGCGCGTGATCTTTATCGCGAGGTGTTTCGGTCCCGACGCGTCGGCCGTCACATACGGCAGATTGACTTCTGTCTGCTGGCTCGACGACAGCTCGATCTTGGCTTTTTCCGCGGCATCTTTGAGGCGCTGCAGCGCGAGCATGTCCTTGCGCAGGTCTATGCCTTGTTCTTTCTTGAATTCATCGCACAGGTAATCCATCAGGCGCTGATCAAAATCTTCGCCGCCGAGGAAGGTGTCGCCGTTGGTCGACAGCACTTCGAACTGGTGCTCGCCGTCGACCGCCGCGATTTCGATGATCGAGATATCGAACGTGCCGCCGCCGAGGTCATAGACGGCGATTTTGCGGTCGCCTTCTTTCTTGTCCATGCCGAACGCGAGCGCGGCCGCGGTCGGCTCATTGATGATGCGCTTGACGTCGAGGCCCGCGATGCGGCCGGCGTCCTTGGTCGCCTGGCGCTGCGAGTCGTTGAAATACGCGGGCACCGTGATCACCGCTTCGGTGACCGGCTCGCCGAGGTAGTCTTCGGCGGTTTTTTTCATTTTGATCAGCACCTGCGCCGAAACTTCGGGCGGCGCGATTTTCTTGCCGCGCACTTCGACCCATGCGTCGGCGTTGTCGGCCTTGATGATCCGGTAGGGCATCAGGTCGATGTCTTTCTGCACTTCTTTTTCATCGAAGCGGCGGCCGATCAGGCGCTTCACCGCGTACAGGGTGTTCTTCGGATTGGTCACCGCCTGCCGCTTGGCGGACGCACCCACCAGAATTTCGCCGTCTTCCGCATAGGCGACGATCGACGGCGTGGTGCGCGCGCCTTCGGAATTTTCAATGACCTTCGGCTGGCCGTTTTCCATTACAGCGACGCACGAGTTGGTCGTTCCCAGATCGATACCGATTATCTTAGCCATGTAGATACCTCATTCCCGTAAATTTGTTTCCGCGATTCCCTGCGAACCCGCGGGCCTGCTATTCGATTGTCCTGAATATGGGGATTATTCTTTTGCTTTCAACCTGCGCATTTCAACCCGCTTTAGCTTTGGCGACGGCTACCATCGCGGGCCGAATCACGCGGTCGTTGAGCAAATAACCTTTTTGGAAGACCTGCACCACGGTATTCGGCTCGGCATCGGCCTCGACCGTGCTGATCGCCTGATGGCGGTGCGGGTCGAATTTCTGGCCGACCGGGGCGATCTCGGTCAGGCGGAATTTCTCGAATACGGAATTGAGCTGCTTGAGCGTCAGCTCGACGCCGCTCTTCAGGTTGTCGACGGTTACGTTGCTGATCGACAGTGCGGCTTCCAGGCTGTCTTTGACCGCCAGCAGCTCGGTCGAAAAATTTTCGATCGCGTACTTGTGCGCGCTGGCGATGTCGGCTTGCGCGCGCTTGCGAATGTTGTCGGCATCGGCCTTCGCGCGCAACCATGCGTCGTGGTGCTCCTGTGCCGCGAGCTCGGCCTGCTTGAGCAGGGTTTCCTGGGTTGGCGGCGCCTCGGGCATGCCGTTTTCCGGCGTGGTGGTATTGGCGGCCTGCGGCTCCTCGCCTTCGGCTGTCATCGGTACCTGATGGTCCTGCATTGCGGCCTCTAAATCGGTTCAATCCCCTGCTAATGGGGGCAGCCCGCCGGATTTCAAGGGCGGCCGCAAGGTTTTGACCCACAAAGACTATTTGCGCTTGTCATAGCGGTCGTGAGGATTTGCGGTCACCCTGCAAAAGCGCGCTCAGGAACCAGCTGATAAGACCATAGACGAGGGCACCGCCAACGGCCGGCCAGAATCCGGCCACGGTGAAACCCTGCACGAACGAGGCGACGAACCAGAAGAGGAGCCCGTTAATGACGAGCGTGAACAACCCCAGCATCAGGATATTGAGCGGCAGCGTCAGCAGTATCAGCAGCGGACGGATCAGGGTGTTGACGAGGCCGAGCAGCAGGGCGGTAATCAACGCAGTGTAAAAGCTGTCGACGCGGATTGAGTCAAACAGGTACGGCAGCGCGAGCAGAGCCAGCGCGTTGATCAGCCAGGTGATGATGAGCTTCATCAGGTTTTGGCCCCCAGCGCGAGTGCCCGCTCACGGCTGCGCGCGAGCTGCTCGGTCGATGGCTGTCCGCCGACCCAGCCGGCAAGATTGGCCGCAACGATGTCCGCGAGCGCATGTATCCAGTCATCGCGCTCGTTCAGGCACGGGATGGCGTGATAGTCCTTGCCGCCCGCCGTCAGGAAGATAGTTTTGCCCTCGATGGCGATTTCCTCGAGCGTCTCCAGGCAATCGGCGACGAAGCCGGGACAAACCACGTCGACGCGCGGTGTTTTCCGCCGGCCGAGATCGCGCAGCACTTCGGCTGTGTAAGGTTTGAGCCATTCCGCGCGCCCGAACAGCGACTGGAACGCAACCACGTATTTGTCGGCCGCGAGTCCGAGTGCTGCGGCAAGCAGGCGCGCGGTCGCCTGACATTCGCAATGGTAGGGATCGCCCCGGTCCAGCGTGCGGCGCGGCACGCCGTGAAAGCTCATGACGAGTTTGTCGGGGCGGCCGTTCTTCATCCAATAGTCGTTGACGCTTTGCGCGAGCGACGCGATATAGCCGGGATGATCGTGGAATGAGCGCACGCTGCGCAGCGCCGGCTGGTTGCGCATATGCGCGTACGCCGCACCGACCGCGTCGAGCGCGGTCGCGGTAGAGCTTGCCGCGTATTGCGGATAAAGCGGCACGACCAGGACGCGGTCGCACCCCTGTTGCTTCATGCCGTTAAGGGCCGCCGCCACTGATGGAGATCCATAGCGCATTGCATGCTCGACGATCAGCGGCATCTTGACGCGCTGGCCCAGATAGCCCTGCAGCATGCGTGCCTGGCGTTCCGTGTGCGCGCGCAGCGGCGAGCCGTCAGCGGACCAGATCTGGGCGTAGCGCTGCGCCGATTTTTTCGGACGGAACGGCAGCACGAACAGGTTCAGCACCAGCCACCAGACAGGCCGCGGAATTTCGATCACGCGCGGATCGTTCAGGAATTCGCGCAGATAGCGGCGAACCGCGGCGGCGGTGGGCGCATCGGGCGTGCCAAGATTGATCAGCAGTACGCCGCATTTCGGCGCCGTGCCATGAAGATGCGCGGGTTCCTCGAGATAACGCGGCATGGTGGCGCGTTATCGCGATCAGCTGTGCGACAAAGCGCTCGACAGCAGTTTCGCGGTGATATCGACGATGGGAATCACGCGCTCGTAGGCCATGCGCGTCGGGCCGATCACGCCGAGCGTGCCGACGACCTGGCCGTCGACGGTGTAGGGCGCGGTGACTATGCTGCATTCGTCCAGCGGCACCAGGCCCGACTCGCCGCCGATGAAAATCTGCACGCCGTGAGCGCGGCTTGACACGTCGAGCAGCTGCAGCAGGCTTGTTTTCTGCTCGAACAAGTCGAACAGCTTGCGCAGGCTCGCCATGTTGCCCGACAGGTCGTGCACTTGCAGCAGGTTGCGCTCGCCGGCAATCACGACTTCGTCGGACGCGTCGTGCATGGCCTGGCTGCCGACCTCGAGCGCCGCCGCCATCAGTTGCGACATGCTTTCGCGCAACTGCTTGAGCTCGTCGTGAATGCGGCGGTGGATTTCCTCGAACGAGCAGCCAGCGTAATGCTGGTTGAGCATGTTCGCCGCTTCGATGAGCTCCGCCGGTGAATAGGCGCGGTCAAGAGTGAAGATGCGGTTCTGCACGTCGCCTTCGGGCGAGACGATGATGATGAGGATGCGCTTGTCGGAGAGGCTCACGAATTCGATCTGGCGGAACATCGCCGCGCGCCGCGGCGTCATGACGACCCCGGCAAACTGCGTGAGGTCGGACAGCAATTGCGAGGTCGATGACACGATCCGCTGCCGGCTCTCGGTGTGCAGCTGGCCCTCGAGCTGGTGAATCTCGCTGTTGTCGAGCGGCTTGATGGTGAGCAGCGTATCCACGAAGAAGCGGTAGCCGCGCGGGGTCGGGATGCGGCCCGCTGAAGTATGCGGGCTCGCGATGAAGCCCATCTCCTCGAGATCCGCCATCACGTTGCGTATGCTCGCGGGCGACAGGTCGAGGCCGGAGACGCGCGACAGCGCGCGCGAGCCGACCGGCTGGCCATCGGCGATATACCGCTCGACCAGCGCTTTGAGCAGCGTCTGCGCGCGCTCGTTCAGATTGGGTGTGACCGTGGGCATCGATTTATTCTACACAAATCGGCAGGCACGAGGTGGAAACAGACGGGAAGCACGCAGCTACGCGCATGAATGCGCGCAGGAAGTTCACGCTAACGTGCAGAAGCGCCCGCCATTCACATGTCTATATAATGCGGCCATGAATCCATCGTTCAAGACCGTCGGCCTGATCGGCAAGTACAAGAGCCCGGAAATCGCCGGACCGCTGCTGCGGTTGGCCGACTATCTTGTGAATCGCGGCGTCAAGGTGCTGATCGACAGCCTGACGGCATCGCATATCGGCGACAGCCGCTACCCGGTGCGCGTGCTCGAGGAAATCGGGCGCGAGGCCGATCTCGCCATCGTGCTGGGGGGCGACGGCACGATGCTCAATATTGCGCGCACGCTGGCTCCGTTCGATGTCGCCCTGGTCGGCATTAACCAGGGGCGCCTCGGCTTTCTCACCGATATCTCGCTCGGCACGATGATCGAGACCATAGGCACGATACTCGAAGGCAACTACGTCACCGAGGAGCGCATGCTGGTCGCTGCCGAAGTGTTCGACGCCAGCGAGCGCGTGTTCGGGGTGCTCGCCTTCAACGAAGCGGTGGTGTCGAAGGGTATCAAAGGCAGCATGATAGAGATGGAAGTGCGCATCGACGGCAAGTTCCTGTATACGTTGCGCGCCGACGGCCTGATCGTCGCTACGCCGACCGGTTCAACCGCCTACGCGCTGTCGTCGGGCGGGCCTATCATTCATCCGTCGCTGTCGGCAATGGCGCTGGTGCCAATCTGCCCGCACACGTTTTCCAGCCGGCCTATCGTCATCAGCAGCAACAGTGAGGTCGAAATCGTCATCGTCAGTGCCGCGGACCCGCGCGCCCATTTCGACAGCCATTCGCGCTTCGATCTGCGCGAAGGCTATCGCGTCGTGGTGCGCCGTTACGATCACACCATACGCCTGCTGCACCCGGTGGGCCATGATTACTACAATATGCTGCGGGCCAAGCTGCATTGGACGGAGTTTTATTAAAAATAAGGATGAAGGCGCAATGGCCCGAGGCCACCCAGGGATGAAGGACGAATGCGCAGGGCAAGCGCCGCTATGCGGCAGCGACGTTTTTCTTCATCCGTCATCCTTCATCCTTCGTCCTTAGGTAAACGTGCTGCGCGCACTGAACATCACTGATTTCGTTATCGTCGAGCGCGTCGAGCTTGAGTTCGGCGCCGGCTTTACTGCGCTGACGGGCGAGACTGGCGCCGGCAAGTCGATACTGATCGACGCGCTGCAACTCGTGCTTGGCGAGCGCGGGGATGCGTCGGTCGTGCGCCAGGGCGCGGACAAAGCGGAGATCAGCGCTGAATTCGACATCGTCAAGCTGAAACAGCTCAAGCGCTGGCTCGCCGACAACGATCTTGCCGGTGATGAAGATGCTTATCTGGTGCGGCGCGTGGTCGACAGCGGCGGGCGCTCGCGCGCCTTCATCAACGGACGCAGCGTAACCGCCACCCAATTGCGCGAAGCGGGCGAGCATCTCGTCGATATCCATGGCCAGCATGAGCATCAGTCGCTGCTGCGCGGGGCGGCGCAACGCGGCTTGCTCGACGCCTATGGCGGGCTGGAGGGCGCGGCCGACACGGTAGCCGCGGCGTGGCGCGCGTGGCAGGAGCTGCACGGGCACCTCACCAAACTCGAATCCAATGCGGCGGCATTTGCGGCCGAACGCGATGAGCTCGATGCGCAGGTACGCGAACTCGATGCGCTGAAATTCAGCGCGGACGAATGGGAAGAGACCAATGCCGAGCACGCGCGCCTTGCGCATGCGCAAAGCCTGATCGAGGGCGCGCAGTATGCGATGGACGCGTTGTCCGACGGCGACAATTCGAGCGTCACCCAGCTGAGCGCGGTGTCGTCGCGCCTCGACCATCTGCTCGAATTCGACGCGCGGCTGAAAGAAATCATCGATATCGTGGCGTCCGCGCAGGCGCAGGCGCAGGAAGCCGTCTACATGCTGCGCGACTACCAGCAACGGCTCGACATCGACCCGCGGCGCTTCAGGGAAATCGAGCAGCGGCTGGAAGCGGTGCACGCGAGCGCGCGCAAATACCGCCTGACGCCGGCCACGCTGCCTGACGCGCTCGCTGCCGCGCGCGCGCGGCTGGATCAGCTCGGCGGCAGCCTCGACGTCGCAAGCATGCGCAAAAGCGCGGGCGAAGCGCATGCAGCCTATCTTGCCGCGGCGAAGCTGCTCAGCGCCGGCCGCAAGAAGGCGGCGAAGAAACTCGCCGACAAAGTCAGTGCCGCGATGCAGACGCTGGCGATGGCAGGCGGCAGTTTCGAAATCGAGTTGACCGCGCTGGCTGAAGGGAATTCAAGCGGTCTCGAGCAGATCGAGTTTCTCGTATCTGCGCATAAAGGGACCGTCGCGCGGCCGCTGGCGAAAGTCGCGTCCGGCGGCGAGCTGTCGCGCATCAGCCTCGCCATTCAGACCGCGGCCAGCGAGATCGCGCAGGTGCCCACGCTCATCTTCGACGAGGTCGACGCCGGCATCGGCGGGCGCGTCGCGGAAATCGTCGGCCAGATGCTCAGGAAGCTGGGGACGCAGCACCAGGTGATGTGCGTGACACATCTCCCGCAGGTCGCATCTTCGGCCGACCATCAATGGCAGGTGACGAAGTCGACGGGCAACGGTAAAGTGGCGAGCCGCGTCAATGTGCTCGACGATGCCGGGCGCATTGAAGAGGTCGCGCGGATGCTGGGCGGCGTCAAGATCACGGAAACGACGCGCAAGCACGCGGCGGAAATGCTGGGCATTAAAACCTGAGGGCGGCTGGCGCTCTAAGGGTTTGTTGAAATTCGATTCATTTCGATCGGAAGTGAGTAGGCACGCAAATGTCGGCCTCGTAGAACGGCCTATAAGCGATTATTTCTTAAGCGGAGTGCTAAAACACCCCGAGATCCAATTGTATTTGCCAC
>JANYDM010000076.1 GCA_025363575.1 Betaproteobacteria bacterium | reverse complement strand
TCGCCGAAGCGGGCGCCGAAGTCATCAAGATAGAACGGCCGGGGCGCGGCGACGAGATGCGCTCGTATACGCCGAAATTCGGCACGGACAGCGTCAATTTCGCCATGCTCAATCGCGGCAAGCGCAGCATCGCCATCGACCTCAAGGACAAAGGCGCTGTCGCGAAACTCAAGCCGCTGCTCGAAGCGGCAGACGTGGTGGTCGAACAGTTTCGTCCCGGCGTAATGGACAGGCTGGGACTCGGCTATGAAGCCTTGAGCAAAATAAATCCGCGCATTATCTACTGCGCGATCACCGGCTACGGCCAGCATGGTCCGCGCGCCGACATGGCGGCGCATGATCTCAACTACATAGCCGACGCGGGCATGCTTGCGCTGGCAGCGGGCAGTGATGGTGCGCCAGTGCCGCCGCCTGCGCTGATTGCCGATATCGGCGGCGGCACTTATCCAGCGGTAATCAACATCCTGCTCGCGCTGCGCGAGCGCGACCGCACGGGCAAAGGCTGCAAGCTCGATATCGCGATGGGCGACAACCTCTTCACGTTCATGTACTGGGCGATGGGCAACGGCGAAGTCGCCGGTGAGTGGCCGACACCCGGCGGTGATCTCGTTACCGGCGGTTCGCCGCGATACAACGTTTATCGAACGAAGGACGACAGGTTCGTCGCTGCGGCGCCACTTGAGCAGAGATTCTGGGAGAACTTCTGCGCCATGATCGGACTCACATCTGAATTCGCTGACGACGCCCGCGATGCCGCGGCGACGCGGCGCGCAGTCGCGGAGAAAATCGTTGCCAGGAACGCCGACGAATGGCGCGCGCTGTTCGAGGGCAAGGACGTCTGTTGCTGCGTCATGGCATCCGTCAAAGATGCGATGCGCGACGCGCATTTCGTCGCGCGCGGGGTGTTCGCGGCAAAACTCGCCGCCGATGGCAAGCAGATGACTGCATTGCCGGTGCCTGTCGCGCCGCAGTTCCGCGCGCAACCGGATAGCGCCGGCTACCCCGCGCTCGGCGAAGCGAATTCATTGCTCGATGTTCCTGCGTCAAAAAAATAATTTCGCCACCTTCGATATTTCGCCCCCATCCCAAACTTTCCCCGTCAAGGGGGAAGGAGTATTAAAGAGTAATTCCCTCCCCCTCGACGAGGGGGGCTAGGGTGGAGGTGAGAGGCGGTAGCGGCGCGCGGCCTCTGCTATAGTTGATGTAATCGTCATGCCCGCGCAGGCGGGCATCCAAAAAGCATTCGATTCGTCTGGATTCCCGCCTGTGCGGGAATGACAGCCTCAGTTTTCTTTTTTTGCGCGGGGATGGTCATGCGACGTCTATTCTGGCTCTTGCTCGGCGGTGCTCATGTAGTTGTGACGGCCGGTGGGGCGCTGGCCGCCGACGCATATCCCGCCAAGACGGTGCGCATCGTCGTCGCGTTCGCGGCCGGCGGCTCGACTGACCTGCTGGCGCGCAGCGTGGCGCAGCGGCTTAACGAAACATGGAAGACTTCGGTGATCGTCGACAATCGCGCGGGCGGCGGCGGCATCGTCGGCTCTGACTACGTTGCGAAATCGCCGGCCGACGGTTATACGCTGCTGCTCGGCACCAATACGACCAATGCAGTTGCGGCTTCACTCTACGCAAAGCTGCCGTTCGATCCGCAGCGCGATTTCACGCCGATCACCGAGATCGCGACGATCCCGCAGATGCTGTCGGTGCATCCGTCGATTCCCGCCAAATCGGTGAAGGAGCTCGTGGCGCTCGCCAAAGCCCGTCCCGGCGAGCTCAATTACGGCACCGCCGGCACCGGTAGCACCTCGCACATGGCGATGGAGCTGTTTCAGTCGGTGGCAAAAATCAAAATGACGCACGTGCCTTACAAGGGTACAGGCCCCGCGATGATAGAGCTGCTCGGCGGGCATCTGTCGCTGATGTTCGACGTCATCATGACTTCGCTGCCGCACGTGCAGACGGGCAAGCTGCGCACGCTCGGGCTCAGCAGCCTGCAGCGCTCGGCCGTCACGCCGCAAGTGCCGACGATTGCAGAATCGGGTTATCCCGGATTCGAGGCGATCGTATGGTTCGGTCTGTTCGCGCCCGCGGGTACACCGCCCGAGATCGTGCGCAAGGTCAGCGAAGATACCGCGCGTGCGCTGGCGCTGCCGGCCATGCGCGAGCTGCTGGCGAGCCAGGGCGCGGACATCGTCGCCAGTCCTCCGGCCGCATTCGCGTCGCGCGTCACCGGTGAAATCGGCAAATGGCGCAAGGTGGTCCAGGACGCCGGTATCAAGGCCGAGTAACTGTGTACAGAATAGGCATAGACGTCGGCGGCACGTTCACCGACTTTACGCTGCTGCGCGAGGAAGACGGGCAGGTCAGCTATCACAAGGTCGCGTCCACGCCGCACGATCCTTCGCAGGCGATAGAGCAGGGCATCGCCGATCTCCTGCGCATGCACGCGATTGCACCCGCCGACGTTGGCCATATCGGCCACGGCACGACGGTAGCAACCAATCTGGTGATCGAAAGACGCGGCGCCGTCACCGGTCTCATCACCACCAAAGGCTTTCGCGACGTCATTGAGATCGGCCGCCAGGTGCGGCCGCATCTCTTCGATTACAGCGTCGTCAAGCCGCCGCCCCTCGCGCCGCGCGAGCACCGTCATGAAGTCCACGAGCGCATCGATGCGAAAGGCGCGGTGCTGGCTGTGCTCGACGAAAGTGAAGTCGAACGTGCGGCGGGCAAGCTGAAAGCGGCCGGCGTCAAAGCGGTCGCGGTGTGCTTCCTGCATTCGTATCGCAATCCGGCGCATGAGCAAGCGGCGCGGCGCGTGGTCGAGCGCGTGCTGCCCGACGCCTATATCAGCGTGTCGAGCGATGTGCTGCCGGAGTTCCGCGAATACGAGCGCTGGTCGACGACCCTGCTCAATGCCGCGGTTGGCCCCCGCATGGAAACTTATCTCGAAAGCTTTCTTGCGCGCGTGAAGGATCTCGGCATCAGTGTCGAGCCGTTCACTATTCATTCCAACGGCGGCCTGATGTCGATGCGCGCAGTGCGCGCGTATCCGGTGCGCACCTGCTTGTCCGGCCCCGCGGCCGGCGTGGTCGGCGCGGCGGAAGTCGGCCGCGTCGCCGGTTTCGAGAACCTCGTCACCTTTGATGTCGGCGGCACCAGCACCGACGTATCGCTGATCTATCGCGGCAAGCCGCTGTTCAGCTCGAGCCGATTGGTCGCGGACTATCCGGTGAAGACGCCGATGATAGACATTCATGTGATAGGCGCGGGCGGCGGCAGCATTGCGTGGATGGACGATGCCGGCGCATTAAAAGTCGGCCCAAAGAGTGCAGGCGCCGATCCGGGGCCGGCCGCCTATGCGCGCGGTGGTGTCGAGCCGACCATTACCGATGCGCAGATCAGTCTGCATCGCCTGAATCCCGTCGCGCTGCTCGACGGCCGGCTGAAGGTCGACGAAACGGCGGCGCGCGATGTGATCGGTAAGAAGGTTGCGCAACCGTTGGGTCTTGCACTGGAGCAGGCGGCCGAAGGCGTGATCCGCATAGCCAACGCCAATATGAGCCGCGCCATCCGCTCGGTGTCGACCGAGCGCGGATACGACTTGTCGCAGTTCGCGCTGTTCGCGTACGGCGGCGCGGGGCCGCTGCACGCGATAGAGGTCGCTGCCGAATGCGGCATCTCGACCGTGATCGTGCCGCAGGAGCCGGGCACGCTGTGCGCGCGCGGCATGCTGCTGACCGACATCAGTTTCGATTTCGTGCGCAGTGAGATCGCCGAAGTCACGGCCGATAGCTGGCAGCATGTATGCAAACTGTTCGCCGACATGGAAACCGAGGCGCGCGCGTGGCTTACGCGCGAGCGCGTGCCCGTGGACGAGCAATCCTTCCGCTTTCACATCGACGCGCGCTATCAGGGGCAGAATTTCGAGGTGATGGTCGCGATGCCGCTCGTGACGGCAGATGGTATGACAGGCTTTCTCGAGGCATTCGGCGACGCCCATAAGCGCGAATACGGCTACGACGTACCGGGCCGTGCGGTCGAGATTGTGAACTGTCGCCTGCAGGCGGTGGGCGCCGTCGCGAAGGCGCCGCTGCGTGAAATCGGCACGGCTGGCAGCGTGGCGAAAGCGGTGACTTCAACGCGTAAAGTTTATTTCGGCGAGAAGCACGGCTGGCTCGAAACGCCCGTACATGCACGCGCCAAGCTTCCGGCCGGCGGCACGCTTGCTGGCCCCGCGCTGGTCGAGGAGATGAGCTCGACCGTATTGCTTGCGCCGGGGCAGAGCGCGAGCGTGGATCGCATCGGCAATATTGTCATCAGACTGGAGCGCCGCGCATGAGCGAAGTCGCGCATGACACGAAAATCTTTGACCCCATCGCAATGGAGGTGTTCAGCAACCGGCTGCTCTCCATCACCGAGGACATGAACAACACGCTCGTGCGCTCCTCGTTCTCGACCAACATCAAGGAGCGGCGCGACTGCTCGGTGGGTTTGTTCGACGGCAAAGGGCGACTCATCGCACAGGGCACGCAGATTCCGCTGCATCTGGGCTCGCTCAACGGCGGCGTCGATGCGGTGTTGAAGGCGTGGCCGCTCGACAAGATCAGCGAAGGCGATGTGTTTCTCTGCAACGACCCTTACCTGGCCAACGGCACACATTTGCCGGACATCAGCTGCATCACGCCGGTATTTATCGAAGGCAAAATCGAATTCTTCGCTGCGAACGTCGGCCATCATTCCGATGTCGGCGGCGCGGTGCCGGGCTCCATCGCCGGTGGTTCACGCTCAATCTTCGAGGAAGGCATACGGCTGCCCGTCATCCGTATCGTGCGCGCGGGCGTGCTCGATACCGAAGTGCTGAGCCTCATCGCGCACAACACGCGCGATCCCGAAGAGCGCGCACTCGATCTGCGCGTGCAAGTCGCCACCAATGAGCGCGGCGCGCAGGCGGCGCGCGGGCTCGTCGTGCAGATGGGCATGGAGTCGGTGCGCCAGTCGATCGACGACATCATCGCCTACACGCGCCGCCGCATCCGCAACCGTATCGCGGAGCTGAAGAAGGGCGAATACAGCTTCACCAATTACATGGACGACGACGGCATGGGCGGCGAGCCGGTGCCCATCGCGGTCACGGTGCGCGTTGCGGACGACGGGCTAAGCCTGGATTTCGCGGGCTCGGGCAAAGAAGCGCGCGGCGCGATGAATGTGCCGACCAATGCGCTGCATGCCTGCGTTTATTACTCGATCAAAGCGTTGCTCGACCCGGAGTTGCTGCCTAATGCCGGCCTGTTCGACGCGGTGAAGATCAGCGCGCCGTCCGGTACCATCGTCAACCCGAATCCGCCTGCGCCTTGTGGCGCAAGATCTATTACCTGCCAGAAAGTCGCAGGCGCGATCTTCGGCGCGTTCCGCGGCCTGCTGCCGCCCGAGCGCGTGATGGCGTCGGGCAACGACGTCGTGCCGGCGATCGTCTTCTCCGGTGCGCTCACGCGCCGGCAGGGCAACTACGTGTATCTAGAAACACTGGGCGGCGGCAGCGGCGCGCGTCATACCGCCGACGGCATGGATGCGGTTCACGTGCATCTGACGAATACGTCCAACCTACCGGCTGAAGCGCTGGAGAACGAATACCCGCTGATGGTCGATGAATACGCGCTGGTCGAGGATTCCGGCGGCGCGGGTAAATATCGCGGCGGCCTCGGCATCGCGCGCCAGATTCGCGCAGTAGTGCCCGGCACCATCTTCTCCGTGCGCTCCGACAGTCATACCGTCGGCGTGCCCAGCGGCGTGTTCGGCGGCAAAGACGGCCGCCGCGCGAAACTCATCCGCAACTATGGCCAGCCCGATCAGGAAGAATTGTTTTCGAAAGTCGCGCGCGTGGAAATGAAGGTCGGTGATGCGATGCGGATTGAAACGCCTGGTGCTGGTGGTTATGGCGAGCCGAAGGAGCGCTCGCTGGATGCGATTGCTGACGAGTTGCGTAGTGGGAAGGTGTCACGTGAGGCGGCGGAGCGGGATTATGGGGTGGGGCGGGTAAGGGAAGCGTTGAATAAGGGTTAGCTCTGGGTTCTGACCCCGCAGATGTTTTTATTGACCGGAAGGCATTATGCAATTAGCCAAGCCTGACCCGGTTATGGGTTATGGGTTATGTATGTGTGACCCGGTTATGTGCTGGTCGCGCTGGTTGCGGTTACCGAGCGACAAACAAGTACCGACAATCTGGGGCAATGCATTTCATATTGCCGGAACTTTCAGATCCACTCGGCCCGAGTTCATTCTTGGCGCCATCCCTGATCCAGCAACGAGGACACCAGAACTTTCCGTCCAGATGAGGCTGATATGCAGCCGCCCGCAGTTCCGTTTCCGTTGTGCCGGACATGGAAGCTTCCAATTCTGCTTTCCGCTTTTCCAGGTGGATCAGTTCTGCCTGATTGTTTGATCTGTTTGACTCAAGCCTGTCGCGTTCCTGCGATGCAATTTTCTTTAGCACTGGCATGTAATCTGTGGCTTCAGGTTTCTTGACCTCGACGAGGACGATAGCTCTCCATATTGATACGATGGCGACTATAAACAGAGGCGTTAATATTGCGCCAAGACCATTCTTGCTGGAACCCCTTGCATCTATTACGCCGGTCAGCAGCAACAGTATCGTCAGCACGAAAAACAAAGCAATGCAGGCAGCAATAGCCAGGCAGACGCGCACATACTTTAATTTGTAAAGCTTGCCTGCGAACTCATACCGTCCACCAGGGCCGCAATGCAAAAGCAGAAATTTAAAATCGATCACAATGATCCTTGCGTTTGGCGGTCAACCGTTGGGCGCCTTGAGAGCAAATGTGCACTTGGGAGAGATACAATTTATTCGACTGAAGTCCCCGGGCTCTTCTGCTGCCAGCGGGTTATTGACGCCGCTGCGTATCCAACATCTGGGACACCACAGTCGTTCATTGAGCATTGTCTGGTATTCAAGTAAACGTTGCCCCGTATCCGCAAGGCCGGGGATGGAAGCTTTCATTTTGGCTATCCGGCGTTCAACGTACTGCAATTCCTCGGTTTGCTCCGAACGAGTCGATTTGGTTCTCTTCAACTCCCCCCATACCTGCTTCTTGAGCTTCGCGACGATATCCTCCAGCGGGGGCCTGTCCCGCTTCATTACCTTCCAGCAGGTCCACACCGCTACAAATGGGAAAATGAGCCAAACCATGGTTTGCGCGCCGTACCGATTGCCATGATCCCAAATGGCGGCAGCGCTGCTGAATATTTGAAACATGATGAGCAAACCGATGCAGGCGAACATCGCTTTGACGATACGCAGCAGCGGTCCGACGAACTGCGCCAATATTTCGCGATATTGCACTCGTCGCTCCCGATGTCAGCCAAGAATTGGTGGACACCTTCAGCCGGCATATTCGGATTTCATTACCACGGCCTTGTGTCACTTCATACCTTACTCTTGGTGTCATACCGTTGCAAACCGGCCCTTAGGTATGATGCTGGCATAACTTAGGATTTGATTGCAATTGACGACTGCTGTTCATCGGGGTCAGACCCTGAGGTCTCGCGGTGAGTTGCGCCTGTGTCCCGACGGCGGCCATTCCGGGTCCATTCCGGGTCGGACCGCTGCAAGCAATGGTTTCATAACGATAAATGCGATTTAAGAAGTGCGAATTGAAGCTTAAAGGTGCATTTCCCTATCAAAATCGATCTCCTAAGAGGGGTGACGTGCCTCGCTCGAATTGGTACGTCAGCCGTCTGGCGCGTATATGCGCGATTTGTGCCATGAAAATGCACCTCTAAGACCAAAAAACGTTGATTTTTTCGAACGAAGATGTGATGGTATAAATACATAGCGGGGTCCGACCCGAAAGAGGTTGCGCAAAGTGGCCACACTTCCCGACCTATTTGCAATTGCTTACATTCCAGCTGTGGTTGCCGCTGGTATCTACTATTCCAGACTCACCAGAAGCCAAGTCGTCGGGTATGTGATTGTCGCCGTTGGTCTTTCCATTCCACTGATATACGTTGCCACTGCAATCACATCCGTAAAGATTGCCTGCTCGCGTGCAGGGCCCGCATTGCTTCCCGATAAACCTTTTCCTACATATCGCCTTTACATTTCTGGTTTTGTAACGCTCAGCATGTATGCGGATAGCTGGCCGAACACTTATGATTCAAACGAAACGCGTCCTCGCGTGTTCTACGACCCTAATCCGCCGTCCTCGGACTTTTTGCTGGAAACCAAGAAAGCAACGCCATTGAATGATTTTCTGAATACATATCGATCGGAAACTGCAATTACTAGAAATGAAGACAAGCAAGTCGTCGCGCGGCGCGAGGAGTTTTTCTGGGTCGGTGGAAGGGCAGCTCATCTGCTTGGATTCGGTACGCCCTTTGTGGGTTGCAGTCAGACCCACCCCGACCTGCAGGCTTGGCAGTCACGCGGATTAGGAGGGGGCATGCGGACTGTTCCAAATCGGGAACTCAATCCAGCACACTCTCTGCTGATTCCGCTTCAAGCTCATGATGAATGGCTGATTACCCGCACCGTAACGGCAAAGAAATAGGCCCGATCCGGGTCGGACCACTGCAAACAATGGTTTCAAAACAATTAAAGGGGCCAGGCTCAAATTACGAAGAGTAGGGGCGGGTTCAATTACTACGTGTTTGCGCAATTAGTTGAGCCTGGCTTTTTTCAACCTTCCAGAAAAAACTCTATATGCGCGCAGCAATTTTTGCCGCCATAATCGGATATCAGCGTTACGTGTCTCCGTACAAAGGATTCGGTTGCGCGTACCGCGTGCACATTGGACGCCAAAGCTGTTCAGCTCTTGGATTTCGGGCGGTGCGGAGATACGGAGTTCTCGCCGGTCTCGCAGTATTGCGGCGTCGCACTTATTTGTGCGGCGTCGCACATAGGCGTTACTCTAAATTTCCCAGCGGCACTTTGCGCACTCAACATGGGCTGTGTGACGTCGGCTGCGATTTACCTT
This sequence comes from Betaproteobacteria bacterium, assembly GCA_025363575.1. Next base: position 29,371 of record JANYDM010000076.1, on the reverse strand, counting down.
GTGACTTTTCCGGCGCGGACGGCTGCTTCTCGTTTAGTGACGCTCTTAATTGCTGCGATCTGAGCTCCGGCAATCGCAAGAATGACGATAAAGAACGGCACGTTTAAATCCAAGTGAACATTACTCTTGCTTGGTGCGTGAGCCTGACGTTCGTCGTCTTGGCGCTGTGGCATTTTCGAATGGCGCTCTTGCCGGGCACGGGCGTAAGCGGTGCGGTGCCGAGCGTTGCGGGTAAGCCGCTTTTTGTTCCTTCCACCAGAGCTACAGTTGCCATCGGTGTTGTGCTGCTGCTCTTCGCCTGTTTAGTGGCGGCGACAGGCGGCTTGATCCATATCGGCGTGCCAGCGTGGATTCTCACCTGGTCGTCGTTTGCGTTGGCTCTGGGACTGTTGGCGCGTGCCGTTGGCGAATTCAAGTATGTGGGCTTCTTCAAGCAGGTTCGCGGCAGTCGGTTCGCCAGGCTCGACACGCTGCTGTATTCGCCGTTGTGTCTGTTGCTCGCAGTTGGCGTCGCGGTGGTGGCGCGGCACAATGGCACCTGATTTCTCAAGCGGATAAAGTCCTCTGTTGGTCATCGGGATCAGGCGCGCAATCTTCGAATCAGGAATAAAGCCTGTCGCGCAGCGTGACCGCGTTTATTTTTTATTCAATAAAAATCGACGCGAACCGTCGGCATAAAATAGAGAATCTGAGGAGAGTATGTGAAACGAAACCAGGAACTTCCGTGGAGAGAGGCCTTGATGGCTTTGTTGGTCGGCGCGATTTGCTTGAGCGCTGCACCAGCCTTGGCGCAGACCCCGCCACAGCCTTACCCGAGCAAACCCATCAAACTTATCGTTCCCTGGCCGGCTGGCGGCATCACGGATACAGCAGGCCGCGTCATCGCGCAGCGCTTGTCCGAACAGATGTCAGGGTCGGTCGTGGTCGATAACAGAAGTGGGGCGGCCGGCGTTATCGGCGCGGAAGCGGCCGCACACTCGCCGGCCGACGGTTACACGCTGCTGCTGGCGAGCGCGGAAACGCACGCGATCGCGCCTAACATGAACACAAAGCTGTCTTACGATCCGCTCAAGGATTTTGTCGCGATCGCGCCTTTCGCGATCAATCCATTCTCACTGGTGTCGCGCCCGGATTTCCCGGCGAGCACGGCGCGCGAGCTGATCGCGCTGGTCAAGTCGCAGCCGGGCAAGTTTACTTATTCGTCAGCGGGCCTCGGCAGCGCTTCGCAGATCGGCATGGAAACGCTGAAATCAGTCGCGGGGCTCAATGTCCTGCACGTGCCGTTCCAAGGCCAGGCACCGGCGATCACGTCGCTGCTGGGAGGGCATACCGACTTGCAGATGCTGCCGGCGGGCAGCGCGGTGGCGATGCGCAAGGCGGGCAAGCTGAAGGTCTATGCCGTTACCACGCAAACGCGCTTCTTCGATTTGCCTGATGTGCCGACGCTGAAGGAAGAAGGCTTTGAGAGCATGAACTTCGCCAACTGGTTCGGCCTGGTGGCGCCGGTGAATGTGCCGCCGGCTGTAACGCAGCGTCTAACTACGGATATGACGGCAATTCTTAAATCACCCGATACGCGCGTCGCGCTGCAAAAGCTCGGTGTCGATCAGTATCCGGCGATGTCGCCGCAGGATTTTCAGAAGTTCATCGCCGCCGAGATTGCGCGCTGGGGTAGCGTCATACGCAGCGCGAATATAAAGGCGGAATGATTTAGCGCCGCGGGCGCGCGGCCTGCGGCGAGCGGTACTTGCGGTCTTCCAGCAGGCGTCCGTAGCCGGTTACCGGCGTGCCAATGCCGCTGGTGCGCAATGCATTCCACATCAGCGCGCTCGCGCTCGACAGAACCGGCTTGCCGAGATCGGTCTCCAGCGCGGCAAGCACTGCTAGTGTCGGCAATCCCATACCGCTGAAAAACAACGCCTCGGCCTGGGGCCGGTCCGCGCTCGTGCCGAGCGAGTACACGCGGCGCGGCGTCTCGTCGAATATGCTTTTCACGTCGGGCAGGCATTCCGCATTGACGACTTCGAAACCGTATTCCTCGAATATGGCTTTGCCGCGGAGCGTCAGCGCCTGATCGTAGGCGGTGCCGATCGCGATGCGGCGCACGCCCAGCTCACCGAAAGCAGCGACCGCACTGCGCAGCGCGGAGATGAACGGAATACCGGTGAACTCTTCAAGATGCTTGGTGAGTTTCTCTTCGCCGGCTTTGCCAAGCGTGTAGCTGGTGGCCGTGTGCGCGAGCGCGATGACATTGGGCTCTACGCTCGCCAGCATCTCGACCGTCTCGTCCATGTGCTTGAGATGGCTCGCGGCGCGGCTCTGCAGATTTTCGAGCGTCCCGACCGGGCCGCGCGCCACCATGCGCGCGAAATGCACCGACACGTCCGCGGGCGCGAGCTTGTACATCTCGCGCTCGATGGTGGGAGTGCCGGGGGGGATGAGAAAACCCATTCGCGCACGCCATTCGTCCATGCTTGCTCCTTCTTAAATCAATTTTCGAAGTTCGAGCACAAAAAATAAATTGTCACCTTCCAGGTGGTCCTATGAAGTCGGCCGCAGTCTCGGGAAAATGCTTGAATTCGTATCCAGAGGGGCCAAGACGCAAATTAAGTTGTCCCTAGTTCTAATTGAAATTTACAAGTTCATCTAAGCGTCTAAATTCGCAATTTCTCCGAGAGTCACCGGTTTCACCGGCGAGCGTATGCGGTAGTAGCCGACTTCGGCGGGCGAGACGTCGCGGCATTCGGCGATCAACTCGACAACCGTCAGCCCGCACAGGCGTCCCTGGCAAGGCCCCATGCCGCAGCGCGTGAACGATTTCATCTGGTTCGGGCCGGGGCAGCCCTGCTCGGTGACGATGCGGCGGATTTCGCCGGCGCGGATTTCTTCGCAGCGGCAAACGATGGTGTCCGGCTGACGTGGTGCGATTGTACGCGGCCGATAGAACGCGTCGAGAAAGGGCCGCGCGCGCAAATGGACAGCGAGCTCACTGCGCAGCGGTCTTGCAACACTGTCGCGTTCAGCGGTGTCCATCTTCGCGAGATCGCATGCCGCGCCCAGTGCCGCCAGTCGACCGCTGATTTCCGCCGCCTGCGCGCCTATGATGCCGCCGTTGTCGCCGGCGACCTGCACGCCGCTGATCGACGTGTTGCCCCATTCGTCAAGGCGCGGCGAGAAGCAGCGCTGGGCGTCGTCCCAGAAATGCTCGCAGCGCAGTGACAGCGCGAGATTCATGTTGGGCACGATGCCCTGGTGAAGCAAGACCACGTCGACGGCATCGCGCTGCGTCTGGCCGCTCCATTCGTAGCAGATCTCGCGCACGCGATCGTCGCCGCGTATCTGCAGGTTGCGCGCGCCATGGCGAATCTCGACGCCGGCTTTGCGCAGATCGGCGAGCATGCGCAACCCCTTGGCGAGATAGCCGGGCGCCGCAAGAAAGCGCGCGAGGTGGCGAACCGACGCCAGATAGCTCGAGCGAGTTTCGATAACGGTCGTCGGCTTGATGCCCGCGCGCACAAGCTGCGTTGCGAGCAGCAGCAACAGCGGGCCCGAACCCGCAAGCACAAAGCGCCCGGCCGGTACGATGCCCGACGACTTGAGCAGGGTCTGCGCCGCGCCGCAAGTCATCACGCCGGGCAGCGTCCAGCCGGGTATCGGCACCGGCCTCTCCATCGCGCCGCCGGCGATGAGTATGCGTTTGGCCGTAAGGCGCGCGGCGCCGCCGTTGCCGCGAACGAAGACTTGACGGCCGCCGTCGATTTGCCATACGGTTGTCAGCGGAAAATATTCGGCTTTGCTTGCGCGAAATTTTTGCACGAGAGCGAGGCCCGCCGCATAGTCGGGGCCCAGCAGCGCGAGCCGGCCCGGGCGCTGCGCGCTGTTTGTTTCGATGCCGCGATAAATCTGGCCGCCGGGCTCGGCCTGCTCGTCGATCACCGCAGTAAGCAGACCGTGATCCGTTGCGGTGGCCGCCGCTGCAAGCCCCGCGGGGCCCGCGCCGACGATAACGAGATCGAACACGCTGCTCATATTTTTACTTTGAGGCTGCCGGCCTGGCGGTCGATGCGCATGCCGTCGGCGATGGGCACCATGCAGGCCTGCTGATTGGGCACGCCGTCGATTTCCGCCAGGCATTCGAAACACACGCCCATCATGCAATAGGGCGCGCGCGGCGCCGAGCTTATGGGCGTCGTGCGCGTGGGTATCGCACCTGCCAGCAAGAGCGCGGCCGCGGCGGTGCATCCCGCCGGCGCGCTGAAAGGCGCACCGTTGATGTGGACGGCGACGGTCGCGTCCGCGGCGTCAGGCAGCGTTTTGAACATCGAACCGTTGGTTCGTGAAGCGCGCGACCTCGGCTGGCAGCGCGCCGTCGGCTACGAATCCGGCATAGCGTATCGCGTGGGCCGCGGCGAGCGTCACGCCGCTATGGCAGGTAGCGACGAAAGCGCCGGGAAACTGCGCCGACTGCGCGTAGATCGGCAGGCCGTCCGGCGCCATGACGCGCAGCGCTGCCCAGTGGCGCACGATGCGCACGTCGCGCAGAAACGGGAACATGGTAATCGCGCGCGCGGCGATCCCGCGCTGCACTTCGGGCGTCGTTACGTCGTTGTAGCCCGCTTCCTCGCGCGATTCGCCTATCAGCAGGCCGCCTTCTGCCATCTGCCGCACCCAGATGGTGAGCATGCTCAAGACCGGCTGTACGCGCTCGGTGACGAGTATCTGACCGCGCACCGGCTGCACCGGCACGTTGAGGCCGACGAGCGCGCCCAGATCTTTGTTGCCGAGGCCGGCCGCGAGCACGAGCTTGGGCGCGTGGAAGGTATGGCCGCCGGCCGTGACGGTGAAATCATGCGGCGCCGCTTTCAGCGCCGTGACTTTGCTGCGCGGGAAATAATGGCTGCCGCGTTTCAGCAGCGCGGTATGCAGACCGCGGAGAAGATAAAGCGGGTTCGCCGCGCCGTCGTACGGCGTGTAGCTCGCGCCCGTGACTTCCGGCCCGATCTCGGGCATCAGCTTTTTAAGCTGCGCCTGATCGAGCATTTCATATTCGAAGCGTGTTTCGCCGGATTCGAGATGCAGCTGTTCCATCGCGTGCTTGCGCTCGGCGAAATCTTTTTCGGTGATGCAGATATGCAGCCCGCCGCGATGCTCGTGCTGGACGTCGACGCCGGTCTCGGCTTTCAATTCGCGCCCGAAATCGTCCCACAGTGTCGACGACTGGCGCGTCCATCGCTGATATTCGGGCACGCCTATACCTTTGCTCTGTACCCACACCAGCCCGAAGTTGCCGCGCGACGCACGGAAAGCGACATCGCCTTCGTCGAGCAGCGCAACGCTAAGCCCACGGCGCGCAAGTCCGTAGGCGACGGCAGAGCCGACGAGGCCGCCGCCGATGACTATGCTGTCGTATTTGGGCATGCGAATGGAAATGCGGGGAAGAATGCCAGGAAAATGCAGAAGATGTGGTTGAATTTTGCCATAATTGCGGCACACGCAGTTCATCACTCACCGGATCGACCCGAATGAAAAAAATTACCGTTATCGGCGCCGGCATTGTCGGCATCGCCACCGCTGCGTATTTACGGCGCGACGGTCACGATGTCACAGTCGTCGACAAGCTGGCGCCCGGCCAGTACACGTCGTTCGGCAACGCGGGCATCCTCTCGCCGGGCTCGTGCGTCCCGATCGCGATGCCGGGCATCCTGAAAAAAGTGCCGGGCTATCTCGCCGATCCGCTCGGGCCGCTCAAGGTGCGGGCGTCCTATTTTTTGCAGGCGCTGCCTTGGCTCTTCCGTTTCGTCACCAGCACGCGGCTGGCGCATATCGAAGAAACCGCGGATGCATTGATCGGTCTCTTGAGCCAGACGTTCGACGCGCACGGGCCGCTCGCGCAACGAGCCGGTTGTTCCGACATCATTCGTCAAACGGGCTACGTCGTCGTGTACGACAGCGTCGAGTCCTATCGCAAGGACGCGCTCGCGTGGAAGCTGCGGCGCGACCGCGGCGTGATTTGCAACGAGCTCGATGCCGCGGGCGTCGAGCGCATGGTGCCGGCACTGGGGCGCAACTATGCATGCGGCGTTCATCTGCCGGAGCAGGGTTACGTGACCAATCCGGAGCGGCTGACAAAAATGTATGCGCAGCAATTCCAGAAAGACGGCGGCATCATCGTGCAGCGCGAAGTGCTCGATATCGAAATGGGGTCGAACGGTCCGCAGGCATTGCTGACCGACGCCGGCCGCATGGAGTTCGACGAGCTCGTGCTGTGCGCCGGCGTGCATTCGGGGAAGTTCAGCGCGAAGCTGGGCGACAGCGTGCCGCTCGAGGCCGAGCGCGGTTATCACGTTACGTTCTCGGATCCGGGCCTCGAGCTGCCGATGCCGGTATGCTCGGCGCAAAACAAGTTTTTCGTAACACCGATGGAAATGGGCACGCGCATCGCCGGCCAGACCGAATTCGCCGGCATCGACGCCGAGCCGGACTACAGCCGCGCGGACGTGCTCGTGCAGCACATGAAGCGCATGTTCCCGCAGGTGCGCGAAGTCGACAGCACGCGCTGGATGGGGCGCCGCCCGTCGATGCCGGATTCACGGCCGGTAATAGGGCGCGCCACCAGATTTAAGAACACCTATTACGCGTTCGGCCACGGCCACATCGGTCTCGTCGGCAGCGCGCCGACCGGGCGCATCATCGCCGACCTCGTCGCGGGACGCACGCCGACTATGGATATCGCGCCGTTCCGCGTGAATCGGTTTTAACCGCGCGTCCCGTTCATTCCGGCGTTATCGATGCGCCGGCCGCGACCTGCGCCCATTTCGCGAGCTCTGCTTTGATGAGCGCCGCAAATTCCTCGGGCGAATTGCCAAGCGGCTCGAGCGCCTGCGTCGCGAGTTGCTGCCTGATCTCCGGTAGCGCGAGCATGGTCTTCACCTCGGCGTTGAGCCGCTGCACGATGGCGTTCGGCGTCCGCGCCGGCGCCCACAAGCCGTACCAGGTCGTGACGTCATAAGTCTTCAGCCCTGACTCGGCCAGCGTCGGGATATCCGGCGCGAGCGCCGAACGATTGCGGCTGGTGACCGCGAGCGCGCGGATTTTGCCGATCTTCACGAAGTTCAACGCGGCCGCCGGCGATCCCATCATCGCCTGCACCTGGCCGCTCATGAGGTCGATGGCGGCGGGGCCGGCGCCGCGATACGGTATGTGCACGATTTTCACGTGCGCGAGATAGTTAAAGAGTTCGCCGGCGAGATGGCCTACGCTGCCGGTGCCGGCCGAAGAGAACGTGATCTGGCCCGGGCGCGCCCGCGCGAGCGCGATGAATTCGCCGGTGGTGCGCGCGGGCACCGACGGATGCACGCACAGCAGCATAGGCGACGTTATCAATGCGGTGACGGGCGCGAAATCATTGATGGTGTCGTAAGGCAATTTCTTATAGAGGCTCGCGTTGATGCCATGCGTGCCCATGGTGCCGACGAGCAGCGTATAACCATCGGGCGCTGCCTTGGCGACAAAGTCCGCTCCAAGCATCCCGTTGGCGCCGGGTTTGTTTTCGACGACGACCTGCTGGCCCCAGCTTTTCGTCAGTTGCTGACCGATCAGGCGCGCCATCAGATCAGTGCCGCCGCCGGGCGTGAACGGCGAGATGATGCGAATGGGTTTGTCCGGATAGTTTTGCGCATGGACTACACCCGCAGCAAACGCCGCCGCGATTGCCGCGATGAAACCAAAGACTGCGTTCGCCATGCGCTCAATCCAGTCTGGCGCCGGCCTGCTTGATGACTTTGGCCCAGCGCGCGATATCGGTCTTGAGGAACGCAGTGAATTCGGCGGGCGTATTGCCGACAGGCTCAGCGCCTTCGCTCAGAAGGCGCTCTCGGACTTCGGGCGTTTGCAGGATTTTTACGAATTCTCCATGCAGCCGTTCCACAATCGCGCGCGGCGTGTGCGCCGGCGCGAGCACGCCGTACCAGCCCACGACTTCGAAGCCGGGCAGTCCCGATTCGGCGATGGTCGGCACCTGTGGAATCGCGGACGAGCGTTTCGCGCTCGATACAGCGATGCCGCGCACCCGGCCTGCTTTCACATGCGGATCTATCGGCACGATGCCGGCGAACATCAGTTGCACCTGGCCGCCGATCAATTCGGTGATTGCGAGCCCCGAACCTTTATAGGGAATGTGCGTGAGCTTCACGCCGGTCATCGTATTGAAGAGCTCGCCGGCGAGATGGCTGCCGCTGCCGTTGCCGGCCGAGCAGAAGTTAAGCTCGGCGGGTCGCGTTTTCGCGTACGCAATGAGCTCTTTGACCGAAGTGACCGGAATTTTCGGATGCACGACGAGAAACAGCGGCGCTGCGGCGACGATGGTGATGGGCGCGAAATCGGCCACGGGATCGTACGGCAGCTTGCCGTAGATGCCGGGCGTAGTCGCGTGCGTGGTGTAGACGAACACCAGCGTGTGACCATCGGGGGTCGCCTTGGCAGCGAGATCGGTGCCCAGCGTGCCGCTCGCTCCTGCGCGGTTGTCGATGATGATTTGTTGCCGCAGCTTTTCCGCGAGATTTTTCGCGAAGATGCGGGCCAATATGTCGGAAGTACCGCCGGGCGGTTGCGGCACGATCAGCCGTATCGGCTTAGCAGGATAATCCTGCGCGCGCGAAGGCGTGCTTTGTAGAAGCGCGCAACCGGCGATCAGCAGCGCGGGTACGGCGTTACGCAACATCGGCACGCGCGGGCTGGGGTTTGCCGCCCGCCTGCGGCACGGTGGCCTTGATCAACGCGCCTACATCCGAAATTGACTCGAACTTGCGCAATTGCTCGAGCAAACGCTGCGCGCCCGGCGCACCCAGCACGCGGCCGGCGCAGTCGAGGAATTTTTCATCGCGATCCGCCTCGGTCATCGGCCATTCGGGCGAGCCGGGCGCGTGTTCCACTTTCAAGTTGAACCGGCCGCGCTTGGTCGCGATCATGACGTCGGTGTGGCCGACAACGCCGGAGTAAGTCCCGGGGGCGTCGATGCGGTAACGCTTCACTTTTTTCATCAGCTCGCGCGCGGCGGGGCGCTGCACCATGGGATCCGTGAAGGTCTCGAGTGTCAGCTTGCCGTCGAGCAGCGTTGCGGCCGCGTTGTATTCGATGCTGAACTTGCCTTCGAGGCCGGTCTGCGGGTTCTCGCTGACGAGCGCCGTGTCGGAGCCCGGCAGGAAACCGACTTCAACCGCCTCGACTTCATCGGCGCGGATGTGGTGCTCGGCGATCATTTTTAGAATGCCGCCGACCGGCCGCGCGTTGCAGTAGCAGCTCGGCCAGCGTTTAACGTAGATGCCCGGTTCAAGCATTTCCCACGGTTTGCCGAGCCGCTCGATACTGGCGGTCAGCGCTTCGCCATCATTGTTGCCGTAGGTCGAGAAGAAGCTGTCTTTGCCGTCAAAAATATTTTCGTCCGCGGTGAATCCATGGTGCGCCATCCAGGCGGCGAGCACGCCGCTGCGCGCAGCGTGGCCCGCATGGAATGGTTTGGTCATCGTGCCGAAATTGCGCACAAGCCCGCTCACCTGCGATGCTGCCAGACCCCACGCGGATTGCAGTTGAGCGGCATTCAACCCCCACAGCCGCGCCGCCGCCGTCGTCGCGGAAAATGTGCCGATGGTCGCGGTGGTGTGCCAGCCGCGCAGGTAATGGCTGGGCCCGATCGCGCGCCCGAGCTTGCCGGCGACTTCGAGGCCGAGCGCGAACGCGGCGAGCACCGCCGACCCGGATGCGCCGGTGATTTCGCCGACAGCGATTGCAGCGGGTCCCATCGTCGTGCTCGGGTGCCCGCGCAGGCTCGGCAGGCTGTCGTCGAAATCCAGCGCATGTCCCGCAATACCGTTCGCAAAAGCGGCTTCGGCCGGCGACGTTTTCTGGTTGCGGCCCCACACGGATGCCTTGCCGGCAGGCGCGGCATCCGCTGCCCAGCGCGCAGCGAGTTCGGCGGCGGGCTCCAGCGTTCCCGCGAGTGCGCAGCCCAGCGTATCCACGAGCGCGTGACGCGAGCCCGCCAGTACCTGCGGCGGGATATCTTGAGTGCGAGTGTTGACGACAAATTCCGCCAGGCGTCGGGTAAGCATGGTGATTCCTCCTCGCTGATTTCTGATGGGTGTGCGGTAAAAATAGCCGCGACGTGCGGCGCGGCCGCGGACGATGCGGCTGCCCTGAATAATCCACTGTTTGCGTGCGATTGGCAAACGCGCGGCGCCGGCCGCGTCGTTTGCGCGCGTTGCGAGTTGCATGCTATAGAAGGTAAGAAAGGGAGGCGATAAAAAAATGTTGCGTCGTTTTTTGTGGCATGCCATTACCGGCGCCTGCTGTGCCGCCGGGGCGGGCGGCGTCCATGCGCAGACGGACTATCCGCGTAAATCCGTGCGCGTAGTCGTGCCGAGCGCGCCGGGCGGCGGCACCGACCTCATCGCGCGCGCGCTCGCGCAAAAAATGAGCGAAGCGTGGGCACAGCCGGTCATCGTCGACAACGTCAGCGGCGGTGCAACAACGATAGGCACGAATGGCGTCGCGAAGGCTGCGCCCGACGGCTATACGTTACTGCTGACGACGGCAAATTTTACTTTCGTGCCGGCCATCTACCCGAAGCTGCCCTACGACCCGGAAAAAGACTTCGCGCCTGTCGTACTGACGGTCACGCAGACGGACGGGCTTGCCCTGCATCCCGGCGTGCCGGCACGCTCAGTCGCCCAGCTCATCGCGCTCGCCAAAGTGCGGCCGGACGAAGTCCGTTACGGGTCCGGCGGCAGCGGCTCGGTGGGGCACTTCGCGGCCGAATTGTTCCGCTCGCTGGCCAATGTAAGACTCGTGCATGTCCCGTACAAAGGCACCGGGCCCGTAACGACCGCTGCCATATCAGGGGAAATCCACATGTTCATCGCCAACTTCGCGTCGCTGCAGCCGCATGTGAAATCTGGCCGCCTGCGCGTCATCGCAACGACCGGTGCGCACCGCGCGGCAATAGCGCCGGAGTTGCCGACCATTGCCGAGTCGGGCCTGCCCGGTTATGAATTCGACAACTGGTACGGGCTGTGGGCGCCTGCCGCCACGCCGGTCATGGTCGTTAAAAAAATAAATGATGAAATCAACCGCGCGCTTGCGGTACGCGCGTTGCAGGAGCGCTTCGCGGAATCGGGCATCGAGCCCGTTGGCGGATCATCCGAAAAATTCGCCGAGCACGTAGGCAGCGAGCTCAGGAAATGGCGGCGCGTGGGTCGCGACGCGGGGATCAAGGCGGACTGATCAGTCGGCGCGGGCGCCTGAGTCCTTGACGACCTTGCGCCATTTCGGCACTTCGGCTTTGATCAGGCTGGCGAACGCTTCGGGCGAGCTCGCTTCGAGGTCGATGCCTTGGGCGATGAAGCGCTCGTTCATTTCAGGCAGCGCGATCGCGCGCGCGACTTCGCGGTTCCATTTCGTCACGATCGCCGGCGGCAGGCCGGCGGGTCCGAGAATGCCGTACCACGGCCGCACGTCGTAGCCGGGCACCCCCGACTCCGCTATCGTCGGCAAATCCGGCGCCTGCGGCGAGCGCTTGGCAGACGACAGCGCAAGCGCGCGCAGGCGTCCGGTGCGCACGTGCGGCATCGCGGTCAGCATGTTGCTGAACATCATATGGCCTTCGCCGGCGACGACTGCGGTCAGAGCGGCGGCGTTGCCTTTGTAGGGCACGTGGACGATGTCGATATGCGCAGACGTTTTAAATAGCTCGCCCGCAAGGTGCGTGGGGCCGCCGCTGCCGGCGGACGCGAGGTTGAGCGTTCCCGGTTTCGCCTTTGCGAGTGCGACCAGTTCGTGCACTGATTTTGCGGGCACGCCCGGATAGATGACGAGTGCGAGCGGGTAAGTCGCAATCAGGGAAATCGGCGTGAAATCCCTGACCGGATCGAAATTAACTGTGGGATAGAGGCTCACGTTGATCGCGTGCGTGCCGACGTGCCCTATCATCATCGTATAGCCGTCCGGCGCGGATTTGGCGACGATCTCGGCGCCGATGTTGCCACCCGCGCCGGCGCGATTGTCGACGACTACCTGCTGACCCCACGCGGCGCCGACTTTCTCGCCGATCGCGCGCGACATGATGTCCGTCGGGCCGCCAGGGGCGAACGGAACAATGTAGTGTATGGTTTGGTGGGATACGCTGCGGCGGGTTCGGCCGCATTCGCAATTGCCGGCAACAGAAGGCAGAGAACGAGGCAGTAATGAACGTTCACGCTTGAGCGACCGCACCAGACCACGGCGACAGCACGTCGGCGATGCCTTGATGTTCGCCGCTGACCGGGTCGCGCAGTACCGCGCTCGGGCAGGCGAAATTCGTCGGATAGACAACGAGCTCGGTCGGACTGACGGGGAATTTCGCCGCCAGCATTTTCTGCACGCCGGGCGCATGACGCGGGTCGACGCCAACCGTCTCGCCCCCGCTCGCATCGATGCGCGGCTGGTGGAATGCATCTTCGAGCGTCATGCCGTGGTCGACGATGAACGACGATAGCTGCATGACGGCCGGCATGATCTTGCGGCCGCCGGAGGCGCCCATCGCAAACCAGGCGTGATCGCCGCGTCGTGCAATGACCGGACACATATTGGTCAGCGGGCGCTTGTCTGGCGCGAAGTAATTCGGCGACTCGGGGCGCGGGTCGAACCACATCATGCCGTTGTTCATCAGGATGCCGGTGGAGGGCAGCACGAGCCGGCTGCCGAACACCGAGAGCAGCGTTTGCGTGTGCGCGACCATGTTGCCTTCGCGGTCAACTACGTTCAGATGCGTGGTGCAGCCGGGGTTCTTGCTGTCATCGATCTCCCCCATGGTCTGCAGCCGGTCGGCATAGGCCTCGCGCAGCGCCTGCGCATAGGCAACGAAAGCGTTCGCATCCGGCTTGCCGGCAGAAAACTTGTGGCTGGCGAGCCCGCCCAGCACGCGCGCCATCGTCGGGCCGGCGGTCAGGCCGCCGGCAAAAGCGATGCGTGCGCCGCGATAATCCATTTCGAGGGGGGCAACGATGCGCGCATGGTAATTTTTCAGATCGGTGGCGTCGATGATGCCGCCGAGCGCTGCGATGTCCTTCACGATCAGGTTTGCAACTTCGCCTTCATAGTAGTCGCGCGGCCCGTTCTTCTGCAGCTTGCGCATGGTGTCGGCGAGGCCGGTGAGCTTGAGCCGCAGCAGCGGCGCGCCCGGCGGCGTGACCGCGGGAAAACCGTCCTTCATCCAGACGTCGCGCGTGCTCGGATAGCGCGTGAGTTCTTTCGCCGTGGTCGCGATCTTGAGCGTCAAGTACCAATCGACCGCCATGCCCTGGTCGGCGAGCTCGATGGCTGGCGCGATGACATCGGCGAACGATTTGCTGCCGAATTTCGCCAGCGCCGTCGCGAGGCCGTCGACATGTCCGGGCACTGCGATCGAATTGGGTCCGTGCACATTGCGGTCGTCCTTGACCGTCGGCCACGTGAAGAGATCGGTGGTAAACCCGCCGGTCAGCGGAAAATCGGCCGGATTCACGTTATGCGACGAGATCGGTCCGAAATCAACGACGTGGACTTTTTTCTCTTTCGCCAGGTAGACGAGCATGAAGCCCACGCCGCCGAGCCCGCTGTTCCACGGTTCGACGGCGGCGAGCGCCAGTCCGGTGGCGACCGCCGCATCGACTGCGTTGCCGCCCGCATTGAGTATCTTTACGCCGGCTTCGCCGGCGATTTTGTTCTGTGTGGCAACGATGCCGTTTTTCGAGCGCGCGAGCGGCTTGCGGACCTGCCAGTTCTGGACGAGATGTGCGGACATGGTTTGTGGCGGAGGGTGAGGTTGGATGAGAATCGCATGATAGCGAATTGGCGCTTCCCACGCTCGGCCGCGCGCGACGTGGACGCTGCTATATAATCGCACGCACATTTTTCATGCGGGCGCGTTGTGGCGAAGCACATTGTCTGTCTGACATTCGATTTCGACGGCATATCCGGCTTCGTCGCGCGCGGCGCCGCGACGCCGACGCCGGTATCGCGCGGCGAGTTCGGTCCGCGCGTCGGTGCGCCGCGGCTGCTCGCGCTGATGAAAAAATACCGCATCCGGTCGAGCTGGTACGTGCCGGGCCACACGATAGAAACTTTTCCCGCTGCGGTTCAAGCCGTTGTCGACGGAGGGCACGAGATCGGCCATCACGGCTGGCGGCATATTTCTCCCGTGGCGCTGTCGCGCGCGGAAGAAGAGGCAGAGCTGGTGCGCGGCAACGAAGCGATCAAGCGGATTTCCGGCCAGTACGCGCGCGGCTATCGGTCGCCCGGCTGGGACTTGAGCCCGCATTCAGTCGACCTGTTTCTGCAGCATGGCTTTACTTACGATTCGAGCATGATGGGACACGACTACCTGCCGTACTACGCGCGCGCGAACGATGTAGTCGAACTGCACCGGCCAATGAAGTTCGGCGCCGCGTCAAAGCTGGTCGAGATGCCGATCAGCTGGACGACTGACGACGCGCCGCATTTCGAGTACATGCGCACGGGCAATGCCATCCGTCCGGGACTCATGAACGCCGGCCTCGTGTTAGAGAACTGGATCGCGGATTTTATGTATATGAAGAAAGCGGTCGACTGGGGCGTGCTGACGTTTACCTGCCACCCGTTCATCAGCGGCCGCGGCCACCGCATCATGATGCTCGAGCGGCTGATACGAAAATTGCGCGATGAAGGCGCGGTGTTTCAGCGCGTGGACGCAACGGTCGAAGAATTCAAGCGGCGCGTGGTGAAAGCTGGAGCCCCTGCGGACTCGTCGCGCGTCTGACGATTATGACTGTGGTAAATCTGCAACGCTGGCCTTTTCGCAAAATATTTAAGTCAGCGTAATTTAATCATACAGTTACGGCACTGCAACGAATAATAGTATCTTCGGTGTCTTGTCCTCACAGGCTATGAATATTGAGATGCTGACGAGGCCAACGTAGAATTATTCAGATGTCCTTGTCATGAATAAGGGCACTCTTAAAAATACCAACGGGAGAGGGAAAAATGAAGCGTATGACTTTAATGCTGGCTGCAATAGTCGGGTTTATCGGCGCGCCTTGCGCGTTTGCCGCGGACGCACCGGACGTGGGATTCTACGTGTTGGGGGGCGTTGGCAGAACGTTCAGCAACGATGATCAGCAATCCCTGGACAATGCGCTGCGATCAGTGGGAGCAACGGGTTTTGCATCCAGCACTAGCAACCCGACGGTTTACAAATTACAGCTCGGTTATCAGTTCATGAAAAATGTTGCAGTCGAAGGCGGTTATCTTGGGTCGACCAATGAAACCTATAACGCGAGCGGTGGCAACCTTGCGGGCCCAGTGAGTGCGTCGGTCAATGCAAAAGGCTGGAACGTCAATGCCGTGGGCATTTTGCCTGTCGCACCGCAATTCAGCTTATTGGGCAAGTTAGGGTTGGCGAACCTCCGATCTTCAGCCACGGTGGTGGGACCCGGCGGCGCTGCATCGACGAGCGGGAGCAAGACTGATTTAACTTATGGAATTGGCGCGAAGTACGACATTAACAACAATATTTTCGTCCGCCTGGATGTGGACAGATATACCACTGGCACTTCATCCCATACAAATCTCTGGATGCTGGACCTCGGATATAAGTTCTAAGAAAAAGCGAGTACCCATTAAAAAAGCCGGGGCGACCCGGCTTTTTCTTTTTGCCGATAGGGATTGGCGGATGCGCCGCCGGTAAAAAACGCATACTGGGCGACGTAGTCGTTGCAAATGTCCAGGGTGTGGCTGCCCTTGCAGCATGCCGTGGCGCCGTCGGTGCAACGATGCGATTTCCGGCATGCTAGACAGTGTCTAACCCAGCAGCCGGCGTTTTTCGTGAAGTTTGTCACGCTGCCAGGCTGTTTTCTCCGCCCTTATCCAGAATGACCCGTCGGCATGTATATTGCAGTAATTGACGGCACAGCCTAAAAACGGGGCGCTCATGAGTTCCCGCAGTAACGAATACGACGTGAGTCTTGAGATCAAAACTACTGATCCGCAAGCTGTCAATGATGAAATAGACCGCATTTATCGCGAGCTTTATCAGGGCGCGTCCACGGACCAGCTCGATCAGGCGTTTCGCGACATGGCGCAGCTTTATCGCGGGGAATACCCCGGGTTTCATTCATGCGACACGGCCTACCACGATACGCAGCACGTGCTCGACGTGACGCTCGCAATGGCGCGCCTGATCAACGGCTACGAGCGCGGCCGCGTCGGCGTGCAGCCGATAGACGCATCGCTTTTCCGGCTGGGGGTGATCACGGCGCTTTTTCACGACTGCGGCTACGTGCGCGAGCTCAGCGATCAGCAGCATCAAAACGGCGCCGAGTTGACACTGACGCATGTCTCGCGCGGCGCGCATTTCCTGGAGCGCTATCTGCCGACGCTGGGCATGGCGAAACTCGCCGGTATCGCGGCCAAGCTGATCCATTTCACCGGTTATGAGATCAGCGTGGCAGACATTCAGGTGCAGGCGCCGATCCACCGCCTCCTCGGCACCATGCTGGGCTCCGCCGATATCATCGCGCAGATGGCAGACCGCTGCTATCTCGAGAAGTGCCGCGATCGTCTCTATCCGGAATTCGTGGTGGGCGGCATCGCCACTAAACGTACGTCAGAGGGTGTGCCGCTGGTCGTCTATGCCTCAGGCCTCGACCTCGTGATGAAGACGCCGGAATTCTTCCAGGTCGCCCGCAAGCGGCTCGACGTCGATCTCGATGCGAGCCACCATTTCGCGCACAAGCATTTTGGCGGGCAAAACCTGTATCTCGACGAAGTGGAAAAGAACATCAAGTTCGCCGAGCAGGTGCGCAAGGATGAAAACGCCGCGCTGCTCAACCGCACGCCGCCGGGCGTACTAAAAAAGTAGCGGCGCCCGCGTCGGGCTTGCAGCGTCGCCAGCAGGATCGCTAGGCGAGCCTGACCGTGCTGCCCAGTTTTGCCGATTCCAGTATCGCTTCCAGCACCGCGACGCCGTGCACCTCGTCGCCGCCCGCAACCGCCAGCCGCTTTTTCGCTTTGACCGCATCGGCAAAATTCTCGAGTTCCGCGCGCTCGGTGGACAGATGCGGAAACGATACAGTCTGCGGTTTCTGATGCACGTTGAGGTTCGCGCGGTCGACATAGCAGACACGCAGCGGCCACGTCGTGAGATGCTCGACGTCGCCGACCTCCGCCCAGCCTTTCTCGCCGAATACCTGCATGCGCCACGTTTCGGCCGTCGCGATGCATGTGCCGAGATAAGCCGTGGCGCCATTTTTGAAGCGGAACAGCATAGAAGTCGTGTCGTCGATGCCGTAATCCAGGACGCGGCGATAACTTTGCGCGTGCACGGTGTCGACATGGCCCGCTAAGTACAGCATGGCGTCGACGACATGGACCCCGCGGCCGGTCATGCCGCCGGCCGGGCCTTCCTCGCGATTGAGCCGCCAATGCTCGGGACCGAAGCGATAGACGCTCGGCCCGCAAAAATTGCCCTCGATGTGCAATAACTTGCCGAGCCAGCCGTCGGCCAGCATGCGCTGGATTTCCTGCAGCGCCGGCTGGAACCGCCAGTTGTAGCCGACGGCAAGCGTAACGTTATGGCTGGCGCAGGCTTCGACGCAGGCGGCCGCGTCTTCTGCTGTCAGCGCAAACGGTTTTTCCGTGAACACATGCTTGCCGGATTTCGCGGCCGCAATGATTTGCGCCGCATGCTGTGAATGGGGCGTCGCCAGCACGATGGCAGCGATGCGCGGGTCGGCCAGCACCTTGCCGTAGTTGTCATAGAGCGGAAAATCCTGCCGTTTCGCGTACGCGGCGGCCTTTTCGAGCGTGCGCGTGACGCCGGCGACGATGCGGATCTTGTCGCTTTTGCCCTGAATGCTGTCGACGAGGTTCTGTCCCCAGCGGCCGAGACCGACGATAGCGGCGTAGATCATTTAAGAGCCTGTCTCATTCCTGATTTGTTTGTTCACGGACGAATAGAGCGGTATTCTAATCGATGCCGCAAGACAAAAACGACCGCGCCGGAGGAGACCCGTTGCAGGTAGACCGCTACCGCGAGATCTGTGCCGCATTTCGCTGGCAGGTGCCGCCGCACTTTAATATCGCGTGGGAATGCTGCGGCCGCTGGGCGCGCGAACGGCATCGCTTCGCTATGTACTACGAGGATGAGGCCGGCCGCACCGGCGCCTATACCTATTGGGATCTGCAACAGCAGGCCAACCGCCTGTCCAATGCGCTGGCCGCGCTCGGCGTCAAGCGCGGCGACCGTGTCGCCATTGTGTTGCCGCAGCGGCCGGAAACCGCCATTTCGCACGTGGCTTGCTATCAGATGGGCGCGGTCGCGATGCCGTTGTCCGTGCTTTTCGGACCCGACGCACTCGAGTACCGGCTGCAGAACAGCGAAGCAGTCGTCGCACTGGGCGATGAGACATCGATGCCGCACCTTGTGCAGGTGCGCGATGCTTGTCCGCACCTCGAACACATCATAGGCGTGGCGGGCGCGCGGGAATCCAATGTTCACGCATGGGAAAATCTGCTCGAGCAGGCGGCGCCGCGGTTCGAGCGCGTGAACACGTGCGCTGAAGAACCCGCCATATTGATCTACACGAGCGGCACGACCGGGCCGCCCAAAGGTGCGCTTGCCGCCCAGCGTTCTTTGCTCGGCAATCTGCCCGGCTTCCAGCATTCGCAGGACATGTTCCCGCGCGAGGGCGATTTGTTCTGGTCACCGGCGGACTGGGCGTGGACCGGCGGCTTGATGGACGCGTTGCTGCCGACGCTTTATTTCGGCCAGCCGATACTGGGCTACCGCGGCCGCTTCGATCCCGAGAAAGCGTTTTACCTGATGCAGAAGTACGCAGTGACCAATACCTTTCTGTTTCCGACCGCGCTCAAGATGATGATGAAGACGGTCGCCAGGCCACGCGAGAAATACGACCTCGCATTGCGCAGCATCATGAGCGCCGGCGAAGCGCTCGGCGAAACCGTGTTTGCCTGGTGCCGCGAAGCGCTTGGCGTTACCGTCAACGAAATGTTCGGCCAGACCGAGATCAACTACATCGTCGGCAATTCGCACGCGCTATGGCCGGCCAAGCCCGGCTCGATGGGACGGCCGTATCCGGGACATAAGGTCGCGGTAATCGACGACGACGGCAACCCTTTGCCGCCGGGCGAGATCGGCGACGTGGCCGTCAACCGTCATTGGCGCGATGGCGAAAAGGACGCCGTGTTTTTTCTCGGCTACTGGAAGAACGACGACGCGACGCGCGCGAAATACACCGGCGACTGGTGCCGCACGGGCGATCTCGCGAAAATGGATGCCGACGGCGATCTGTGGTACCAGGGTCGCGCCGATGACGTGTTCAAAAGCGCGAGCTACCGCATCGGCCCGTCCGAGATCGAGAACTGTCTCGTCAAGCATCCGGCCGTGGCCAATGCGGCGGTGGTGCCGAGCCCCGATGCCGAGCGCGGCAATATCGTGAAGGCATTCATCGTGCTGACGGCGGGAATCTCGCCGTCGAAAGACCTCGAGGTCGAAATCCAGCAGCACGTGCGCGGCAAGCTCGCGCCGTATGAATACCCGAAAGAAATCGAATTCATAGCCGCCTTGCCGATGACGACCACCGGCAAGGTGCAGAGGCGGGTGCTACGATTGCGCGAAGTCGAACGCAAGCAGGCGCTCGCGGCAAAGACGCAGCAGCAAAAGACATGACAATTTACGGAGGAGGCATCATGTGGACAGCATCATGGCGTGGATTATGCGGCGTGGCGGCTATGTGGACGATGTCGTGCGCGGTCGCGCAGAATTTTCCCGAGAAGCCGGTCACGCTGATCGTCCCCTACAGCGCGGGCGGGCCGACCGACGTCGCGATGCGCGCGCTCGCGGACGCGACCGCGAGGCAGCTCGGGCAAAGAGTCGTTATCGAGAATCGTACTGGCGTCGCCGGTACGCTCGGCCCGGCGTCGATGGTCAACGCGAAACCGGACGGCTACGTGATTTCGCAGATGCCGATCACCGTGTTCCGCGTGCCGTACATGCAGAAAGGCAGTTTCGATCCGCTGACCGATTTCACCTGGATCATCCACGTGTCGGGCTATACGTTCGGCGTCGCGGTGCGCGCGGATTCGCCGTGGAAAACATGGCAGGAGTTCATCGCGTATGCGAAAGCCAACCCCGGCAAGGTGAGCTACTCGACGCCCGGGCACGGCACCAGCCCGCACATCACGATGGAGCAGATTGCCGGGCGCGAAGGCATCCAGTGGCTGCAGGTGCCGTACAAAGGCGCGGCCGATGCGTTGGTTGCCCTGCGCGGCAATCAAGTGACGGCGATGGCTGATTCCCCCGGATGGGGCGAGATGGTCGACGCCGGGCAACTGCGTCTGCTCGTCACGTGGGGTGAGAACCGTACGCGGCGCTGGCCGAACGTGCCCACACTGAAAGAGCTTGGCTACGGCATCGTTTCGAATTCGCCCTATGGCATCGCGGGACCGAAAGGCATGGACCCGAAAATCGTGAAAATCCTGCACGACGCGATCAGGAAAGGCATGGAAGATCCAGCTTACCAGAGAGTCCTCGAGCGGCTGGATCAGGACAATGTGTACAAGAGCAGCGAAGATTACGCAAAATTCGCGCGGCAGATCAACGATGAGGAGCGGGCGGTCATCGAGCGCATGGGGCTCAAGATGTAATTGGCATTACTTGGCGAACGCATAGCTCATGATCTCTATGCAACGCATTCTGACTTCTATCGTGTTTTGCGCGTGTGCGTACGCCGGCGCGCCGCACGCGCAGACGCCCGACGCATTTCCAGAGCGTCCGATCACGCTGATCTGCCCGTGGACACCAGGCGGCAACACCGATATCGCGCTGCGCGCGCTCGCCGACGTCGCCGCGCGCCAGCTCGGGAAAAGAATCATGATCGACAACCGGCCGGGCGCCGGCGGCGCGCTGGGCCCGCAAAACATGGCGGCAGGCGCCAAACCGGACGGCTATACGTTGTCGCAGATCCCGCTCGGCGTGTTCCGCCTGCCGCACATGGTAAAAACGGCGTTTGATCCGCTCAACGACCTGACGTGGATATTGAACGTTGCCGGCTATGAGTTCGGCGTCAGCGTGCGCGCCGATTCACCGTGGAAGACGTGGGACGAATTCATCGCGTATGCCAAAGCCAATCCCGGCAAGGTGAGCTTCGCGAGCCCGGGCATAGGCACCAGCCTGCATCTGACCATGGAGGATCTGTCGGCCCGCCTCGGCGTTCAGTGGCTGCACGTGCCATACAAAGGCAGCGCCGATGCGGTCACCGCGCTGCGCGGCGGCCAGGTGACGGCGCAAGCCGGCTCGCCGCCATGGGAATTGGTCGAGGCCGGTCAGGCGCGGCCACTTGTCATGTGGGGCGACAATCGCACATCGCGCGCGCCAGCCGTGCCGACGCTAAAGGAACTCTACGGCATCGTCGCGAATTCGCCGTGGGGAATTGCCGGGCCGAAAGGTATGGATCCCAAGGTGGTGAAGATTTTGCACGACGCTTTCCGCCGCGCAATGGACGACCCGGTATTCGTCAAAGCCCTCGACCGCGTCGGCATGGCGCCGTACTACATGGCGGGCGACGACTATCTGCAGTGGGCACGCCGTGCGGCCGATGAAGAGCGGCGCGCGGTAGAGCGGCTGGGACTCAAACCCTAGAGTTTCAGTTGCGGTTTTTAAGCGGCGGGCGGCCCGCAGCAGCGCGGGACGCGGGCTCCTGTTGCTGCCACTCGGCGCGCCGCACTTGCCGGCGCCGTGTCGGTATCGCCGCCGCCTTCTCGGCATACTCGCGGATCTTCGACGTGACGGCGGCGCGTATGTCCTCGGGCAAAGCGCGCGCCGCGAACACGAAGCGCGACGTCATGGCGTCTGTCGCCCGCGTGGCCGCGGGCGTGCGGCGCGCTTCCGTGCCGGCATCCGGTGCCGCGGGTTTTATGCCGTCATGAAAAAACCCACCGCTGCTGCGCCACTCGAGCGCCTGCTCGCTCGAGTCGATGCCATAGCAAAGCTGGAACGAAGTGACATCGCTCGCTTGGTCCTGCCATACAAAGAGGTCGAAGTATTCGTCGTGGAACCAGCGCCGGCGTGATTCGGGCTCGCCCTGCGCCACGCCGAGAATTTCTCGCATCATGATTTATGTCCCCGCTATGCCGGCCTAACGGGCTCTGCCGGCAGAAATCGACTGAATGGTAAATTTGACAACGCCTTACGAGCCTAGTTCGCGGGGACGCGGTGGGCCAAAGGCGAAGGCGACTCTGCACAGCCGGAATAGCTGGATATCAGCGGGGTGCAGGCGGCGCCACGGTGGCATCACGCAGTCCGGCAAGCTCGATCTCGCGCGCGACGAGGCCGGACGCCTTGATGTCTTCGACAAACTCCCGCAGGTAGGCGAGTCCCGCCGTGCGGCCCCTGGGCGTGCCTATCGCCTGGCGGATCGCCATAAAGCGGTTGGGCAATACGCGGGAACCGGGCGCGCGCGCTACTGCATCGTCGACGCGCTGTCTAACGCCGGCGAGCACATCGACTTTGCCGGCGACGAACTCGTCGGCCGATCCCTGCGTAGTCTCCGCGCGCACCAGCGTCGCATGCTGCAATGTGCGCGTCAGGAACAAATCGTAGTTGCTTCTCGCGACCACCGAGATGCGCACGCCCCGACGATCGACCTCCGCAGTCGCGCGTATCGGCGAGCCGGCTGGCACCGCGTAGCTGCCTTCGATTTCCGCGTAAGGCGCGGAGAAGTCCATGACGTCGGCGCGCACCGGCTCGATGGCGACGAACACGACGTCAAGCGCGCCCGCCTGCAATGCGTCCACAGCGTTTCTGGCCTGTTTGAAGACGACGAGTTCGACGGGCACAGCCAAGCGGCGCCCCAGTTCGTGCGCGACATTGACTGCTATGCCGGTCGCATTGCCGGTCGCGGGATCGAATGTCGCGATCACGCCATTGCCAAGATTGATGCCCGCGCGCAGCTTGCCGGTGGGTGCGAGCTCGGCTCGCGCGGCAGGCGGGGCGTGCGGCGTCATTGCGCACGATGCGAGCAGGACCGTGGCGACCATGCGCAGAGCCAATTTGTACAGGGTCATCGATTTCACCGATCGGCGCTCTGGTGTGAATGGCAATACCATGGGGCCGCAGGTCGCAGAGACAGATTTTCGAGTTTAGGAAATACGCCGTCGCCGGCGCAACGAACGAGTGACTCCATGTTGTTCTCCACCGGGATGCTGCGCGGTCATTATCGGGCGGCGGGAAGCCGGCCGCAACCGCTGACGGCCGCGTAAGGCAGACCGCGCGCCTGCCGAGGGCCCAAAACGCGCAGTTAGCAGCGAAAGGCGCATGCTCGTGTCGGACAACCTCTGTCGGACGGCGGGATGTGTCTCAGCGAACAGATTGGCCGACGCAAATCGAAAACAATATCGCATTGCTCATAGCCTGAACGACTCGCATGAAAATCAACCTCGCGGCGCACCACCTGAAACGCTACAAGGACATTTGCATCCTGCTCTGGAAGTACGGGCGCTCGGATCTTGTGCGCCAGCTAGGCAATGACGATGGATTCGACGTTGCCGCCGATGCGCCGCCGCCCGCCAGCGGCGCTACGCCGGAGCAGCTCGCGGCCGATCTCGAAGCGATGGGCCCGACTTTCGTGAAGCTGGGGCAGTTGCTGGCGAGCCGCCCTGATCTGCTGCCTGAGCCCTATTTGAAGGCGCTTGCGCGGCTGCAGGATACGGTTAAGCCGTTTCCGTTCGTAGAAGTCGAGCACATCGTTACCAGCGAGCTCGGTGTGCGCATCTCCAAGGCCTTCGCGAGTTTTGACGAAGTTCCGCTGGCCGCAGCGTCGCTCGGGCAGGTGCATGCCGCGGCACTGCGCGACGGCCGGCCGGTGGTGGTCAAGGTGCAGCGGCCCTACATAGCGGCGCAGATCGCCGAAGACTTCGAAGTGCTCGCGCAGATCGCCGAGTTTTTCGAAGAACACACCGACGCCGGACGGCACTATCGTTTTCTCGCCATGCTGGAAGATCTGCGCATCACAATTCAGCAGGAGCTCAACTACGAGCGCGAAGCGCAGAACCTCATCATC
The DNA here is from genome assembly GCA_025363575.1 of Betaproteobacteria bacterium. Next base: position 5,246 of record JANYDM010000076.1, on the reverse strand, counting down.
GCCGGCAAAAATCTCGCCGGCTTCGACCTGATCGAAGTGCCGCAGTCGATCGCGGACTACAGCACGCGGCGCGTGCTCACCATGAACTACGTGAGCGGGCGCAAGATTACAAAGCTCGGCCCGCTGGCGCGCCTCGAGCTCGAAGGCGAGGCGCTCGCGGAGCAATTGTTCCGCGCCTACTTGAAGCAGGTGCTGGTCGACGGCATGTTCCACGCCGATCCGCACCCGGGAAACGTCTTCGTCACCGGCGACAACCATATTGCGCTGCTCGACCTGGGAATGGTCGGTCATACGACACCCGCCATGCAGGAGAGCTTGCTGAAAATCCTGCTGGCGGTGAGCGAAGGCAAGAGCGACGAAGCCGCCGAAGTCGCGATACGCATCAGCCGCACGACGGAGGAGTTCGATGCGACAGAATTCACGCGGCGCATCGGCCAGCTGCCGGCGCTGCAGCCGGAGCAGGGTTTGCGCCGGATGAACGTCGGTAAAACACTGCTGCAGATCAGCCGTACCGCCGCTGACAACGGCCTTTTCGTGCCAAGCGAACTTACCTTGCTCGGCAAGACGTTGCTGCAGCTCGATGAGGTGGGCAAGGTGCTCGACCCGGCATTCGACACCAGCGCGTCCGTGCGGCGTAATGCGACAGAGATCATGTCTCAGCGCATGGGCAAGGATGCCTCCCAGGGCAACGTATTCAGAAGCATGCTGGAGATGAAGGATTTCGTTTCCGGCCTGCCGTTACGGCTCAACCGCATCCTCGATTCCGTCGCCAATGCCGAGCTCGAAGTGAAGGTCAGGGCGCCAGACACGAAACTCGTGCTCGAAGCCATGCAGAAAATCGCCAACCGGATCACGATGGGCATCATTCTCGCCGCGCTCATCATCGGCGCGTCGCTGCTAATGCGCATCGATACGGAGTTCAGGCTGTTCGGCTATCCGGGGCTGGCCATGCTGCTGTTTCTGGCGGCCGCGACGGGCGGCTTCTGGCTGCTCGTCAGCATCTACGCGCAAGACCGCAAGAGCGAGCGCAAGACCAGACGCATGCATTGAGTCCGCGGCGCCTCGCATTGCCGGCGCGGCAGATCCGGCACGCCGTCAGGTACAATGCGGCGCATGACGAAACCGAGAACCCGCTTCGCCCCCAGTCCCACCGGCTATCTGCATATCGGCGGCGCACGCACAGCGCTTTTCTGCTGGGCGTACGCGAAGAAGCAGGGGGGCACCTTCATCTTGCGCGTCGAAGATACCGATCTGGAGCGCTCGACGCAGCAGTCGGTGCAGGCCATTCTCGACGGCATGCACTGGTTGGGTCTCGATTGCGACGAAGGCCCGTTTTACCAGATGCAGCGCCTGCAGCGCTACAAGGATGTCGCGGAGCAGTTGCTAAAGGCGGGCCACGCCTATTATTGCTACTGCTCGAAGGAGGAGCTTGACGCCATGCGCGAAGCCCAGCGCGCGCGCGGCGAAAAGCCGCGCTACGACGGGCGCTGGCGCGATTCAAAAGAGACTGCTCCGGCCGGGGTGACGCCGGTCTTGCGCTTCAAGACGCCGCTGTCCGGCGAGGTGACCTGGGACGATCAGGTCAAAGGCCTGATTACCATCGCCAACAGTGAGCTCGACGATCTCGTGATCTTGCGCGGCGACGGAGTGCCCACTTACAACTTCGGCGTCGTCGTTGATGACATCGACATGAATATCACGCATGTGATACGTGGCGACGATCACGTCAACAATACGCCGCGCCAGATCAACATCTACAAGGCTTTGGGTGTGACGCTGCCGAAATTCGCGCACCTGCCGATGATATTGGGCGGCGATGGCGAGCGCCTGTCCAAGCGCCACGGCGCGGTGAGCGTGATGCAATATCGCGACGAAGGTTTTTTGCCGGAGGCGCTCGTCAACTACCTGGCGCGGCTCGGCTGGTCGCATGGTAACGAGGAAATATTTTCACGCGCGCAGCTCGTCGAATGGTTCGACCTGGCACACGTGAGCAAATCGCCGGCGCGCTTTGACCGGGAAAAATTGCTGTGGATGAACCAGCAGTACATTAAGTCAGCGGATAACGAGCGGCTTGCTTCGCTCGCGCTGCCGTTTCTTGAGCGGGACGGCCGCAAAGTTGAAAGCGGCCCGCCGTTCGCAAGCGTCATCGCGTTGATCAAGGACAGAGTGAGCACGCTGGTCGAGCTTGCAGACTTCGCCGTGTATTTCTACGGGGCGATCGAGCCGCCGGCGGCGCTCAAGGCCGAGTATTACACGAGTGCGATCAAGTCCGCGCTGGCCGATCTCCAGCAGCGGCTCGCGGAAGGGGAGTGGAATCGCGCCGCGATCAATGCCGCCGTCAAATCAGTCGTTGCGCAGCACAATGTAAAGATGCCGAAAATCGCGATGCCGCTGCGCGTGATGGTGGCCGGCACCGCGCACACGCCGTCGATCGACGCGACGCTCGAGCTGATCGGCCGCGAGCAGGTGTTGGCGCGCATGACCGCACAGCTCCGGCATTTCCCCGCCTGATCGTATCTAGGGGTTTTCTGAACGTGAGATTGATGCGGCAGCGTCCGGTCAGCGCATGTGCGCCGTCGGCGAGCGGCGCCACGCCGTGATAGACGAGACGTGACGGGCCTCCCCACACTACTATGTCGCCGCTCTCGAGCAAAAAGCGCCGCGGACGATCGCTACGGTTCAATCCACCGAATAAAAACTTTGCGGGTAGTCCGAGCGATACCGAGACAATTGGCGCGCTGAAATCCCGCTCGTCCTTGTCCTGATGCAAACTCAGCCGCGTACCGGGCGCATAGCAATTGATGAGGCACGCATCAGGCTCGAATCCGCTGTAACCGGAAGCTTGTGCAGCGTTTGTTGCCAGCCGTGAAAAGACTGCGGGCATCGCCGGCCAGGTCGAGCCCGATACTGGATCCATGGCGTCGTAGCGATAGCCGCTGCGGTCCGCGACCCAGCCTGCGCGGCCGCAGTTAGTCATCGCCACCGACATTCGATAGCCGCCCGGAGTCACCATATTGCGCAGCGGTGCAGCTGCAACGATCCGCTCGTAAGCGGGCAGGAGTTCAGCGGGGTCCGCGAAAGCCCTCAGCAGTAGCGCGCCCGCGCCGATTGCTTCGGTGTCGGGAGCCGGCGGCGTGAGGCCGCTCAGCAGATCGCCGTTCATTTCGCGTCGTGGAATATGAAGCCTGAGGTATGGTCCGGATAGCGCGAAGCTATAGTCATCTTCCCGTTCATGATATCGCTCCTGATCGAATTTGCGCGTTGTCCTTCACGCGAGGACGCATCCTGACTTACCCTGCGCGCCCGGGCGCTCCGCGTCTTGCTTGCAAAATTCGGGCGATGCGCTTGGCGCACGCATGTCCACGCCGCTAAAGCGATTTTCGGGTGCCGGCTTTCTTTACAGGAGGGGGCCTCGTCGGTATAATCCGCGGTCTTTCGTGGGGGTATAGCTCAGCTGGGAGAGCGCTTGCATGGCATGCAAGAGGTCAGCGGTTCGATCCCGCTTACCTCCACCAAAATCCTAAGTCTTTGACTTAGGATTTTTTATTTTGCGGGACTGAAATGGCCAAGGTATCCCGAAAGGTATCCCGGCCATGGAAAATATGCTTCGCCGCCCCAGCGGCTATTACTTTCGCATAAAAGTCCCGCAAGCCCTCCGTCCACTTCTTGCAAAACGCTTTATCGTTCGATCGCTTGGCACCGCCGATTATTTAATCGCACGTGCGTCCGCAGCACTTTTGTATTTAGAATGTCGAAGGGTGTTCCAGCGATTGAAGGGGAGAGCGATGAAACCGCCTAGCGTCAGCGAACTCTTAAAAAAAATAAATCCGGACGACACTCGCGAATTAATCAAGATCGAATCGATCACCCGCCAAGGCGTATTCGGATTAACGGTTGATACGCCCGAGGAGATGATCGTCGCACGTGAGCAAATCAACAAGCTTGATTTGAGCAAGTTCGCCGATGGCCCTGCACCAGAGCAGGACGGCGAGAATCTCTATGCGTTGATTGACGCCTTTCTGATAGAAAAAGAGCCGAGTGGTGTCGATCTAAAAACGACCAAGCAATATCGCTCGACACTTGAATTGCTTAAAGTCGTCATCGCTGATAAACCCATCAACAAGGTTTCGGATGACGATATCAATGCCTACAAAGAATTTTTAAAAAAGTGGCCGACCAATGCCCATAAGAGGAGAGCTTTCCAAGGCAAGACCCCAAGCGAAATTTTGAGGCTAAACGAGACTGAAAAAATCAAACCGCTGGAAGCGTTATCACAGCATCACCACATCAAGCGGGCTAATACTTTTTTTATCTGGTGCATCGATGAACGGAAATTGAAGGGCGTTAACCCTTTGCAAAACCGTTCGTCAGTTGTAAAGAAAAAAGATTCCAAGCGTCCGACAAAGACAGGTGCTAAGAGGAATAAGGCGTTTTTTTCTTCCCAACTGGAAAACATTTTTAATCCGAAGACCTATCTTAATTTCAGAATTGCAGCGGATTATTGGTGTCCGCTCGTTATGCTTTTTTCAGGCGGACGCATCAATGAGATCGCACAGCTCTATTGCGATGACGTATTGCGGTATCGCAATATTGACTACATATACATTCATGCGAAGCGTCCGGACATGAGCATCAAGAATTCAGCAAGTGAGCGTTTTGTTCCGCTGCATCCAACGTTGATTGAGTTGGGTTTCATTGAATATGTAAAGTTATTAAAGAAGGCGGGCATTGCAAGGGTGTTCTATGAATTACCTCATAGCGAGGTCAATGGTTACGGTGATGCTGCCAGCGGCCATTTCGACACCTATCTCAAAAGCATCAATGAGAAAGAAAAAGGGAAGGTCACTCACGCATTCCGCCACTTGTTCGCGGACACGTTAAAGCAGAAGGGTGCTCATCCCGACAGATTAGAAGAGCTATTGGGGCACGATTTGCTGGGGCAACGTGGTGTCTATACCAATGTGTTAAATCTGGCAGACAAGCTTAAAGAGGTTAAACGGGCAAAATTTCCAGAGGTGAATATAAAAAATCTAAAAATGCCCATGAAGAAATTTCAAGCGATGCATTCGGTGTCGAACTAGGGTCGGCATTAGTGGGCTTCATTTTTCTGGCGTTGTGTGCTCCCGCCATTGCAATATCGTTGATCGTTTTTAGTTTTCTTAATCTCAATACGGCATACATGACGACCTCCATTGTTGTTGTTTTAGGTGTTGGGTGCGCCAATTCTGTGTAGCGCTGAGCCAGCC